>UQMO01000060.1 GCA_900542125.1 uncultured Collinsella sp. | reverse complement strand
CGAGATTCATGAGCGTCTCGTGGGCTCGGAGATGTGTATAAGAGACAGTACCGATTCTACGACTTTATTGATGAGGCAGCCTGGCTAGATATGCTCAGAGACCGCAATACGAACGTCCATATCTACGACAACAAGCTCGCTCAAGATTTGATTCAGCGCATCTTGGACGTCTATATCCCTGCTTTCTGCCAGTTGAGGGACGGGCTGATGGAGCGTTACGGCGAGCTTCTGTTGGCGCCTGACGACCAGTTTGTTTAATTCCTTAAGATTTCGCGGAGGGTTGTTGCCGTTTACCGAGGGGTTGTTGTGCAACAACGGGCGAGCTGGGATACTTAGATTCATCTTTGCAAACTGCACTTTAACTACACCAATGCAGGGAGGATCTTATGCAGCCCAAGCATTTCGCGATTGTGGCGGGCCTGACGCTGGCGCTTTCGTTTGGCGCCGTTGCCGCGCCTGTGACTGCTGTTGCCGAGGAGCCCGCGCCGGGTGTTGCCTCGGATGCCACCGATATCGATAAGGGCCTTTACACCCAGCAGTCTTTTTCGGGCGTGCTGAGGTCGGTTCAGGGGGTCTCGTTTGTCAACGTGACTGCCGAGATGAAGTACTTCACCAAATACGAGAGCCATGGCAACTATAACCAGGGCTTTTCGTATGGCGATGGCTATAACGCGCTAGGCTATTACCAGTTCGACCGCCGTTGGTCGCTTGTTCCGTTTATGAAACAGGTCTACAACTACGATTCTGCTAAGTACGGCATGCTTAAGGCCGCGATCGATCACGGCGGTGAGATTTCCAACGCGAACAACCCCATGTATGCGAACGGCCAGCTCACCGAGCTGGGTCGTATTGCGCAGGAGGCCTTCCAGGGTGCTTATAACACCGACCCTGCTGAGTTCTCGGCGCTGCAGGATGCCTATGCGTATAACTCGTACTATGCGGTGACCGAGGCGTGGCTCAAGAGTGCTCTCGGCATTGATGTCTCCGGCCGCGCCGACTGTGTCAAGGGCATGGTGTGGAGTATTACCAACATGTGCGGCACCGGTGGCTGCAGAGACTTCTTCCGCTGGGCAAACCTTTCCAACAGCATGACGGACCGCGAGTTTGTGACGGCGCTTTCCAACAGCGTGGTCAATAACGTGGCGACCAAGTATGCAAGCCAGCCCCAGTATCATGAGGGCTGGAAGAACCGCTACCGCAATGAGCTCAAGGATTGTCTGGTCTATATCGCCGAGGACGAGGCTGCCGCGGCAACGCCTGTGGAGCCCGAGCCCACGCCGGCACCTTCGCCGACGCCTGATTCGAATGACGACTCGAGCGACGATGCCAACGATGGCAGGATGGATGCGCCCTCGACCGATGCCGGCGGCGATGGCTCTGCTGGTGGCGTTGCCAACGACGGCTCTACCTCGAGCGGCTCCGATTCTAACGGCTCTGCTGCGGGCGATTCGTCTTCAAGCTCTGCCGGCAATACGGACGGCGCCGCCTCCGGTTCGACCTACGCTGGTTCCTCTGACTCTTCCACTGGCTCGAGCGATTCTTCCGCCGATACTGGTTCTAGCAATGACTCTAACTCTGACGCCGCTTCTGATTCCGGTGCTTCCAAGGACGACTCGAATAAGGCGCCGGACGCGCCCGCTACTTCGACGGACAAGAAGCCCTCTTTCGTTGTGCAGCTTGGCTGCACGTTTGGTTCCTCGCTGATGGCTGGCGTAAGCAGCTCGTCTCCTGACAAGAACAATTCTGATCAGGCTTCTACGACGCAGACCGCGGTCGCGAGGGATGAATCCAAGGAGAAGGACGAGAGCAAGGGTAAGACCGACGACGGAAAGCAGCAGGGCGAGGACGGCGGTAAGGACAACGCCGACGACCAGAACCAGGAGCAAAATGGCTCCAAAACGGTGACCACCACGACCACGACCACGACGACCAAGTCCTCGGGCGGTAACATGCCCAAGACGGGCGACCTCATCGTGATGGCGAGCCTTGCCAGCGCAAGCTTGGCCACGCTGGGTGCCACGTCTATTGTGAGTGGCAAGCATAAGCTCGATCAGCAGAATAAGACTGCTGGTGAGGACGGTTCTGAGGAGTAGCCTCTCGGTTGTCAGATAGCTAAGAGTCGGGACGGGGTCCGGTGCGAATGCATCGGGCCCTGTTTTGTTGTGCAACGATTAGTTATGCCCCCTCACACCCCATGTTGCTACCGTTGCCCGATCTGATTGCGCACCGACATCAGTACGTGCGAGGCGGTCATTACAATTGGCATCGTGTTGCGATTTAGGGGGAACGTTTTGGTGTCTGAACAGGCAAATAATGGTTGTGCTGACGGCTTTGGCGTGCGTTTGATCGGCTGTGCCGACGATGCGGCTTTGCCCATTGGCGTGCACGACTATGCGGAGGCTCTTGGTTGCTGCATGCTGGTTGACAAGACCATGTTTATTGCCGATGTGTTGGACTGCGACGCGTCCGTTGTGGTGTGCTGTCGACCCGAGGGTTTTGGCAAGAGCATGAACTTGTCGATGCTCAGGGCTTTTCTGGAGCGTCCAGCGGTCGGTCGCTCTGGTCAGCGTTTGTTTGCCGATGCTCAGATTTGGGATGCGGACGGCGGGCGCTATCGGGATGAGCATGCTTGCTATCCGGTGATATCGCTGGACTTTTCTGGCGCTGCGAGGCGTGGCCCCGCTGTTGCCAGCGTCGTGCGCGATGCCCTTTCGGGCGAGTGCGCTCGCTGGCTGGCGCTCTTGGAGGCTCCGGATTTAGCTCGAGATAAGGTGCGTCACATCGAACGCGTCGCGCGTGGCGTGGCGAGCGCGGACGAGGTTGACTCGGTGCTCGGTGTGCTCATTGAGCTGCTGGAGATGGCCTGCGATGAGCAGGTTGTATTGCTCGTTGATGGGTACGATGCGGCGTGGTCTCGCCGTGCGAGCGCGAGGGACGCTTCCGACGCCGATCCGGCAGGGCTATTCGATCGCGTGCTGTTCGATGCCATTGCCACTGCGCGCGATTCGTTGCGGCTGACGTGTTTGATGGGGGAGCGTCCCGGCCCTGCCGAAGCGGCGCTTTCTTTGCATGGCTGCTCGTATTGTCTGACGACGCCGCTTTCGACCTGGTGTGACCGTTGGTTCGGCTTTTCGGATGCCGAGGTCCAGGCTCTTTTGAATCATGCTGGGCGCGAGGAATATCTTGATGATGCGCGTGAATGGCTCGAGGGGTATCGGTTTGGCAGGGCCTATTGCTCGAGTCCGGCACGCGTGATCGGTTTTCTGGACCGAGGCTGCACGGCGCCCGTGCATGCCGATCTGTATGGATATGCCGATTGCCTGAGTAGGGTAGTTGCCGGGTGGAATCTCGAGCGTCTTTCGGTCTTGTTCGATTTGCTCGAGGCCCATGGGTGCGCTGAGGTCCCGCTTTGTTTGGGCACTGCAGAGCTAGATGTCTCGCCTGACGATGGCATGTGGACAGCGCTATATCTGTCCGGTTTTCTCACGACGGATATGACTGAGGAGCCAGAACATGGCAATCGCCTCCGTGCCTTGCGGTTGCCCAATAACGAGCTTCGCCAGGCCTTGCGTCTAGTGATTGTTGAGTGGTTTGAGTGCGCTGCCGAAGACATTCGAGACGTCGATGCGTTTCGCGACGGGTTGTGCCGTGGGGACGAGGATACGGTGAGGCGGGCGCTAAGCCGCATCCTGGGAGATGCGGGAATCGGTGCGACCGACCCAGATGCGCCGCTGCCATATCACCTGCTCTTGCAAGGACTCTGCTTTGGATTGCCGGGCTATGCCAATCCTGCTTCGAGGCGAAAGTGTGGCGCGGATCGCTGGGACATCCAGGTTTTTCCTACGGGCGCCGTGTTCGACGTAGCAGATACGATTGGCATGCTGGACGAGCGTCCGCTGATAACGATTAACTTGATGTATGACCCCGATGTGGATGCGCTGGGCCTGGAATTGCTGGCCGTGCAGTCGCTACTCGACATAGAGCGCGACGGCATCGACGAAATCCGTGTGCCGCGACCGGGCGTTGGCCGCATGCGCTGGGGGTTTGGTTTTGATGGGCAGCATGTGACTACGGTGTGCCAGCGGCTTTAAGCACTGAGGTGTTTCCGGCTTCCGTTACTTGGTGGCCTTCATGGGCGGCATGGGCTTCCAGTTGGGGTCCTTGATGATCTTGCGGGCGTCCTTCATGCCGCGGCGCAGCGCCGGAATTCCGGTCTTAAAGCACTTGTCAACGGCGGCCAGGCGAATGAACTCCTTGCAGAAGGTCGCGGCGTTGCCCAGACGGAACAGCACGGGGTGATAGTCGCCGTAAATCTGCATGTAGCGGGCCAGATAACCGCGGTTGCGCATGATGTAGTAACGGTTGGTGTCGCTCGTGGAGTTGAGCTGGCGCTTGCCGGCGATATCCCAGTTAGAGACGGCGCGGGCGCGCTTGAGCACCACGTCGGCGACCACGGCGGCGGGGAAGTGTTGGCTGGCTACGTAGCCGTAGCAGGCATCGTCGCCGTAGATAAAGAAGCGCGCATCGGGCAGGCCGATCTTGTCGACCACACGGCGCGAGAACATGCCGCCCTCAAAGCACAGCTGGTTCATGGCGCGATGGCCCTCGGGGCCTAAGTCCCACTTGGCGACGGGGTTGGGAATGCCGAGCGAAAGGATGAGCTGGTACTGCCAAAAGAAGGCGCCGCCGTCAAAGTCCAGGCGCGAACCCTGGATGACGTCGTAGCGGTCGGTCCACTTGGCCAAGCGCTCGATGCCTTCGGGGATGACGAGCACGTCATCGTCCATGACCCAGAACCACTGGGCCCCCAAGTCGTAGGCGCATTTAGTGCCGGCGGAGAAGCCGCCCGCACCGCCGCCGTTTTCGAGCTGCGGGGTGTAGATGACACGGTCGGTGCCGCCCTGCGCGTCGGGCTGCTCGGTGTCGATGCCCCACAGGTTGGCCAGGCGCTCGTTGAATGCGGTGCACATGGCCTCGGTCTCGCGCGAATTCTCGTTATCGACAATCACGATGCGCCAGGGCGCGGCCGTGAGCTCGGTCATGGAGTCGAACAAATTGGCCAGGAGTTCCTGGCGTTTGTACGTAACGACGACGATGGCGAGCTTATCGATGGGAGCGGGAAGGGTTGAAGGCATGAGGCAATATATCCTTTCACGCGCGGCGGGCGAGTGCTGCGCGGAAGCTATCGAATACGTCCTTGGGACTGTCCTATTGTAAAGGCTCGGCGCACCTTGGCGGCAAGCTTTGAATAAAACGCAGGAACCTGCCATGGGCCCGCCGCATGACGTGGGGCTGCTTTGCCCGCAAGAGGCTCCATAGATTATATAAACGCCCGCTGGCGCGCTGACCCTTTGATACCATGAAACGACAGGTATTTCCTAAGGAGCACATTTGTCTACTAACGCCTCTGGCAGCCCTGTTCTGTCGCTGCTTATTCCCATTTACAATGTTCAGCGCTACCTGCGCGAGTGCCTCGATTCCGCCCTGGCGCAGACGCTCAAGGATATTGAGATCATCTGCATTAACGACGGGTCGACCGACAACTCGCCGGCGATTATCCGCGAGTATATGGAGCGCGATAGGCGCGTCAAGATGATCGACAAGGCCAACAGCGGCTACGGCGACTCGATGAACCACGGCCTGGAGATGGCGCGTGGCAAGTACGTTGGCATCTTGGAGTCCGATGACTTTATGGCGTCCGACGCACTCGAAAAACTTGTCTCGGCCGCCGATAGCAATAATGCCGACTTTGCGAAGGCGAACTTTGATTTCTACTGGTCTAAGCCCGAGGAGCGCCGTTCGCTGCACGAGATGTTTAAAGCCAAGGACTGTGGCAAGCCAGTGCACCCGAGCGATACGACGCAGTTCTTTAAGCAAAAGCCGTCGATTTGGTCGGCCGTGTACCGTCGCGATTTTCTTGAGCGCAACGGCATCAAGTTCTTGCCGACTCCGGGGGCATCCTTTCAGGACACGTCATTCGCCTTTAAGGTGATCGCGTGCGCCGATAAGGCTGTTTACCTGCATGATGCCGTGTTGTCGTATCGCCAGGACAACGAGAATTCCTCGGTCAATTCTTCGGCTAAGGTCTTTTGCGTCAATACCGAGTATGCCGAGATTGAGCGTTGGATTCGAGAGGATTATGCCCGCGACCACGCAAGCGGCGATGTCGCGCGCATGCTCAAGTTTAATCAGCTCATTAAGTACGATTCGTACATGTGGAACTACGTGCGCCTGGCGCCCAAGTTCTATAAGGAGTTCCTGGTTCAGATGGCCAAGGAGTTCCAAGCGGCCTTGGACGCCGGGGACTTTTCGCTTGATGACCTCAAGCCGTGGAAGCGCGCGAATCTCGCTGCCATCCTCAAAGATCCCGAGGGCTGGGTTGACGAGCATCCGAGTTTTGCGACGGATGGTGCCTTGGGGCGTGCTAAGTATTACGCCTCGGTTGGAGGCCCAGGCGTGGTTGCTGCCTTCCTCATCGAATCGCTGAGGGGGTAGGTCGGCATGGGAGAGGCCTCGTGTCCTGAAGCTACCATTGTCGTCCCCGTTTACAACTCTGCGCGCTCCATTCAGCGATGCCTCGATTCGCTGTTGGCCCAGTCCGAGCGCTCGATTCAGGTTGTGTGTGTCAACGACGGTTCGACTGATGATTCGTTGAACTTGTTGCGCCAGATCGCGCAGGCCGACGATCGCGTACTGGTGATTGACCAGGAAAACGCGGGCGTTTCGTGCGCTCGAAATGCCGGTATCGATGCCGCCGAGGGCGAGACCGTCTTTTTTGTGGACGCCGACGATTACATCGATGCCCAGACGATCGAGCGCGTGCTACATGCTATGGAGTCTGCAGATGCCGAGGCCGCCGTTTTTGGCGGCGTCTGTGAACCTGCCGATGCTGCCCCCAAACGCGTCCAGCAACTCATGAGCCCCAAAGCTGGTACCTTCGGCGCCCGTGATCCCCAACTGCTGTTCCATTCGAATGCGCAGCCCTATGCCTGCCGCGCGGCTTTTTCGCGCGAGCTGCTCAATCGCGAAGGTATTCGCTTCGCCCCCGGTTTGGCTTTGGGCGAGGACGTCGTCTTCCAATTTGCGGCTTATGCGCTTGCCCGCAAGACCGTCGTCATGCCGGACAAGTTCTACCACTACGTGATGGAGAGTGAATCGGCGACGCACGAGTTCAACAGTGCCGAGGCTCGCGCCAAAAAGCTTGACGCCCACATGAGGATGCTCGAGGAGGTCTTGGAGGACTGGGCGGCCTACGGTCTTTGGGACCTGTGCCCCGGCGAGCTGATAACTTGGTTTTTGGACCTAATTGTGTTCGACCTAGCGCGCTTGGATGCCGACGACTTCCATCGCGTGGCGGCTTGCGTCAACATGGACCTCACGACATTTTTGGGAACTGAGTGGGCGGATATGCCTGCTAAGGGCGCCGTTCGCCGTGTTGCCCACAAGCTCGTTGCGGCGACCTCGGGCGTTTCGATGGCAGACGCCACGCTGTTCTATCTTTCGACTCGCGGTCTCAAAGCCTGCCTGGAGCGCTTTATCTAATTCCAAGCGCTGCCGCCCGCCGCAACTCGGCTGCTAAAATAACCCTGTTACACGCTATTCAACAGGAGGTTCTCTTGCAGAACTCTGATACCCCTAAAGTTTCGCTGCTTGTCCCCATTTGCAATGTCGAGCGCTATCTGCGCGTGTGCCTCGATTCCGCCGTGGCGCAGACGCTCAATGACATCGAGATCATCTGCATCAACGACGGCTCCACCGATAGCTCGCCGGATATCATCCGCGAGTACATGGAGCACGACCCCCGTGTAAAGATGATCGACAAGGCCAACAGCGGCTACGGCGACTCGATGAACCGTGGCCTGGAGATGGCGCGCGGTGAGTACGTGGGCATCCTTGAGTCCGACGACTTTATGTTTGAGGATTCGCTTCAAAAGCTGGTCGCCAAGGCCGATGCTGAGCATGCCGATGCGGTAAAGGGTGACTTTTATCTGTATTGGTCCACGCCCAGCGAGCGACGTGAGCTGTTTGGGATTATCGACGAGCATATGACGGGCGCCGCGTATCGCCCCGTCGATCGCCCGGGCATCTTCTACCGCAAACCTTCCATTTGGTCGGCTATCTATCGGCGCGAGTTTCTCAACGACAATCAGATTCGCTTCCTTCCCACGCCGGGTGCCTCGTATCAGGATGCGGGTTTTAACTTTAAGGTCTGGGCATGCGCCGAGCGCGCTGCGTTTATCGCGGACCCCATTTTGTGCTATCGCCAAGACAACGAGAAGAGCTCCGTTAATTCGCCCAACAAGGTATTTTGCGTGTGCGACGAATACGCCGAGATGCAGCGCTTTTTGGATGAACGCCCCGAGCTTAAGGCTCAGCTTCAGGGTATTTTAATGCGCATGAAGGTCGATACGTACCGTTGGAACGATGAGCGCCTGGTCGATGAACTGCGCGAGCAGTTTTGGGAAAAGGCATCTCCTGAGCTCAAGGCCGATTGGGATGCCGGTCGCTTTGATCTGTCGCTGTTTGATCCGCGTGGCGAGACCGACTTGCGCCTGATGGTCAAGTCGCCCCGCGCCTATATCGATTCGCGCTTTGACTTTAAGAAGCCGGGCAAGCTCAATACGTTTAAGCATTACTTTAAGATTGGCGGCCTACCGCTGGTCTGGCGCGTGCTGACGTATCAGCGCACCTACGGCGACAACCCGCACCCTGACGACGTTCCGGCAGCACAGTAGGAGCGAGTGACTATGGCTACCCCCAAGATTTCCGTTGTCGTTCCCATCTATAACGTGGAGGAGTGCCTGGCCTGGTGCCTGGACTCCCTGCTTGCACAGGACATGCCCGATTGGGAAGGCGTGCTGGTCAACGATGGCTCGCCGGACGGTTCGCGCGATATTGCGGCTACCTATTGCGAAAAGGACGCGCGCTTTACGCTGGTCGATAAGGAGAACGGCGGCCTGTCGAGCGCGCGCAATGCGGGTATCGCTGCGTCCACGGCGCCTATCGTCGCGTTCTTGGATTCCGACGACCGATTTACGCCCGATGCGTGCCGTGTGATCGTAGATGCCTTTGAGCGCGAGGGCTGCGACGTTTTGACCTTTGGCGCAAACCCGTATCCGTTGGAGGCGGGGTATCCGTGGCTTAACTATGTGCTGAGCCCGCGCGATGTGTCGTTTGTGGGCTATAGCTCCGACCTGCTGTTTAAGGAAGCATCTCGCCCCTTTGCATGGCGCACCGCTTGCAAGCGCGCTTTTTTGCTGGGCAACGGGATCGTGTTCGATGAAACCGTTAAATATGGCGAGGATCAGGTCTTTGATTTTGCCGTGTACGGTCGCTCGCGCAAGACCGCGCTTATCTCGAACAAGTTGTATGACTACCGCGTGGCGCGCAAGGGTTCGCTCATGGACACCATGCGCTACGACGACGAGACGCGTCTGCTGGAGCACGTGAAGATTTGCTCCGCGGTGCTGGCCGATTGGCGCCGTGATGGGCTCGACGATCAGCATGCCGATGACCTGGCGTACTTCCTGTGCGATTTGGTGCTGTACGATGCGCTCAGGCTGCTGAGCGCGGGCTGCGGCAAGGTGTTTGCTGCCGTCGCCGCGGCGCTTGACGGTTCTGCCGTGGGCAGTGATGCTGCGCTCGCACAATGCGCTCCTTCTGTTGCCGCTCTGGTGCGTGCGGCACTTGTCGGTAAGGCGCCTGCTTCTCGTTCGTGCAAAAAGCTCATGTTCGATTACGACGTCTTGAGGTTTGGGCGCTTGGGCGCGTGCAAGCGCATGGCTGCGAACGCTCTGGGAAAGCGAGAAGTGTAGATGAGTATCAAGCGTTTGGCGCTTTGCCGCAGTCAGGGTCGCCTGTTTGTGCTGCTTCGTTTTGTCGGCCAGGATATCGCGGGGCTTATTGAGCAGGAGGGTTCCCAGGCCTTTGCTCATGCGACGACCAATGGCGTTTGCGTGCCGTCTTTGGCACTTACGGTCGACCATGGTCGTGTGCTGGCGCTTTGTCCCTCCGTTGCCGATTATGAGCGCGAACTCGTCGTCTTGGTGCTTCCGTTTTTGGACGGCTCTACGATTGACATCTTATTTGCGTCCGACGGCAAAAGGCTGGGCTCTATTCACCTTGATAGTCGTATTGCCAAGCTTGAATCCAAGATTAACTACAAAGCAAAGCCTGCGATGTGCGCACTCGTTCGCGATGCGCAACGCGGCGAGTGCTGCGGTCGATACGAGATTGATGCCGTTCGTTATTTACCGGCAGATGAGGGCGTCGTCTGGCGCTATGAGGTCAAGTGGGCGGGAGGCCCTCAGTGCGCCCCTGAGCTCCAGATCTTCGATACGCATATGAACGCGATTGATGCCACCGTGCATGTGTTTGAGTCGCAGGTCGATGTTCTCCAGCAGAACGGATGTCGCGTTAATAAAACGTATCTGAGCGTTGAGATGCCTCAGGATATACGCGATTTTGTTGCGATTGCGGCTGATCCTACGGGCCAAATCCAGAGTGGATTTTGTGCCATGGATGGTCGTTTGTACAATGGCATGGTTGACGACAGCTGGAATCGCATGAAGGATGCACGCGCGGACGACGCGGCTTATCGACGTTGGTTTGAGCAGTATCGCGCAAAGCCGGGTGATTTGGCGTGCCAGCGTGTCGCTTCGGCGGCATTTGCCTATAGGCCGCTCGTGAGCATTGTGGTGCCGTGCTATAGGACCGATCGGGTTTACCTGCGCGAGTTGCTGGACTCTGTGCTATCCCAGAGCTATGACAACTGGGAATTGCTGCTTATGGACGCCTCGCCCGAATGGGACGCGGTGGCCACCCTTGCGGCAGGTGCCAACGACGAGCGCGTCCGTCGCATCGAGCTTCCCGGCAACGGCGGCATTGTACTCAACACCAACGCTGGCATTCAGCAAGCGACGGGCGACTACATCGCATTTTTGGACCACGATGACATTCTGGAGCCGGATGCGTTGTTCCACTATGTCGCCGCGTTGAACAAAGCGGCAGAGGGGGAGCGTCCGCAGGTCCTGTTCTGTGACGAGGACATGTTCCAGAAAACGGGGGAGTGGGGTCAGCCAGTATTTAAGACGCGGCTTAACATCGACCTGCTCTATAGCCATAACTGTGTGACGCATTTTCTGATGGTGGAGAAGGCGCTTATCGATCACATTGGCACGTCCCCAGAAGACGTTGCGGGTGCCCAGGATTACGACCTGACGCTTCGCTGCCTTGCATCGGGCGCACAGTTTGAGCATATTGCCCACGTGTTGTATCACTGGCGTGTGCACCCCGGCTCCACCGCCGATGGCTCTGCTGATAGCAAGCCGTATGCCATTGAAGCTGGTCGTTTGGCGCTGCAGCGCCACTTTGACTCGCTTGGCGTTCACGGAACGGTCGAGGAGACCGAGACGCCGTTTGTCTATCGCATGCGTTATGCGCTGCCGGAGTCTGCGCCGCTGGTGAGCATTGTGATTCCCACCAAGGACCACGTCGAGACGCTCGACGCCTGTGTGATGTCGATCGCCCAGAAGGCCACGTATGCCAACTACGAGATCGTCTTGGTGGAGAACAACAGTGAAGATCCGGAGACGTTTGCGTATTACGAAACCCTGCCGGAGCGCGTGGCCGCAGTATCTGAAGGCAAAGGTAACGCACGCGTTGTGTACTGGCCGGGCGAGTTCAATTACTCCCAGATCATCAACTTTGGCGTAGAGCATGCCAAGGGCGACTATCTACTGCTGCTGAACAACGATACCGAGGTCATAAGCCCCGACTTTATCGAAGAGATGATGGGCTATCTGCAACGTCCCGATGTGGGTGTGGTGGGCGCCAAACTCTACTTTGCCGATTATTTGGTGCAGCACGCTGGCGTTTTGGTCGGCGTGCGTGGCGCACTTGCTCATGCCAACCAGGACTTCTCGGCAAAGCGCGAGGGCTATCTTGCCCGTGCCGTGCGCCCCGGTAACTTCTGCGCCGTAACGGGTGCCTGCCAGATGGTCCGACGCGACGTATTTGAGCGGGTCGGCGGCTACAACGAGGAATTCGCCGTTGGCTTTAACGACGCAGACTTTTGCCTGCGCGCATGGGAGGCGGGCTACCGCACCATCTTTACGCCCTATGCCGAGCTGTACCACTACGAGTTCACCTCGCGCGGCAGAGAAGAGGCCAACGAGGAAAAGATTTGTCGCTGGAAACGTGAACAGGCACTGTTCATGCAGCGCTGGCCGGAGTTCTTCTTGACGGGCGATCCGTGGTTGGGGCCGAACTTATCCGTTGAGAGCGAGTATTTCTCGGTCTAAGGCAATAGTTTTTAGGAAGTCTTTAACTTTCCTTCGCTATGAACTTGGAAGAAAGCAGGGTTGGACTACTTACTAAGATAAATTACGAAAACTCGATACTTTCGCGATAAGTTTATACAAGCTTATACAGCTCGATATTATTCGATATAAGTAGATATCGCACTTGCCTTTGCCGGCTTACCCGCCGGCGTTATGGATCTTATTAACGGCAAGGCGCTTACGTTCTTGCGTCGTGCCCTCCCCGAAGATCTGGCGCCTATCAACCAGGTGGAGGTAGCGCTCTCTATGGGCGATAGCTTTGTCGCGACTGGTTTGACCATAGAGGACAATCTTCTGTCGAGAGCCGCTAAGGCCACTAAGGGCTATGCCTATCTGGTGCAACTGGTCGGTTATTCAATTTGGCAGCGCGCCAACTTGCATCGTGCCAAAAGTGCCATTGTGAGCGAGCGCGATGTTGCCGAAGGCATTGCGCTGGCAGAGGCTCGTTTTCACGATGTTGTTCACGAGCCCGCGATTTCTGGACTGGGGCCTAACGATATCAAATACCTTTTGGCGATGTGCGAGGACAAACGACAGTCCAAATCATCCGAGATTGCTAGGCGCATGGGTAAAAAGACCAATGAGGTTAGCTCTATTAGGGCAAAATTGCTACAAAGAGAGGTTATTCAGGCGCCACAGAGGGGCTACGTGCAGTTTGCCGTGCCGGACCTAAATATCTATCTGCGAGAGAATGCCGAGGAGATTCTCGAACGGTTCTAGTTCGCTGCTTGTTTGGGGGCCGCGGATACTATGGTGGGTCATTCGATTGTTCGGACGGGAGTTCGCGTGCATACTGGGGAAGTGGTTAAGTTCCTCGTGGCGATAGATGAGGGGATGGGGTAGATTCAGGTTTACTCGAGCGTCGGCCTGGCCCTCCTTTGGGGTATCGTTGCGGCGGGTGACATGTCCTCTATGTCGGCGTACTTCGCCACGGTGTTGCGGCTCAGGTGAAGTGCCCGGGCTATCTTGAACCCCGGGCGTCCGGCTGCCTCCGTCGACCGTATATCATTCACTGTGTCCAGGGGCACGGTCATCTCCCCATCCTTCCCGGGCGGCCTCGCCAAAGTGTCCGCCCGGGGAAACCGTATGGCGAGGGCCGCGCTCTCGGTTCCCGGGGTACGGCCCTTCTGCTCAAACTGCTCAGTTTCGGTGCTCACGGTGCTCGATTGCCGGCGATCACGCGGACCTCTTTTTAGTGATCATTAACACCCGTCGACATGCTCGACCTGACGCCGGGGCTCATAGAGCCTGCGCGCGCCGAGATGGGCGATACCCCGCTGGTCTATCCTTAAGGTAAAACGGAATAGGCGGACCGAACGTCCGACTGGGTCTGGGAAGCGGTGTCAGGCGGAGGGCGAAGCATGGCCACCGAACCCATCGAAACACATCTCCACCGTTCCTCCAACTGGGAAAACGCCGCCCCCGGGGCCCACGGGGTCCGCGGGGGCGTCCGGATAACTGCCGGAACGGCCTATCGGTTTAATGTGATCGGCTGAGATCGGAAATCAACAGATGTTTAGCGATTGTGTATGATTTTCAACCGGATAAATGTTATCGAAACTCTTTTCCTCTCTATTTTGGGGTATCAAGAGTAGAAAGGGAGGTGATTTTATGAATCATAATCAGGCTATTGAATTGGAGAGAATAGTTAGAAGTGTATATGACTGCGACAGGGGCGGTATGGGTGGCTATATTGATGCTGATAATTTTTCCTTCAATCCTTTTGATGCGGCGTTGATTGCACTTGCTCCACTGTGGAAGAATGACCCAGATCGACAGGTTGAAAATTTCCTGTATAAATGGGACCACATTATTCGAGCAGAAGTCTCGCCATCGGATGATTCGGTTGAGTCCTACATTGTCGAGTTGGAGCGGATAGTACATGACTTGGGCGGCGCTTCTCTCTGTTAGTCTAAGATTGACTCAACTTGGTCTCAGCGCCTAATTCAATTGTGCAAACAATGGGGTCGCTTCTCGAAGCGACCCCATTGTTTGTCTCTACTTGTGTGCCCCGTAGGGGTTCGTTCTTTCCATATCCATCTGTCCCATCCGGCCGAACGCCCTGTTCCCGAATCATTACCCGTTATCTAAACTGTTGGATTGATTTGGCTCTGTTAGGGCGGCAGGACGTTGAACATATCACGGATGCGGCTCCTGCACACGCCGTTGGCGAGCTGTCGCGCAACCGTGCGCTCGGCGGTGCCGGAATCGGTCGCCATGAAGGTCCGGCGCTACTTGAACCAAGCGAGGTAGGCGCCGAGGTGCTTCTTCGACACGCCCTTTAACGGCTTCATGAAGGTATCGAGGAGCGAATGGACGGTGTTGATCCGATTGATGGTCCCCTCGGAACGGTCCTTGGAATCGTGGACCGTGTGTGCGGCGACCTCGAGTTCCGCGAGGACGTCGACATAGGCGGACGCCTTGTCCGGCGCCACGACGGAAGCGGACGCGATGCGGTCCCTCAGCACGTCCATGGCGCGTTTCCTCGACAGGATGCCTCGTCCCGAGACCTCGAGAAACGTCTCGTTCGAGTCATTCACGCCGGTCAAGACGCAGATCTGCTCGCGCGACAGTCCGCGCCTGTGCACCTGCTTGCCGCGATGTCGGGAGGGACGTGGCATCGTAAATGACCCTTTCGAGTGGTTGCCCCTGAACGGCTCGGGGAAGTAGGTCTCGTCGAGCCCTCAGCCGCAGCCCCGCCCGGTCTTGAACGAGGGCGAGTAGGTCGAGTGTTAGCGTCGGAATAATTTAGCCAAATATAGTCGGCCGAGATTGACCAATCCC
>UQMO01000059.1 GCA_900542125.1 uncultured Collinsella sp. | reverse complement strand
GACAGGTATATATGTAGTGCTCGAAGGCCACGCTAGCTGCTCGCCTTCCGATACCCCGTGGCAAACGAAGGGTCGTAAAGCTTGCTGCGCTCGTACGACTCCGCTTGCGCGCCGTCGTACGCAAGCCCGCCGCGAGCTCCGAGCACGCGGCCCACCACCACGAGCGCCGTGCGGTCGATGCCCTCTCGCGCACCCGCATCGGCAAGCGTGCCCACTGTGCAGCGCACCACGCGCTCCTCAGGCCAGGTCGCCTTGTACACGAGCGCCGCCGGCTCGTCGGAGCTGCGGCCAGCGGCCAAAAGCTCGGCGGAAAGCTCGGCGAGCATACCCGAGCTCAAGAAGATAACCATAGTCGAGCCGCTTTCCGCCATGGTGCGCATGCCCTCGCCCGCGGGCATGGGGGTGCGCCCGGAAAGCCGCGTGATCACGACCGACTGGCTGATTCCCGGCAGCGTGTATTCCTGGCGAAGCGCCGCCGCGGCACCGCAAAAGCTCGACACGCCGGGCACCACCTCGTAGTCCACGCCGCGCGCGTCGAGTGCGTCCATCTGCTCCTGGATGGCGCCGTATAGGCACGGGTCACCCGTGTGCAGGCGCACCACTTCCTCGCCCCGCGCATCCGCCGCACACATCACGTCGAGCACTTCCTCCAAGGTCATGTGCGCGCTGTCGTAGACGACGCAGGATTCCTTGCAATCGGCGAGCAGCTCGGGGTTCACAAGGCTCCCCGCCCAAACGACCACGTCGGCCGCGCGCAGAAGGCGCGCCCCGCGCAGCGTGATAAGGTCGGCGGCGCCCGAGCCTGCGCCAACGATATGAATCATCCGAGCCTTCCCTTCCCGTTTCTCATCGCAACCGTTTACGCCGCCCTTCGCACAGCGGGCAAAACACGGCGCCCGCAGCGGCAATCGGCGCAAATACGCAGGCAGGAGGCGCAATGCCGCCCGCCCTGGCTTTGACACGTTCACAAGTGCCCACTATCATAGTAAAAGTTTCGGCAACGAGCATATGACAATCGGATAAAAGGAAATGACCGGCGCGGCGCCCGCACAGCCCGCGCTGGCTTGCGGAGGGAACCAGGTGGGAATCCTGGGCAAGGGACATTACTGTATAGGACGCGCGGGCGAACTGCCTCGCGCCCCAAGCCAGACTGCTTCGCCTTTTCCTCACGGCATCGCCGTGGCATTAGCTCCTTGTGAACCCCGAGGGGTGCGCTTTTCTTTCGCTTGTGCCGACAAGCAACTGTCGCCGGGGGACCGGCAAACCGAGGAAAGGAAAAACCATGTCCGACCAGATGTCACGCCGCGGCTTCATGGGCGCCGCAGCAACCGGAGCCGTCGCGCTCGCCGGATTCGCGCTCGCGGGCTGCTCCAGCACCTCCGCGAGTTCCGAGAAATCGAGCGAAAAGGAGAAGGCCGTGAAGCCGGTCATCCTCGTCACGAGCTTCGGCACGAGCTACAACGACTCGCGCCACATCACCATCGGCGCCATCGAAGACGCTATCCGCGAGAAGTACTGGCAGGACTACGACATCCGCCGCGCCTTCACCGCGCAGATCATCATCGATAAGCTGAAGAAGCGCGACGGCATCACGATCGACAACATGACCGAGGCGCTCGACCGCTGCGTGGAAGACGGCGTGAAGGAAATCGTCGTGCAGCCGACGCATCTCATGGGTGGCCTGGAATACACCGACGTGAAAGACGAGCTCGACAAGTACGCCGACAAGTTCGACAAAATCTCGCTCGGCGACCCGCTGCTCACCTCCGACGACGACTACAAGAAGGTGGCCGCAGCCATTAAGGAGAACATGGCGTCCTTCGACGACGGCAAGACGGCGCTGTGCCTCATGGGCCACGGCACCGAAGCCGATTCCAACGCCGACTATGCCAAGATGCAGGAAGTGTTCAAGAACGAGGGCTTGACGCAGTTCTTCGTCGGCACCGTCGAGGCTGAACCGACCTGCGAGGATGTTATCGCCGCCGCGAGCGCCGCAGGCTACAAGAAGGCCGTGCTCGCGCCGTTCATGGTGGTCGCGGGCGACCACGCGAACAACGACATGGCAGACGAGACCGACCCCGACAGCTGGGCTGCGAAGTTCGTGGCCGCCGGCTTCGAAGTGACGTGCCTGCTCCAGGGTCTGGGACAGAACGTCGCGGTCGACGACATCTACGTCTCACACGTGGACGACGCCATCGCCAAGCTGTAAACTCGCCGCGCACGGGGGCGCCGGTCGCGTCCCCGTGCAACGGGCATGCGCCTTCCCCGACTGACGGCGCATGCCCGTTGCATTCGCATCCCGCCCACCCACAGCACGGCGCGGGCGGTCGAAGCGATTGAAAGGAACCCCTCCATGTTGAAGAAAACCCTCGCCTTCGCCCTGTCAGCGGCGCTTTTCGCGTTCTCGCTCGCCGGCTGCGGCGGAAATTCAATCGACAGCGCAAAGGCAAGCGATGCCGATTCCCAGGAAAAGACCGAACAGGCAGCGCTTGCGCCCGAGGGCGCAAGCGCTGCCCCCATCACCGCCGACAAGGTGGCCGACGGCACCTATCCGATCACCGTAGATTCCAGCTCGAACATGTTCAGGATTGTGGACGCCCAGCTCATCGTGGAAAACGGCTCCATGCACTGCGTGATGACGCTTTCCGGCACGGGCTACGGCAAGCTCTTCATGGGCACGGGCGACGAGGCTGCCGCCGCGAGCGAGGCCGACTTCATCCCCTATGTGGAAAACGCGGAAGGCAAGTACACCTACGACGTGCCCGTTGAAGCGCTCGACGAGGACACCGCCTGCGCCGCGTGGAGTATTAGAAAAGAGCAGTGGTACGACCGCACGCTCGTGTTCGAATCCGCCGGCGTCGATCTGCGCGCCGACGCACTGAAGTAACGCCATGCGGTCGATTCTTCCCAAGGGGGAAAACAGGAAGCTCCACAGCATCGCGGCGCGCGCGATCGCCTGCGTTCTCGTCGCCCTGCTCGCGCTTCCCTTCGCGGGGTGCAGTGCGAGCCCGAACGCGACCGGTGCCACGACGGGCTCTCAGGAATACACTGTGAGCGTCTCGCTTTCCGGCGGGTCAGGGCGCGCAAGCATCGCCTCACCCACCACAATTGTGAAGGATGGCGACACCTACACCGCGACGGTCACCTGGTCGAGTTCGAACTACGACAAGATGACCATCGACGGCGTGGACTACGCGCCCATAAACGACGGCGGCAACTCCACGTTCGAGATACCCGTCACGCTCGACGAGGACATCGCCGTGTCGGCCGAGACCGTCGCCATGTCGACGCCGCACACCATCGACTACACGCTCCACTTCGACTCATCCACCATGAAGGAGAAATCGGGCGACGATGCAAGCGGCGACTCCCCCGCGGGAACGGCTTCAAGCGCCGCGGCCGACTTCCACAACCCAGATTTGGGCTGCGGCTGGGAGCCGACGGGGACGCTTCAGCTTGAATACGCCAAGCACTTCACTGTCGACGAGTTCGAAGGCGGCCTGCGGCTTATCTGCGTTTCGAACGGGGAGCGCTTCCTCGTGGTACCGCAAGATGCGAAGGTACCTGATGGGTTGAGCTCTGACATCGCGGTCATAAGGCGCCCCGCCGACAAGGTGTACCTCGTGTCGTCGGCGACGATGTGCCTGGTCGACGCGCTCGATGCGAACGACAATATCTTCATGTCGGGCACGAAGGCCGACGATTGCTCGGTCGCGCGCTTCAAAAGCGCGCTCGAAAGTGGGGCGATCGCCTACGGCGGCAAGTACAGCGCGCCCGACTACGAGCGAATATCGGCCTCGGGCTGCACGCTCGCCATCGAGAACACCATGATCAACCACACGCCCGATGTGAAGGAAAAGCTGCAGAAGCTCGGGCTCGTCGTGCTCACCGAACAGTCGTCGAGCGAACCCGAAGCACTCGGGCGCGTCGAGTGGATTAAGCTTTTCGGCGTCCTGTTCGACAAGGAAGACGAGGCCGCGCACCTGTTCAACGAGCAGAAGGCCCGCGTCGAGCAAACGTCGGGGCTCGCGTCGTCAGGTAAAACCGTGGCGTATTTCTACATTAACTCGAACGGGGCCGCCGTCACGAGGCGGGCGGGCGACTACGTGGCGCAGATGATCGAGCTTGCAGGCGGCAGCTACGCGCTCGATGACGCGCAGACGGCGTCGACGTCAGGTTCGTCAGTAACGCTCGAAATGGAGCGCTTCTACGCGACGGCGAAGGATGCCGACATCATCGTCTACAACGGCACCATCGACGAATCGGTTGCCACCTTGAACGACTTCGTAGGCAAAAACGCGCTATTGTCGCAGTTCAAAGCCGTGAAGAACGGCAACGTCTGGGTCACAAGCGCCGACATGTACCAGCAGATGACTTCTACCGCCGACATTATCGACGAGCTGCACGGGGCGTTCGCCGGCGATGACGCGAGCGACTTCCATTATCTGAGGAAGCTCGGCTAGCGCCATGAGAAACCGACTTTCCATGGCATACGACGAATCGGGGCGCGCCGCGCGGTGTCGCGTCGTGACGGCGCTGCTCGCTGTTGCCCTCATCGTGCTCGTCGGGGCCAATCTGTGCATCGGGAGCGTGCTCGTACCCGCAGACCACATCCCCGGCATCCTTTCGGGCGGCGCGGCCAATTCCATGGAAAGCCAGGTCATCTGGGAGATTCGCCTGCCGCGCGTGCTTTCAGCCGTGCTTCTCGGCGGGGCACTTTCGCTCTCCGGGTTCCTGCTGCAGACGTTTTTCAACAACCCCATCGCCGACCCGTTCATCTTGGGCGTCTCCTCGGGCGCAAAGTTCATCGTCGCGCTTACGATGATCGTACTTCTAGGCGCGAACCAGGCCATGTCCTCGCCGGCCATGGTGGCCGCAGCGTTTCTGGGCTCGCTTATCACCATCGGCTTCGTGCTCCTCATCGCACGGCGCATAAGTTCCATGGCCATGCTCATCGTGGCGGGCGTCATGGTGGGATACATCTGCTCGGCGGCGACGAACTTCCTCATCGCCTTCGCCGACGACCAGTCCATCGTGAACCTGCACAACTGGTCTTTGGGTAGCTTCTCGGGTTCGAGCTGGGACGACGTCGCGGTCATCGCGGTCGTGGTGATCACCGTGAGCGCATGCGTATTCGCGATATCGAAGCCCCTTTCCGCCTTCCAGCTGGGAGAAGCCTACGCGAAAAGCGTCGGCGTGAACGTCGCACGTTTCCGCGTGGTGCTCGTCCTTCTAGCGAGCATGCTCTCCGCCTGCGTGACCGCGTTCGCTGGTCCGGTGTCGTTCGTAGGCATCGCGGTTCCGCATCTCGTGAAGTCGGCGCTGAAGTCGTCGAAGCCCATCCGCGTGATTCCTGCGTGCTTCTTGGGAGGCGCCATCTTCTGTGCGGGCTGCGATTTGATCGCGCGCACGCTGTTCTCCCCCGTCGAGCTTTCCATCAGCGCCGTCACCGCCATCTTCGGCGCGCCGGTGGTTATCGCACTCATGTTGAAGAAGCGGGTGAGTTAGATGGGGGAATTCGTGCCGCGGCCCAAAACGCTCGAAGGGGACATTCCATGCTTAGACAGTCCTGAGCTCGCACGAAAGCGCCAGAAGGCACTTTCGGCTCGTGCGGAACTGCGCGCGGAACATCTCCTCCAAGCGGAGTCGAACCTCGAAACCCCGGTCGAAACGCAGGCTGACGGAGCGCCGCTTTTCCGCATAAGCGACCTGTCGGCGGGCTACGACAAGAAGGTCGTAGTCGAAGGCGTCGATCTGGATGTTCGCGCGGGCGACGTCGTGGCGCTCATCGGGCCGAACGGCTCGGGCAAGTCGACCATCTTGAAAACCATCACACGCCATCTGGCACCGCTTGCCGGCGCGGTCGAGCTCGACGGGCGGGAGATTTCCCGATGGAAGACGGCGGAGTTCGCAAGGAACCTTGCCGTTATGCTGACGGATCGCCCCCGGACCGAGCTCCTCACCTGCCGCGATATCGTAGAGGCGGGAAGGCATCCCTACACCGGGCGAATGGGCACACTCTCGCCCGACGACCATAGTCGGGTCGATGAGGCCATGAAAACCGCACATGTGGAAGAGCTCGCCGAGCGCGACTTCATGCAGATAAGCGACGGGCAACGCCAGCGCGTCATGCTCGCACGCGCCATCGCGCAGGATCCGCGTGTGCTCGTGCTCGACGAGCCCACGTCGTATCTCGATATCCGCTACCAGATCGACCTGCTGCGAATACTTCGCCACCTTGCGAAATCGCGGAATGTGGCTGTCATCATGTCCATCCACGAACTCGAGCTCGCGCAGAAAAGCGCCGACAAGGTGATTTGCGTGAAGGACGGCCGGGTCTTCCGCGCCGGCGCACCCGAGGACATATTCACGCGCGAGACGATTGGCGAGCTTTACGGCCTTCAACATGGCACCTTCAACGAGCGCTTCGGCAGCGTGGAAATTGGGCGCCCGCACGGCGATGCGCACACGTTCGTCATCGCCGGCGCAGGTACGGGGTCGGCCGTGTTTCGCCAGCTCATCCGGCAGGGCAAGGCGTTCTACGCGGGCGTTCTGCACGAAGGGGACATCGACTGCGAGCTCGCGCGCGACCTGGCGACGGAATGCGTGGCCGAGCGCGCCTTCGAGCCGATCGGGGATAAAACCATAGCCCGCGCCAAAGAGCTCCTCTTCCACTGCGCGCGCCTTATCGTGTGCCCCGCCGCCTTCGGCACCATAAACGCCCGCAACGCAGAGCTCATCGAGTTCGCACGCTCGCATGGTATCGAGGTCATGCGTGCGTGCGAAGGCGCATCGGAGGATTCCCATTTGGAGTGGGAAGGATAAACTGGACTTTCTTTTAAGGATCCTCAGGCTATAGCTCCTACGCCGGCGAGGTCTACAATGCGCCGGAGAACCTCGTGAACAGGTATTTCCACGCCGACGAGCCCAACTAGGCCTAATCCAAGCGAGATTCCAGACTCGACAGACCGTTGAGAGTCAGATCGTTGGCGACCTCAGAGACGCGCTCGATAGGAACCGAACCGTCAGACAGCGCCCACGTGCGATAGATACCGATAATACCCGACAGCAAAAACGCCAGATAGTAATCGAACATCTCGTCCTTGAGACCTTGAGGCAGCAGATCGCGCTCGGCAATCTCGTGCTCGAGCGGTGCACGAAGACGAGCCATAAAATCATCGAGCGGAATGTTCTCGATCAGCTGACGATTGAGCACCAAGTTGTTGCACAGTGCCTCGTTAACGGTTTTAAAGAAGGTCGACGCCGCGCCAAGAGCGCGCTCGTTGGTGTCGCCGTCCATTGAAGCAAGCGTTTTCTCGACCGAGTCGACAATCATCTCCACCACATCGACAGCAATGGCATCGAGCAGACCGTCAACCGTACCAAAGTGTACGTAAAAGGTCTTGCGGTCGACATTGGCCTCGCGCGCGATGGCACTCACCGTAATGTCTGCCAGCGGCTTTTCCATGAGCAGGCGCTCGAAAGCCGAAAGGATGGCATTACGGCTGCGAACGATGCGACGATCAAGACGCGGTTTACTGGTTGCCATGGGCGAGTCCCTTCGATATGCGAGCATTCATCAACAGATGAGAGATAATCTACGTAAGAGGATTATCCCCCATACAGCACAAATATGCCTCGCATCATGAAGAACGCACGACTGCCCTACTGCGACTTAGGGTGCTTCTTCTTATTAAGTGCCGACGGAGATACGCGAATACCATCGCCTGTCTGGCGCACATAGGCTTTATGAGCCGGCTTAGCGGTCCCAGAAGCCTTCTGAGCGCGCTTCTTGGGATCAACGGTAACAGCATTCGTGGGGTGCGGCATAGTGGGCGCAGAGGGCGTCTGAGGCGTGCGGCCGAGCTTGCGCATCACGCGATCCCAGCGCGCATGGATGCTCTCGTTGTGGGCGCTCTTAAGGCCCAGCAGGGGCGCAGCCAAAATGGTCGGCGCAATAAACGTAATGAGGCGCCACAGCAGATAGCCGGCGGTCGAAGCCGACCCAAAGAAATGACCCAAGAACAACGCAAAGCCGCCCTCAGCGCCACCAGTTCCACCGGGCAAGGGAACCGCAGAGCTCAGCAGCTGGACAAAGGCGCTCGCGGCCATGACCGAGAAAAAGTCAACCTCGTGGTGGCCAAAGGCAAGCATCAGGAAATACGGCACCAGATAGAAAAACGCGAGCTGCAGCATAGTGATAAACACGGTGAGCAGCATGGAAGAAAAATGTCCGGCCGAAAGCTTGAACTTCTCGGAGAAGGAGTAGATCTCGCCATCGACAAACGTACGCCAACCCTCAATCTTAGTGGCCGAGACACCAATGCGCTCGAGCCAATTGATGATGCAATGGGCGACGCGCGTGACGGTCTTAGGCATGAGCGCGACGGCGAAGGTGCCCAGCAAGATGCAGCAGTGCCCACCAAAGCTAAAGACGCACAGCAGCGTCATGTCGCCATAGCGCTCGGCAAAAAACGGCATGCGAGCAAGCAGTAGGATAGCGCCCCAGGCAACGAGGCCAAACTGGTACACGATAAAGCGCGTGAACTGCGTGGCTCCGGCCTCGCCGACATTTTGGCCCGCTTTGGTCAGGCGGTAGATCTGAGCAGGAGTCGATCCCATCATCATAGGTGTGAGGTTGCCAAAGAAGATGCCACTCGCCTCGACCGAAATCAGGTCGCGAATGCCAACGGGTGAATTGGGGTCGAGCCAGACAGCGATCGCATAGGCCACAATGCCAAAGAACAGATACATGAACATGCAAAGACACGCGACAACGAGCCATGACGCCTGGACGCTCGACATAGCGGCCCAGAACTGCCCCATCTGCCCGGTTACCACCAGATAGACGATATAACCCACCAGCACGACGCCGATAAAGATGGCGCCGCGGCGCGCGCTCTTATTGTCATCTCCGCCCGAGGCCTCAACCTCGACCTGGGGCTTAGACGTATGCTGAGAGAACTCCGTCATGAGACTCCTTCTAACAGTCAAAATATCTTGGATATTGTACCCGTAAGGGCCATAAGCAGAACGCAAAGCTCTGGTACAAACGGGAATTGCAGACGGCTGTTTGATAATAAAAAACCCGGACTTCCGTGGGAAGACCGGGTATCAGACGCGTGGTAGCCCGTACCAGATTCGAACTGGTGATCTCCGCCTTGAGAGGGCGGCGTCCTAAACCGCTAGACGAACGGGCCACATGACATCTGCACTGCCGTGCTGCGAGGAAATATATTACGGGACAAAAAACGTCAGCGCAAGAAGAAATTCCAAATTGCCGAAAAATTGTCGGCAGGTTATGGAACACGCAGGTAAACTGGGTAGCTAATTCAAGTTGAGATGGACCAAAAGAGCTTCGCGATCGTTGGGAATGTTGTCTTCGATCACGGCGTCGAGGGCGGAGTTGAGAAGCTGCCCCAGTTCCGGCCCGGGCTTGACTCCAGCACGGATCAGGTCGCCGCCGTTGATGGCGAGCATCTTGAGCGTATAGGGCTCCCCCGCCCTCAGCAGCTCGTGCGCCATCGCGCGCATCTCCTCAATCGTCTCAACGTAATAGAAGCACGACGGGGCCTTGCCAAGTGTGTCGGCACGCTTAAGGTCCATGAGCTCGTCAATCAGGCGGGCCGTGTCGACGCCCTCACCCGAAAGCGCGCGCATCATATTGAGCAGACAGGAGCGCTCGGGGCGCAGCGGCTTGTCATGGTATTTGATGAGCAGGCACACGTCGCGCACCAAGTCGTGCGAGAGCGCCAGGCGATCCATAATGACGCGCGCTTTCTTGGCGCCGAGCTCGGGATGACCGTAGAAGTGTCCGCTGCCGGCGTGATCGACCGTAAAGCACTCGGGCTTGGAGACATCGTGCAAAAACGCCGCCCACATAAGGCTCGACGATGGCGCGACGCCGTCGCACAGCGCCAGCTCCCCTGCCACCGTCAGCACACGGGCGATATGCTCGTAGACGTTAAACGCATGATAGACACTGCGCTGATCAAACCCGCGACCCGCTGCCAACTCGGGCACAGCGGCACAGATGAGCTCGGGATAGCGAAGCATCGCGTCTCCCCCATGACCGGTCGAAAGAATGCCCTCGAGCTCAATACCCACACGCTCGCGCGCCACGGCATCGAGCAGCGGCGCGCGCTCGGCAAGCGCACGCTTGGTCTCGGGCTCAATCATAAAGTCCAGACGGCAGGCAAAGCGCACAGCACGCAGCATGCGCAGGGCGTCCTCGTTAAAGCGACGCTTGGGATCGCCGACAGCGCGAATCAGCTTGCGCTCCAAGTCACCCTGGCCGTCGTAGCGGTCGACAAGCCCGCGCTCGGGATGCCAGGCCATAGCGTTGACGGTAAAGTCGCGGCGCGCCAGATCGTCCTCGAGCGAGGCGGCACGCTCCACACTCTGGGGATGGCGACCATCGGTGTAAAAGCCATCCAGACGGTACGTGGTGACCTCGATACGCTCGCCATCGGAAATAGCCGTGATTCCGCCAAATTTAATGCCCGACTCCACGACCGCGATACCAGCGGCCTCGAGCGCCACTTTGGACTCCTGCCACAGGCCGCTGCAACACATGTCAACATCGTGGCTGGGGCATCCCATCAGGGCGTCGCGCACCCAACCGCCCACGTACCAGGCCTCAAGACCGGCCGCCTCGAGCGCACGCAGCACTCGCAGGGAGGCATCGGTCGGGTGCGTACCGTTGAGCGAAACATTGCACATACCTGTGGCCTCCTGCGGCTATCAAATTGGTTGTCGATTGCATCTGCAAGAAGTCTAGCAAGAAACAGCCTCCCCTGCACACGCAAGTCCGATAAACAAAAACGCATCCGTCCTGTTCCCAAGACGGATGCGAACCACTCGAAATACTCAAGCTTTAGGCCGGAGTTAGCAGACCTCGCGGATAGCGATGCCCTTCTTATACTCCTCGACCTTGGCAAAGTCGCCCAGGCCCGGGCACTCGACCACGTTGGCGCCGGTAGCCATCGAAAGGCGCAGGGCGTCCTCGACGCGCTCGGGGGCGTCGTGCCACACGGACAGGAAGGCAGCGAGCGAGGAATCGCCGGCGCACACCGTCGACAGCAGCTTGACGTCGAAGGTGCGGTTGGCAAACCAGATGTGCTCGCCGTTAGAGAAGTACGCACCAGCGCCGCCAAGAGTCAGCAGCACATTCTTGGCGCCCTTGGCGTGCAGCTCGGCCATCGCGCCCTTGACGGACTCGTCGTCGCCACCGCTCACCTTAATGCCAAAGATATCGAGCAGCTCGTCGTCGTTGGGCTTAATCAGCAGCGGCTCCATGGCAATGAGGTCTGCCAGCTGATGGCTCGAGATATCGAGGACGAACTCGGCCCCCTTGGCCTTGACGCGGCGCAGGACCTCGGCCAAGAAGCCCTCGGAAGTGTTGGGAGGCAGCGAGCCGCTGATGACCAGGCAGGTCATGTCATCAAGCGAATCGATGAGCTCAAACATCTCCTGCTCGTTGGCCTCGTTGATGGCGGCACCGGCGTTGACCATGTTGTACTCGGTGTCGGGTCCGGCATTGAGGAACACATTGACGCGCGTGATGCCGTCGGTCCAAACGGGCTTGACGGGCACGCCCAGGGCCTCGGCGCCCTTAACGATAAACTCGCCCGAGAAGCCGGCGAAAAAGCCCAGGATCGTGGTGTCGACACCGTAGTGATCGAGGGTGAACGAGACGTTGAGACCCTTGCCGTTGGGCGTGTAGACGGCGTTACGGGTACGCGTGACGGTGTTGGCAGCAAGGCCGTCGCAGGAGATGTTGTAGTCAATGGCGGGATTTGCAGTGAGCGTGTAAATCATGAATGTTCCTTTCACGAAGTAACGTGTTGGTGAAAGTATATTCCACCCATCGGTAAAAGGCTAGGACAACTCGGTGAACGGTGTGGAAGCGATGAAGTACGGCAGAATATCTCTCTCCGATGACGGAACAAAAAAGGCGCCCCAGCCGAAACCGGGGCGCCGCATGCGCACGAATATGTCGCGTTTCGATTACTGACGATCGAGCTTGCGGACAGCAACGCGCTTGCTGTACTCGTCGACGTGACCGAAGTCGCCGATGCCGACGGACTCGGCAACGTTGGCGCCGGTGGCCATAGCGAGCTTCATGGCCTCCTCGACGTTGTCGCGATCCCTGTACCACTTGTGCAGGAACGCAGCGAGGGTGCAGTCGCCAGCGCAGACGGAAGAAACCAGCTTGATGTTGAACTCACGCTTGGCGTACCAGATGTCCTCGCCGTTGGAGAAGTAAGCGTCGCCGCGGCTACCACGGGTGAGCAGCACGTTCTGAACGCCAGCGTCGTGAGCCATCTTCATAGCAACGCGAACCTCGTCGTCGGTGTCGACCGGCACGCCGAAGATGGCCTTCATCTCGTGATGGTTCGGCTTGATGAGCAGCGGCTTCTTGTGAGCGAGCTCCTTGAGCTTGTCGGAGGACAGGTCCAGGACGACGTCGGCGCCACGAGCCTGAGCGTGCTCCATGACCTGAGCCAGGAAGTCGGGCGTAGCTTTGGGAGGCACGGAGCCGGAAACGATCAGGCACTCGAGATCGCCCGCGGTGTCCAGGATGTTATAGAGCTCCTCCTGGTGCTGCGGCGTGATCGGAGCACCAGGGTTCAGGATGCCGTACTCGTGCTGGCCATCGTTGACGTAGGTGTTAATGCGCGTGATACCGTCGGTCCAGACCGGGCGGCAGAGGCAACCCAGGTTCATGACCTCCTCGACGATGAACTTGCCCGTGAAGCCGGCGAAGAAGCCGAGCGCGACGGTGTCGACGCCCATCTTCTTAAAGGCGAAGGACACGTCGAGGCCCTTGCCGTTAGCCGTGTAGCTGGCCGAACCGGTGCGGACGTTCTCGTCGGGCTCGAGCGGAGAGCTCGAAACCGTCATGTCGACAGCCGGGTTAGCGGTTAGCGTGTAGAACATTTACAGTACCCCCTGTATATGTGAGGGCCGCGTGGCCAGCCCATTCCAACCACGCGGTTACCTCTGATACCAAATTAGCGAGCTGCGGACTCGAGCAGTGCCTTGACCTCGGCGGCGGTGTTGCAGACGAGCGCCTTCTCGGCGAGCTCGTCGCACTCGGCCTTGGTCCACTGGCTGATGGTCTTACGGGCGCGCAGGATCGACGGAGCACTCATCGAGAACTCCTCCAGGCCCCAGCTGATCAGCAGCGGCTCGAGCAGCGGATCGGCAGCGGCCTCGCCGCACATACCGACCATGATGCCGGCCTTCACGCCGCTCTCGATGATGTTCTTGAGCGAGCGGAGCACGGCGGGATAGTAAACCTGGTACAGGTTGGAGATGGTGTCGTTGCCACGGTCGGCGCACATGGTGTAGCCGATCAGGTCGTTGGTGCCGATGGAGAAGAAGTCGGCGACCTCGGCAAGACGGTCTGCGAGCAGCGAAGCGGCAGGCGTCTCAACCATGATGCCGACCTCGATGTTCTCGTTGAACTTGCGACCCTCTTCAGTCAGCTCGGCCTTGCACTGCTCGACAAGCTCCTTGACAGCCAAGACCTCCTCGACGCAAGTGACGAGCGGGATCATGATCTTTACGTCACCGAAGGCGCTAGCGCGCAGCAGAGCGCGGAGCTGGACCTTGTACTGGTCGGGATTGGCCAGGCAGTAACGCACGGCGCGGAAGCCCATGAAGGGGTTATCTTCCTTGACCATGTGCAGATACGGAATCTCCTTGTCGCCACCCACATCGAGCGTGCGGATGATGACCGGAGCGCCCTTGAGCGCGCTGGCGACCTTACGGTAGGCGTTGAACTGCTCCTCCTCGGAAGGAAGCTCGGCAGAGTCCATGAACAGGAACTCGGAGCGGAACAGACCGATGGCCTCGGCATCGTGATCGAGCGCGTTGGGCACGTCATCAGGGTTACCGATGTTGCAGGCGATGATCTTCTTGATGCCATCGGCAGTCACGGACGGCTTGCCACGGAAGGCCTCGAGGGCTGCCTTCTCGGCAGCGAAGGCCTCGGCCTTGGCGGTGTAGGCGGCGAGCGTCTCCTCGTCGGGATCGGCCTCGACGATACCCTTGCCACCGTCGACGACAACGGTCATACCGTTGCGCAGCGCGGTGCAGCTATTGGAAACCGAAAGGACAGCCGGGATCTCAAGGGCGCGCGCAATAATCGCGGAGTGCGACGTGCGGCCACCGGTCTCGGTGACGATACCGGCAACGTGGGCCTTATCGATCGTGGCGGTCATGGACGGCGTGAGGTCGTGCACGACAACGACAGTGTTCTCGGGCAGGACGGAGAGGTCGACGACCTCCTTGCCCAGCAGCTCGGCCAGAATACCGGTGCGGATGTCGGCGATGTCGGCCGCGCGCAGACGGAACATCTCGTCGTCCATGGACAGGAACATGTTCTCGAACATGGTCGAGGTGTCCATGAGCGCCTGCTCGGCGCAGGTACCACCTTCAATGGCGGCGTTGATGGCGTCGGTCATACCCGGATCCTGAGCCAGGACAATATGTCCGCTCATGATCTCGGCCTCGGCCTCGCCCACCGTCTCCTTCATGTGGTCGGCCTGAGCCTGGGTCTTCTCGCAGAAGACCGAAAGAGCGGACTGATAGCGCTCCTTCTCTGCTGCCGAATCAGCAACCTCGTGCGGCTCAAACGTCAAGTCGGGATCGACGGCGACCATGACGGTGCCGATACCGATGCCCTCGGAAGCGTTGACTCCCTGATACATTCCCATTCCTCTCTCCGTGTCATGTGATAAAGCGTTTTGCCATATCCATGACAAAAGAGCGCAGCTACCTTACAACAGGTCACTGCGCCCCCAAATATGAACTTAGTTGTTCAACATGCGACCCGTTTGAGTTCTACTCGCCAAGACCGCTCTTGATGAGCTCGATGGCAGCAGCCAGAGCCTCGGCCTCGTCAGCGCCGTCGCACTTGACCTCGACCTCGGTACCGCAGGGGATACCAGCAGCCATGAGGGCCATCGGGGACTTGCCGTTGACCTCCTTCTCGGGGGTGACGACCGTCACGTCACAGGCATACTTGCCCATGGTGGAGGCGAACAGACCAGCCGGACGCATGTGCAGACCCTGAGGATTAACGAGGGTAGCCTTCTCAGAAACCATAGTTGACTCCTTTTTGTGTTTAACCCCTGTCATGCATGTGGCAGGAGTCAGATTCACGACGTTGTTTATATTAACTCACATCAAACGGTTTTTCATTATGTTTCGGGCGAATTGTTGGACAGATGTGTTTGTCGTCCGCTTGCTCGCCGGGCGGGCGCGGGTTAAGTTTGCTGCTCTACAGTCCTGCGCAAGACGGAAAGCACATTAAGTG
>UQMO01000058.1 GCA_900542125.1 uncultured Collinsella sp. | reverse complement strand
TACACCTAAGCCTTCGTCGGCAGCGTCAGATGTGTATAAGAGACAGGTCCGGGCCCGGCACATCTCTATCAGTCGTTCCCCGCGGCCCCTCCCGCCCCGGCGGCAACACGTCCCGGGCCCTCTACGGGGCAGGGGCTGACGGCCGTCCGGGGCGGTCGGCCAGCGACTGCCGGTACGGCTCAATCGTATAACCATGCAACGGAAAAGAGCCGCCCTTTCGGACGACTCAAACTGTAATGGGTTGAATTGACTGATTTTGACTTCGGCAAAATCAGTCAATTAACCCACCGTCCCGATAAAACCCTCACGCAACAAGTACGCTATCGCAGTGCCAGCGTGAACTTCAATCTTTGCGGTGGATCTTACTATGTTGCTGATCCCCGTGTCGGCTAACAAGCCTAGGGGACTGTGGTCTAGCTCCCATTCTAGGCCGTGTTCGCTTATCTCTGTGTTGGGGGCTATGGCGATGATGGAGAAGGTTTTGCCCTCGGCGTCCTGGATGATCCAGGTCTCGTCCTGATGCAGGATTCTGGCCGTCACTTCGTCTTCTTTGATCCAAACGGGGGCGTCCGCATAGCCTGCCAGTAGCCCTAACACAGACAGGGCCATGTCCGGGCGGCCGCCGGTTGCGCAAGTCGCAATTACTTCGGCACCCGGCCAGCGGCGGCGAACGGAATCGAGCGCCAATGCCAAATCGGTATAGTCCTTGTAAGGGTTGTGTCGTTCCACTTCAAAGGCATCGGCGGCATCGACCAGAGCGCGTCCCTCATCGCTAACGGTGTCGGCGTCGCCCACGTAGACGTCGCAGCTCAGTCCAGCGCCCAACAGGGCGTCCAAGCCGCGGTCTACAGCTACGATGCGGTCGCACTCCCCTGCCAATTGACGCAGCAGATCCGCGCTCGCCACCAACGGAGAGCCGCAAACCACTAATACTTTGCAAGCCACGGCCCTCGCCTAGCCCTCAAACTCAAGCACGCGGGCCAGGTCAAGGTCCTCATAGCTGTCGATAAAGACGTCGCAGTTAGCACGCACCTCGTCGCGCTCCATACGGCCATGCGGGTCATAAATACCCACGCGCTTAAAGCCTGCAGTGCCAGAGCTCTTAAGGCCAAAGACGGCGTCCTCAAACACCCAGGCGCGCTCAAACCTGTGCCCATGGCGCTCCTCCAGGCGGCGCAGCGCCAGCTCATACACATCGGGGAACTGCTTGGAGCGTCCCGCCTCGCCCGTGGTGGTCACAAACTCCATGTAGGCATCGAGCCCGGCTCCCGCAAGCGCAGACTTAACCAGCTCGGCCGGCGTGGACGTGGCAACGCACATGGCAGTGTCCGCCGCCTTCGCCTGCTCCAAAAATGTTAGGAGCCCCTCGCGCGGCGGCACTTTGGAGTAGCCATCGATCAGAATGTCGCTTAGCTCACGATAGAGCTCCCCGCCATTCTCGCCAATGCCCCACGTGTCGTGGTAGGCCTGGCACTCGTCCTCGAGCGACAAATGCTCAAACTGGGCAATATCGTCGACCGTCACGTCAACTCCGTGGCGGTGCAATAACTCGGGCTGGGCATAGGCCCAAACGGGGGTGCTATTAACCAGTGTGCCGTCGCAATCGAAAATAAAAGCAACGTTGGGGGCGGCGGTCTGGGACATAAACGAACCTTTCGATGTCAAATGGTAAACATCCTGCTAAAAACGTTTTACCAAACGTCAGACTAACAATCTTGAAACCCTAATTGGTAAAACTGTCAAGAGTTTTACCACGGCAATTCTGCCAGTGGTCTAAACATGGCGCTTACCGATTAAACGCCGCCCAAAAACCACTTTCCTTCATAAAAGTAACGTACAGGTGTTATCGTAGTTTCTGCCGAAAGTTCCACCGAGCACGCGAGGTGGAACGAATCATAGAACTATCGCCGTCCCTTCGATTCGTGCAGCCTTGGACCTTTCGCATCTAGTCACCAAGGCAACACGCTGCCGCGTCATGATGGGATCAAACGTGAGCGATACAATGCTAAAGCCAACGGCTAAAAAGCCCGCAACCCGTAAAGCCGCCCCGCACGCACCGGAGCTCACCAAGGACGATGTCTATCTATTTGGCATCGGCACGTGGGAGCGCAGCTGGGAAAAGATGGGCGCGCACCCCGACACGCAGAACCGTACGCGCGGCTGGCGCTTTTGCGTTTGGGCGCCCGATGTAAAGAGCGTGCATGTCATTGGCGAATTTAACGACTGGGATGAACAGGCCAACCCGCTGGTGCCCATGCATACGAGCGCTATTTGGGAAGGTTTTATTCCTGGCGCCGAGCAGGGCCAGCTCTATAAATACCTCATCGAGACCAACGAGGGCGAAAAGCTCTACAAGGCCGATCCGTACGCCTTTAAGGCCGAGTGCCCTCCGGGTACCGCCAGCGTGCTGTGGACCCTCGATGGCTACAAGTGGAACGACGCCGTGTGGCTCAAGCGCCGCGCCGGCCACAACCATATGTCGCAGCCGCTTAACATCTACGAGGTACATATTGGCTCGTGGAAGCGCCACGGCGACGCGCCGCAGGGCGAGCCCGACGAGTACGGCAACTACCCCGGTCCCATGGATCCCTTCCCTGCGCAGCGCGGCGAGTTCTACACCTACGACGACCTGTCGGTGGAGCTCGTGGACTACGTGCGCGACATGGGCTACACGCATATCGAGGTCATGCCGCTCATGGAGCATCCCTTCGACGGCTCCTGGGGCTACCAGACGACCGGCTACTACGCCGCCACGTCGCGCTACGGCAACCCGCAGCAGCTCATGCACTTTATCGATGCGTGCCACGAGGCGGGCATCGGCGTGATCATGGACTGGGTGCCCGGCGGTTTTTGCGCCGACTCCCACGGCCTTGCAACCTTTAACGGCCACATGCTGTTTGAGCACGAGATTCACCCTAACTGGGGCACGCACAAGTTTGACTTCGCCCGCGGCGAGGTCCGCTCCTTCCTGGTCTCCAACGTGCTGTATTGGCTCGAGAACTTCCACGTTGACGGCATTCGCATGGACGGCGTGTCCAGTATGCTGTACCTCAACTTTGGCATCGACGATCCGGGCCAAAAGAAGTTCAACAAGTACGGTACCGAGGAGGACCTGGACGCCAGCGCGTTTATCCGTCAGGTCAACTGCGCCGTGGAGGCGCACTACCCCGACGTGATGATGATGGCCGAGGAGTCCACCGCGTGGCCGCTCGTGACCTATCCGCCGCAGGACGGCGGCCTGGGCTTCCACTACAAGTGGGACATGGGCTGGATGAACGACACCCTGCACTACATGCAGACCGATTTTCCGTGGCGCCCCGGCAACCACGGGCTGCTCACGTTCTCCATCATGTACGCCTTTACCGAGAACTTCATCTGCCCGCTGAGCCACGACGAAGTCGTGCACGGCAAGTGCTCGCTGATCGGCCGCATGCCGGGCGACTGGTGGCGCCAGTTTGCCGGCCTGCGCACGCTGGCTTTCTATCAAATGACACACCCCGGTGCCAAGCTCAACTTTATGGGCAACGAGATCGGCCAGTTTATTGAATGGCGCTACTACGAGTCCATCCAGTGGTTCCTGACCGAGGAGTACGAGACCCACCGTCATCATCAGGCGTTTATCAAGGCGCTCAACCACCTGTACACCGCCGAGCCCGCCCTGTACGAGCGCGGCTACACCGACGACGGCTTTACCTGGATCGACGCGGATAACTCCAAACAGTCCATCGTGAGCTTTGTGCGCCAGGGCGAGGACGTCGATGACGACCTGGTGATCCTGATCAACTTTGATCCGGCGAGCTACGAGAGCTTCCGTGTGGGCGTGCCGCGCGAGGGCGACTGGGAGGTCATCTTCGATTCCGACCGTCCCGAGTTTGGCGGCAGCGGATACGCCGGCGAGGAGCCCTATACCTGCTCGAGCGAGCCCTATCCCTGGAACGGGCAGATGGACTCCATCGAGATCAAAGTGCCCGGTCTGGCTGGCGTGGTCCTTAAGCGCCGTGGTCCCAGCAGCTATAAGCCGCCCGTGGTCGAGGAGCCCAAGAAGGCGACGCGCAAGCGTGCGTCCTCGGTGAAGCTCAAGACCGCGGCTGCTAAGAAGGCTCCGACCAAGGCGAAGGCTGCCAAGCCCGCTGCCAAGGCTTCGGCCAAGTCCACCACAGCCAAGAAGGCAGCCACCAAAAAGGCTGCTCCCAAGACCAAGGCAGCTGCTGTTAAGGCTCCTGCCAAGAAAGCGTAACAAAGGCGTTACCACTGTAACTACCCGCCCCGCGGGGGCGTAGGATACATGTCATAACCGTTCCGGGAGATATCCCCGGGGGAAAGGAACGTATGAATAAGATCTTCGACAACAAGCAGGAGTTTACCGAGCTCTATCGCGATGCCGTCATGAGCATCAGCGGCAAGAGCGTCGAGGCCGCCAGCGACCTCGACCGCTTTAACGCCCTGGCCAAGCTCGTGGCCGAGAAGGCGCGCACCGTTGCCACCAAGAGCGACGCCCGCGCCACCGCCGAGGGCAAGAAGCGCGTGTACTACTTCTCGATCGAGTTTTTGATCGGCCGCCTGCTCGACAACTACCTGCTCAACTTTGGCGTGCGCGACATGGTCGCCGAGGCGCTCAACGACATGGGCTTCGATCTGTCCGTCATCGAGAACCAGGAGCCCGATCCGGCTCTGGGCAACGGTGGCCTGGGCCGTCTGGCCGCATGCTTCCTGGATTCCATGGCAGCCGAGGGCATTGCCGGCTACGGCAACGGCATGCGCTACCGCTACGGCCTGTTTAAGCAAGAGATCGTTAACGGCAGCCAGGTCGAGGCTACCGACGAGTGGCTCACCCACGGCTATCCCTGGGAGGTCCGTCGTCAGGACAAGGCCGTGACCATTAAGTTCGGTGGCCACGTTGAGGGCTTTGAGGAGAACGGCCGCACGTTCTACCGAACGGTGGACACGCAGGATATCCTGGCCGTTCCCTATGACATCCCCGTTGTGGGCTATGCCGGCGAGACCGTCAACAAGCTGCGCGTCTGGGCCGCCGAGCCGGTCGAGGAGCACTTCGATCTGGAGGCCTTCAACCGCGGCGACTACGCCCTGGCAGACGCCGAGCGCGCCGAGGCCGAGGCCATCAGCGCCATCCTCTACCCCAATGACGCCGGCGAGCACGGCCGTCTGCTGCGCCTGAAGCAGGAGTACCTGTTTGTCTCGGCCGGCATCTACAGCCTGCTCGACACCTTTGAGAAGGAGCACGGCGAGAACTGGGAGCTGCTGCCGCAGTTTGTGGCCATCCATACCAACGATACCCACCCCGCCATGTGCGGCCCCGAGCTCATGCGTATCCTCATCGACGAGAAGAAGCTCGAGTGGGACGATGCCTGGAACATCGTAACGCAGGTCGTGAGCTACACCAACCACACCATCCTGCCCGAGGCTCTGGAGAAGTGGCCCATCGGCACGTTCTCCAAGCTCCTCCCCCGCGTGTACCAGATCATCGACGAGATCAGCCGTCGTTGGCACGAGTCGTTCGACACCACGCAGGAGGGCTGGCAGGAGCGTCTGCGCCAGACCGCTATCCTGTGGGACGGCGAGATTCGCATGGCCAACCTGTCCGTGATCTGCAGCCACAGCGTCAACGGTGTGGCAAAGATCCACTCCGACATCATCAAGAACATCGTGCTCAAGGACTTCTATGCCCTGACGCCGGAGAAGTTCAACAACAAGACCAACGGCATCTCGCACCGTCGCTTCTTTGCCGAGGCCAACCCCACCTATGCCAAGCTCGTGACCGAGGCCATTGGCGATGGCTGGCTTAAGGACGCCTTTGAGCTCGAAAAGCTTAAAGAGTTCCAGAACGACACCGAGTTCCTGAAGGCCGTAGGTGCCTCCAAGCGCGCCAACAAGGAGCGCCTGGCTGCCTACGTAAAGGCCGAGACCGGTCTGGTCATTGACCCCAACACCGTCTTCGATGTCCAGGTAAAGCGCTTCCATGCCTACAAGCGCCAGCTCATGAACATCATGAAGGTGATGGACATCTACAACCGTCGCATCGCCGATCCCAACTTCCACGTGACGCCGACGACCTTCATCTTTAGCGGCAAGGCTGCCTCGAGCTACACCTTCGCCAAGGAGACCATCCGCCTCATTAACTCCGTCGCCGACGTCATCAACAACGACCCGCGAGTCAACGAGGTCATGAAGGTCTGCTTTATCCCCAACTTCCGTGTGAGCAACGCCCAGCTCATCTACCCTGCCGCCGAGATCTCGGAGCAGATCTCCACGGCCGGCAAGGAGGCCTCGGGCACGTCCAACATGAAGCTCATGATGAACGGTGCCATTACGCTGGGCACTCTCGACGGCGCCAACATCGAGATCGCCGACCTGGCCGGACGCGAGAACGAGGCTATCTTTGGCCTGACGGCTCCCGAGGTCGAGCAGCTCTGGGCATCCAACAGCTACTTTGCGTGGGATACCCTCAACGGTGACCGCGAGCGTCTGGGCCGCGTGATGGACGAGCTCAAGGACAATACCTTTGCGGGTCTTTCGGGCAACTTCGAGAGCATCTACAACGAGCTCATGAACAACAACGACCCCGACCTGGTTATGGCCGACTTCCGCAGCTACGTGGATGCGTGGGAGAAGCTCACGAACAGCTACGGCGACCAGGAGACCTGGAACCGCAAGGCGCTGCTCAACACCGCCTCCTCGGGCTGGTTCTCGAGCGACCGCACCATTCGCGAGTATCGAGACGAGATCTGGCACGCGTAAAGGCCGCGAGCTCCCCTATGCCAGCACGGCATTACTCGACGGGCGCGACGTTGCGCCACGCCCGTCGCTAATGGGTTTAGGAACTTCGATGACAGAAGGAGAAATCGATGAGTAAGAAAGAATGCATCGCGATGCTCCTCGCAGGAGGACAGGGCAGCCGATTGGGGGCACTCACCCAAAAGATCGCCAAGCCGGCGGTTAGCTTTGGTGGCAAGTTCCGCATTATCGACTTTTCGCTCTCCAACTGCTCCAACTCGGGCATCGACACAGTCGGCGTTCTGACGCAGTATCGCCCCTACCTGCTGCATGCCTACGTGGGTTCCGGCGAGGCGTGGGATCTGGACAGCCGCGACGGCGGCGTGTCGATCCTGCCGCCGTACGAGACGCAAACCGGCGGCGCCTGGTATGCGGGCACGGCCGACGCCATTACGCAGAACCTCGACTACATCAAGGCCAACGACCCCAAGTACGTCCTGATTCTTTCGGGCGATCACCTGTATCGCATGGACTACCGCAAGATGCTCAAGACGCACATTGAGAACAACGCCGACCTCACGGTAAGCGTTATGCCCGTGCCGTGGGAGGAGGCCAGCCGCTTTGGCATCCTGACCACCGACCCCGAGGACGGCCTCATCACCAAGTTCACCGAGAAGCCCGATAAGCCCGATTCGAATCTCGCGTCCATGGGCATCTACATCTTCTCGGCCGACGTGCTGATCGAGGCGCTCGAGGAGGACGCTCTGGACCAGCGCTCGAGCCACGACTTTGGCAAGGACATCATCCCCAAGCTGCTCGGCGAGGGCAAGCGCCTGTACAGCTACGAGTTCCACGGCTTTTGGAAGGACGTCGGCACCATCGCCAGCTTCCACGAGACCTCGATGGACCTGCTTGGCAACAACCCCGAGTTCGATCTGTTTGACAAGCACTTCCCCATCATGTCCAACATCACCACGCGTCCGCCGCACTACATTGGCCCGGATGGTCGCCTGGACGACTGCCTGGTCTCCAACGGCTGCAAGATCTACGGTACCGCTCGCCACTCGATCCTTTCGACCGATGTCATCATCGAGGAGCGCGCCGTGGTCGAGGACTCCGTGCTGCTGCCGGGTGCGCACGTTAAGAGCGGCGCGCACATCTGCCGCGCTATTTTGGGCGAGAACTCCACGGTCGAAGAGGGCGTGAAGCTCGGCTCTGTCGATACCACCAAGGATACGGCCGTCGTTGGAAATGACGTCGTTATCGGGAAGGGGGAATGATCCGATGATCAATCGCAAGGCCATCGGTTATATCACCGCTAACTACTCTTCGACCTACGGCAGCGTGCTGCTCAAGGACCGCCCCATCGCGTCCGTTCCGTTTTTGGGCCGCTACCGCCTGATCGACTTCCCGCTGTCCAACATGATGAATGCCGGCATCAAGACCGTCGGTGTCGTCATGCCGGGCAACTATCGCTCGCTGATCGACCATGTGGGCTCGGGCAAGGACTGGGGCCTGGACCGCAAGAAGGGCGGCCTGTTCATGGTGCCCGGCAACGCGTATGGCACCACCAAGGGCGGCATGCGCTTCCTGCTGCGCGACATCATTTCCAACAAGACGCTGTTCCAGCGCTCGGACAAGCCCTATGTTGTGATGATGGGCACCAACATCATCTTTAACATGGACCTCAACACCATCATCGAGGCGCACGAGAACTCCGGTGCCCAGATGACCGTGGTGTACTGCAAGGCCACGCGCAACGTAGATGACGAGACCAAGCTGCAGATCAACGAGAACGGCCGTCTGACGGGCGTGAGCGCCGGCGTCGTGTACGGCGACAACGCCTCTATGGACTGCTGCATCGTCAACCGCGAGACGCTGCTCGAGATCATCGACCACTACCAGGCCGCCGACTATCTGGACCTGCTCGAGGCACTACAGGGCGACTTTGGCAACATCGACGTGTGCAGCTACGAGTACAAGGGCGAGGTCGTGGGCGTGTTTAGCGAGAAGTCGCTGTATCGTCGCAGCATGGACCTGCTCGACCAGACCGTGGCCGACCATCTCTTTGACCCCGAGCGCCCGATTCTGACCAAGGCTCACGACGTGCCGCCTTCGCGCTATGCGACCGGCAGCCACGCCTGCAACTCGATCATCTCGGCCGGCTGCATCATCAAGGGCACCGTGCGCAACTCGATCCTGTCGCGCGGCGTTGTGGTTGAGGAAGGCGCCTCGGTGACCAATTCGATCATCAACCAGAGCTGCGTCATCAAGAGCGGCGCCCGCGTTGAGAATGCAATCCTGGACAAGAACAACGTGGTTCCCACCAACACCGAGCTTCGCGGCACGCCCGAGAACATCCTGGTGCTGGGAAAGGCCCCGTTAACTTCTGATATCACCAACGCGAGCTAGCTTTGGCACCGCAACATCGCTCGTAACACGTAGAATAGCCGCCCGGTTTGCGCCAGGCGGCTATTCTCGAATTGCAACAGGGAGACAATATGGCTGATTCCAGCAAAAAGATGCAGATCGTGTTTGCCTCGGCCGAGTGCGCACCGTTTGTGAAGACCGGTGGCCTGGGCGACGTGGCGGGCTCGCTGCCTGCGGCGCTTGTGCGCGCCGGCGCCGAAGTAATCGTGATGGTGCCCAAGTACGCCACCATCAAGGACGAGTACAAGTCGCAGATGGAGCACTTCTCCGACTTTTACGTGAGCCTGGGCTGGCGCAATGAGTACTGCGGACTCGAGAAGCTCGAGCACGACGGCGTCACCTATATGTTCATCGACAACGAGCGCTACTTTGCGCGCGACTATCCGTACGGCTTCTTTGACGACGGCGAGCGCTTTGCGTTCTTCTCCAAGGCCATCACCGAGAGCCTGCAGCACCTGCCCGCCGGCTTTGAGTGCGACATCCTGCACTGCAACGACTGGCAGACGGCGCTGGCGCCCGTGTTTTTGCGCGAGTTCTACCAGGGCCTGCCGCTGTATGACCGCGTCAAGACCGTGTTCTCGATCCACAACGTGGCGTTCCAGGGCCAGTTTAGCGACACCGTGATGGAGGACATCCTTGGTGTGGCGCACATTCCGGCGGCCGCCTCGCAGCTGCGTTGCGACGCCTGCAGCATCAACTACATGCTGGGCGCCCTGCGCTATGCCGACGCCATCACCACGGTGAGCCCCACCTATGCCAACGAGATCCAGACGCCCGAGTTTGGCGAGGGCCTGGACGGCGTACTGCGCGAGCGTTCCTACGCGCTGCAGGGCATTTTGAACGGCATTGACGTTGCGGGCTTTGACCCGGCAACAGACAAGCGAATTGCCGCCAACTACACCGTGGAGGACCGTTCCGGCAAGGCCGTGTGCAAGGCCAAGCTGCAGGAGGAACTGGGCCTCGAGGTTCGCGACGACCGTCCGCTCATGGTGATGGTCACGCGCCTGACGCGCCAGAAGGGCATGGACCTGGTCATGTACGCGCTCGACCGCATCCTGTCCGGCGGCGTGCAGGTGGCGGTGCTGGGCACCGGCGACCGCGACTACGAGGACGGCCTGCGCTACTTCCAGGACAAGTACCCCGGCACCATGGCCGCGCGCATCGAGTTCGATCCTGCGCTGTCGCAGCGTATGTACGCCGCCGCCGATATGTTCCTGATGCCGTCGAAGTTTGAGCCCTGCGGCTTGTCGCAGATCATCGCTATGCGCTACGGCACCCTGCCCATCGTGCGCGAGACCGGTGGCCTGAAGGACACCGTGCAGCCGTACAACGAGTTTACCGGCGAGGGCACGGGCTTCTCGTTTAGCAACTTTAACGGCGACGAGATGGGCGACGCCGTGTTCCGCGCGGCACGCCTGTTCTGGGACAACCGCGACGCCTGGAATCAGCTGGTCACGCAGGCCATGAGCCAGGACTTTAGCTGGACGCGCTCGGCCGATAAGTATCTGGACCTGTACTTCTTTATGCATCCGGAGATCGAGAGGCCGGCGGCTGTTGTCGACGAGCCTGAGGCTGTTGCTGAGCCGGTGGCCGCTGAGGAGCCCAAGGCCGAAGAGAAGCCGGTTGAGGCTAAGCCCGCAAAGGCCGAGCCTGAGGTTGTTCCTGAGGCAGAGGCCGAGGTCAAGCCCGCTGCAAAGCCCGCAGCTAAGAAGACCACGACTCGCAAGACGACGGCCAAGAAGGCTACGACAACCAAGGCTGCCGCCACCAAGACCGCCGCAGCAAAGACGACAGCTGCCAAGGCAACGACCACACGCAAACGCACGACCGCCACTGCCAAGAAAGCCGCCGAAGCCGAGACTGCTCCCGAGGTAAAGGCCGAGGTCGCTGAGGCCAAGCCGGCCGCCAAGGCTCCGGCCAAGACCGCTACCAAGAAGACGACCACGACCGCCAAGAAGGCAACGGCAGCCAAGAAGACCACGACAACGAAGTCGACGAGCACGAAGGCCGCCACGACCAAGGCAGCCGCAAAGCCGGCCGCCAAGGTTGAGGAGACGTCCGCCGAGTCCAAGGCCGAGGCAACCGTCGAGGCAAAGCCGGCCACCAAGACCACCATGCGCAAGCGCGCAACGACCACGGCCAAGAAGACCACAACCAAAGCTGCAGCTCCCAAGGCGGAAGCTAAGGTCGATGCCAAGCCTGCTGCCGCCAAAAAGGAGCCCAAGGCCGAAGTAAAGGCCAAGCCCGAGCCCGCCAAGAAGGCCCCGGTCTCCCCCGCCGCTCCGGCCGAGGAAAAGGCTCCGACCAAGAAGACGTCCGTCCGCAAGGCAACGGCCACCCGCAAGCGCCGCTAGTCCACAGACGATCCAAAACCTCATCAAACCCTTAGCAAGGGGTGCTCCAACCAGGCGCCCCTTCTCTGTAGGTAGTGGTAAAACGATTTTCTAGGACAACCGTTCGCCGATGGTAAACGGATGTTGTTTATACAGCCTGTGTGCAACAGATATACTTACATCCTGTGCGTAAAGCCCATGGCCAGCAGGTCATGATTCTATTGAACTGGACCGTACTATGAGATTGATACACAACAGCCGTCTGCCGCAGTTTCGCACTCCGTTTGGCGCTGTGACCACAGGAACTACCCTTTCGCTCTCCGTGATTCTGGAGGATGCCGACCCCGCGCAGGCAACGCTTACGCTGCGCACCTGGGTCGATGAGATCGGTGAGTCTCTGTATCCCATGACGCACGAGGGCGACGGCATCTTTACCGCCGAGCTGGAGTGCGCCGAGCCCAGTCTTATCTGGTACAGCTTTATCTGCAATATCGAAGGCCAGCCCGAGGTCCGCTTGGGCGCACCGCAAGGACGCACCGGCGGCGAAGGCGTAACCTACAACTACGCCGAGGTGCCGTCATTCCAGGTCACCGTCTACAAACACCGTGAGAACCGTCCCACCTGGTACGAGCGCGGTATGGTCTACCAGATCTTCCCCGATCGCTATGCCCGCGACGAGCACTGGCGCGAGCGCACACTGGCCGAGGTCGAAAAACCGCGTAAGGGCATTCAGCGCCGCATGGTCGAGGACTGGAACGAACCGCCTGTGTACGAGCGCGCCGAGGACGGCTCCATCAAGACCTGGGACTTCTACGGCGGATCGCTCAAGGGTATTCAGGAAGACCTGCCTCGCATCGCCGAGCTGGGCTTTACAGCCATCTACCTCAACCCCATTTTTGAAGCCGCGAGCAACCACCGCTACGACACCGCCGATTACACCAAGATCGATCCGATTCTGGGTACCGAGCAGGACTTTACCGAGCTGTGTCAAGCGGCCGAGAAGCTCGGCATTTCCATCATCCTGGACGGTGTCTTCAACCATACGGGCGACGACTCGATCTACTTTAACCGCTACGGTAATTATCCCGGCGTCGGTGCCTGGCAAAGCGAGGATTCACCGTGGCGTGATGCGTTCTATTTCCACGAGGACGGCTCGTACGACTGCTGGTGGGGCGTGGGCAACATGCCGGCCATCAACGAGAAGTCCGAGCTGGTGCGCGAGAGGCTCCTGGGCAAGGACGGCGTGATCCGTAAATGGCTACGTGCCGGCGCTCATGGCTGGCGCCTGGACGTCGCTGACGAGCTTTCCGACGACTTCCTGGCCGAGATCAAGAAGGCCGTACTTGCCGAAAAGCCCGACGCACTGTTGCTCGGCGAAGTCTGGGAAGACGCCTCCAATAAGATTAGCTACGGCCATCTGCGCCGCTACCTGCAGGGCTCCGAGCTGGACTCTGCCATGGATTACCCCTTCCGCGACATGGTCATCGGTTTTTTGATGGGCTACAAAAACGCCTACCAGGCAGCCGAGGATATCGAGACCCTGCGCGAGAACTACCCGAGCGAGGCATTGTCCTGCGCGCTCAATCTGCTTTCGAGTCACGACCGTCCGCGCATCATCTCGGTGCTCGGCGGCGGCCCCGACGAGTCGCAGCTGCCCGAGTGCGAGCGCAGCAAATGGCGCTTGGACGAGAACGCGATGGGACTGGCCAAGAGCCGCTTTTGGCTCGCCACGCTCATGCAGATGACCTTCCCCGGCGTGCCTTCGATTTACTACGGCGACGAGTACGGCCTGGAGGGCCTTACCGACCCGGGCAACCGCCGCACCCTGCCGACCAAGGACCAACTGCACGACTTCGACACGCTGGCTATTGTCAAGAACGCCTCCGCCGTACGTCGCGCACTGCCATTTATGATCGACGGCGAGATCAAGGCCTTCGCGCTCAACGACGAGGTGCTGGCCTACAACCGCACGGGCAAGGATGGCGAGTCCGCGACGGTTATCATCAACCGCAGCCTGCGCAATTCGCACCGCGTGACGATTCCGGCGCTCGGCGAATGTGCAAGTGACGTGATCAGCGGCCACGAGTGCGAGATCCACAACGGTACGGTCACGCTCGACCTGTATCCGCTGGGCTCGTCGATCATCTATCACCATGCCGAGCAGCGCCTGCAGGAGCCGCTCGATCACGGCGCGGGCGTCGTGTGCCATATCACCTCGGTGCCCACCGACGACGGCAAGCCCGGCACGATCGGCGCACCCACGCGTCGCTTTATCGACCATCTGGCCGCTATGGGTATGCGCTACTGGCAGGTCCTGCCTGTCAACCCGACGGATTTCTTCCGCTCCCCTTACGCTGGGCCTTCGGCCTTTGCGGGCAATATCGACCTGCTGCCCGAAAGCCAAGAGGAACTGGCGGCCGACTTTGAGGCTTGGAAGGCCCGTGGCGGCGAAGATGCAGACCCGCTCTACACGGCGTTTAAGCATCGCAACGCCGATTGGCTCGAGAAGTACTGCGTCTACATGGCCGTTAAGAAGTACTTTGAGGGCGAGTCGCGCCACGATTGGCCGGCCGATGTCGCGCGCTACAACGAGCATCTGATCGATGACAAGCGCTTCCACGACGAAGCCGAACTGCAGGCGTACATGCAGTACCGCTTTGACCTGGCCTGGTGCGAGCTCATGAACTATGCGCACAAGAAGGGCATCGAGGTTATCGGCGACATTCCTATGTATGTTTCGGACGATTCGGCCGATGCGTGGAGCGAGCCCGAGAACTTCTGGCTGTCCGATACCGGCAAGGCGATTGAGGTTTCCGGCGCGCCGCCCGATAATTTTGCGCCCGAGGGTCAGGTGTGGGGCAACCCCACCTTCCGCTGGGATCACATGAAGGAGAACGGCTACCGCTGGTGGATGGACCGTCTGCGTCGCGCGTTCTCGCTCTACGACCGCGTGCGCCTGGACCACTTCCTGGGATTCCACAGCTACTTTAGCATTCCCGCAGGCAAGGCCTGTGCCGACGGCCGCTGGCTGGCAGGTCCGGGCAAGGATCTGTTCCAGACTGCCTATGACGAGCTGGGGCCGCTCAACTTTATCGCCGAGGACCTGGGCTACCTGACGCCCGGCGTTCGCGCCATGGCTTCTACCTGCGGTTTCCCCGGTATGGACGTACTGGAGTTTAGCGATTACGACGTCCGCAACGGCGTGTATCCCACGCCGGGCAAGATTCTGTACACCTCGACGCACGACACGTCGACGCTCGCCGGTTGGTGCACGCGCTCCTTTGCAGGCGGCGACGAACCGAGCGGTGTTGAGGTGGCGGCCAAGCTGATGGGCGACGCGCTGGCAAGCGACGCTCCCCTGGTGATGATGCCGCTGCAGGATATCCTGGGGCTTGGCGACGACTCGCGCATGAACGTGCCGGGCGTGGCCACGGGCAACTGGACGTGGCAGGCCGATGAGGTCGACGTTGCGGCCGCCGAGGGCAAAACTGCACAGCTCCTGCGCAACACCCATAGATTCTGGGGCGAAGCGTGATAAAACCCCCGATATAGGGTACAGTTACAGCTGTTTGAATTTATGCGGGCAGAGCGATCTGCCCGCTTTGTGCTGAAAAGGAAGTATTATGGCGCGCTACGATTATAAGTGCTCGAGCTGCGGCAACGTGTTTGAGGTTGAGCATCCCATGTCCGAGACCCCCGAGGTCGTGTGCCCGAGCTGCGGCGCTCCGGCGGCCAAGACGTTCTCGGCCAGCGGCATCAAGTTTGAGGGCAGCGGTTTCTACAACACCGACCAGCGCAGCGGTGGTTCCAGCACCACCGCCACCAGCGGCTGCTGCGCCAACTGCCCGCATAACCACTAGTGACAAACGGTCCCGCCACCCAGGTTTCGTTATGAGTTGCGGTGAAATAGTTCCTGAATGCCCATCCGACGGCCAAACAAGAACTATTTCACCGCAACTTTTCTATAGATCGGATTTCGGGCTGATGCTAAGTTTGTAACATTTCAAAACTCTGCCGGATTACGGGGCTGAATTGACAACCTCTATCCATTCCGGTAATTGGCTAATTTCAACAAGCCATCTACCTGCACTGATAATTGTTCTCGGGGGAAGCGGGCACTGCGGGGCGCGGCAA
>UQMO01000057.1 GCA_900542125.1 uncultured Collinsella sp. | reverse complement strand
AGTTCGCGATCCCCGGCCTTGACGACGAGTTCCGCGTCATCGTCTCCCCGTGGATCCTCTCCTCGCTGATCACCGATCGCCTTGCCGCTTACTACGAGACGGTCACCAAGCACAACCTCAACTACCGTCGCTACTATCACCAGTTCGACTACTAAGAGCAAATAACGTTTGTGTAATCGGGCCTCGCTCCTATATGGAACGGGGCCTCGCTTGGGTTGGAGAGTAATTATGAGCTATCCCCAGCTTGCCGTCATGAATATCAGCCATCGTTATTTTGACCTTGAGGAGTTCTTTTCTTCGGCGTCGGCTTCGGGCTACACGTGTTGCGAGCTTTGGACCGGGGCGATGCATCTGTATGTCGATTGCCATGGATACGATTCGCTCGAGCAGGTGCGGGAGCTATCACAGCGGTATGGGGTTCGGATTGTGGGGCTTTGTCCCGAACAGAACAATCCCAAGCCGTGGAATATCGCGGCGCGCGGGAATGAGGCGCGCGCTCGCACGCTCGCGTACTTTAAGAACGTTGTGGATATCGCGGCGGAACTTGGAGCCGAGCAGGTCATGGTCTCGAGCGGCTGGGCATTTTTGAACGAGCCGATCGAGGATGCGTGGGGTCGCAGCGCCTCGATGCTGCGTGCGATTGCCGAGCATGCGGGAGAGCGCGGCGTGCGACTGGTGCTCGAGGCCCTACAGCCGGTTGAGTCGATGATCGTGAACTCGGCGGCCGACACGAAGCGCATGATCGAGGCAGTTGATCATCCGGCACTTAAGGCGTGTCTGGATTTGGGCGCTATGGCGGTGGCAGGGGATACCATCGACGATTATTTCGATCTGCTTGGCGATGATGTCGCCCACGTGCATTTTGTCGATGTTGCGGCAGACGGCACGACGCATCTTGCTTGGGGTGACGGCGACCGCGATATGCGCGCCGACCTAGATAGGCTGGTGGTGCGCGGCTATCGCGGAGTTGTTTCGGCCGAGACCTATGACTGGCGCTATTTTGCCAATCCCGCGGCAGCCGACGCTCAGGTTATGGCGGAGTACCGACGCGCGATTGGCGCCTAAGTGGGACAGGGCGCCGAGTTGGCGTTTGACGCTTTTTGAGAAACGGGACGTGCTTTCCGCTTGAGGCTTCTGGCGGAAAGCACGTCCCAGAACAGGCGCTCAGAATGGGACACACTTTCCGCTGAGGACCTCAACCGGAAACCGCATCCCAGTTTTTGGCTGGCGGGCGGGACACGCTTTCCCCTATGTTTCCAAATGAATACGCTATGAGCCGAGGAGGACGATTCTCCCCGCAAACACTCTAGTATGCTAAAGTACCCAGAAGACCGGCGGAGCTATGCCGGTCTTCTGTTCCATACGAAACACAGCATGAGGAGGCTCACCAGATGACGGCCACACCGTGGGGATTCCGGGACATATTGCCCGAGGAGGCTCAGGCGCGCGAGGAGATTGCACTGACGGTGAAGGGCTGCTTCAGGGAGCATCATTACCTTCCGGTCGAGACGCCGCTGCTCGAGGACAAGGGTTCGCTCGAGGAAGGCGGCCGCATTGCGGACACGCCGTTTAAGCTCTTTGACGATGACGGCCGCCTGCTGGTGGTCCGTTCCGACAACACATTGCCGATCGTGCGTCTGGTTTCGACCCGCATGCGCGCGGCCGACCTGCCCCTACGCCTTCGCTACGAGGCGCCGGTGGTTCGCGAGTGTCAGCGCAATGCCGGTGGCTCGCGCCAGTTTACACAGCTGGGCTTTGAGCTTATCGGTGCGGGCGATACCGCGGGCGATGTCGAGATCGTCTCGCTCGTGGCCGAGGCGGTGCGCAAGCTGGCACTTCCCGATGCGCACATTATCGCGGGTAGCGTGCGTCCGTTTAAGGAGCTGCTCGCGGCGTGTGAGGATCGCGAGCTGGCCGCTGAGGCCCTGCGCTGCGTGCACGCCAACGACTTTGTGGGCCTCGATGCCCGCGTGGCGGCAAGCACCGAGTCCGATGCCGTCAAGGCCGCCATTAGCGAGCTGCCGCGTTTGCACGGCGGTGCCGAGGTGCTCGACCGCGTGGACGCGCTGCTGGAGGCCGCCGGTATTGTCGCGCCGCTGACGCGCGAGCTGCGTGCCCTGGTCGAGGGCCTGGCACCCGAGGACGCCCAGGTGCTGTCATTCGACTTCTCCATCATGAACTCTTTCGATTACTACACGGGCCTGGTCTTTAAGGCCTATGCCGGCGGCCTGCCCGATCCGGTGGGCTCGGGCGGTCGCTATGACTCCATCTTCACCGGCGCATTTGGCGACGGTATCGAGGTGCCGGCGGCGGGCTTCGCCTTTTCGCTCGAGCGCCTGGAGGCCGCGCGCACCTCGGCCGAGGATGCCGCTTCCGATGGCGACCACGCCGTGGGCCGTGGCGCCGAGGGCCCGCTGCGCATTGCCGTGCCCAAGGGCTCGCTTAAGGCCGACACGCTCGACGTGCTTGAGATCGCGGGCCTGGACGTCTCCGAGCTGCGTGACCCCGGCCGTCACCTGATCGTGCGCGGCCGCGACACGCGTGCCGGCGAGGGCGCGGTCGGCGATATCGAGTTTGTCATCGTGCGTCCCAGCGATGCGCCTGCCTTTGTGGGCTGCGGTGGTGCCGATTGCGGCATCTGCGGTTGGGACTCGCTCATCGAGGCAGACCTCAACCTGCTGCAGCTGGTCGACCTGGGCTATGGCCTGTGCACCTTTATCGAGGCGGAGCCCGCATGGCGCGCCGGTCAGGCCGAGCGCAACTATACTCGCCGCGGGTCGCTTCGCGTGGCCACCAAGTATCCGCGCATCGCGGGTGCATGGTATGCCGAGCGCGGCGTGAACGCCGACATCGTTTCGCTGCACGGCAACATCGAGTTGGGCCCCATCGTCGGCATGACTGATCGCATCGTGGATATTACCGCCACGGGCGCCACGCTGCGCGACAACGACCTGGTCATCACCGGTCGCATTATGGACTGTACGGCCCGCTTCTTCGTCAACCCGGGTGCTGCGCGCCTGGATCCGCGCGTGCGTAATCTGGCAGATCGCTTGGCAGCGGCCGTGAAGGACAAGCATTTTGAGCCCGTTGCGGGCTCGGCACAATAGCGCGAGCACGCACGGGCGTCCCAACGTCTGGGCTGCGGGCCGATTGGCGCCGCCGCCCGGCCTCTCGTTTTTCGAACTCAACCTCGACCGATAGGGGATTCCGATATGAAGACCATCAAGCTTGCTCCCGGTGAGCGCCTCGTTACCAACCAGCTCAACCGCAAGGGTGTGCTGCCGCAAAGCATCGTCGACGCCGCCCGCGATATCGTGGCTAACGTGCGCGCCAACGGCGATGCCGCGGTGCGCGATTACTGTCAGCGTTTTGACGGTGTCGAGCTGCAGAGCTTCCGTCTGCCGCAAGAGCAGGTCGATGCCGCGCTCGAAGGCCTCGATCCGGCCTTTGTCGCCGCGCTCGAGAAGGCCGCGCGCCAGATTCGTGAGTTCCACCAGCGCGAGGTCGAGCAGAGCTGGTTTACCACGCGCCCGGACGGCACGATGCTCGGCGTTAAAGTGACCCCGCTCGCGGCGGCCGGCATCTACGTGCCGGGCGGTCGCGCACAGTATCCCTCCACGGTGCTTATGAATGCCATTCCCGCCAAGGTCGCCGGCGTTAAACGCGTGGTCATGGTGACCCCGCCGCAAAAAGACGGCCTGATCAGCCCCTACACGCTCGCCGCGGCAAAGCTCGGCGGCGTGGACGATATTTATATGGTGGGCGGCGCCCAGGCCGTGGCCGCGCTGGCATACGGTACCGAGACCATTCCGCGCGTCGACAAAATCACCGGCCCGGGTAACGCCTTTGTTGCGGCGGCCAAGCAGATCGTGTCGGGCGACGTGGGTATCGACATGGTCGCCGGCCCGTCCGAGGTCTGTGTGCTGGCCGACGCCACCGCCAAACCCATGGTGGTCGCGGCCGACCTGATGGCCCAGGCCGAGCACGATCCGCTGGCTGCCTGCTATTTGGTGACCTGCGATGAGCAGTTTGCGCGCGAGGTCGAGGCGGGTATCGATATTCTGGTGGCGCAGTCGCCGCGCGCCGAGATCACGCGTGCCTCGCTCGACAACGAAGGCACCATCGTAGTGGCCGCTGATATGGTCGCCGCCGTCGAGGCCGTGAACATCGTGGCGCCCGAGCACCTGGAGCTGCACTGCAAGGACGCGATGGGCCTGCTCGGCGGAATTTGCAACGCCGGCGCCATCTTTGTGGGTGCCTGGAGCTCCGAGCCGCTCGGCGATTACGTCGCCGGCCCCAACCACACGCTGCCGACCGGCGGCACGGCCATGTTCTCCAACCCGCTTTCGGTGGAGGAGTTCGTCAAGCGCTCGAGTGTCATTTGCTATACACCCGAGGGCCTGCTCTCCGATGCTCCCGCTACGCAGCGCCTGGCCGAGGCCGAGGGCCTGTGGGCACACGCGCTTTCCGCCGCACTGCGCCGCCGCGTATTGGAGCAGGGCGAGGATGCCGTGAGCGCCGAGTCTCTGGCCGCGGCCGACCTGACCAAGGTCGCCTGGCCGGGCGACGCCGTGGCGACGGTTGCCGAGGGCGTGGACCTGCCGGCTGCGGGCGCGGATGGCGTTGGTGCGACTGGCAAGGAGGCCTAATATGGCCGAGCTGACGCCCCGCATGAAGGAGCTCGTCCAGCCCTACTTGGCCGGCATTGAGCCCTACGATCCCAACTTTACGCCCACGCGCATCAACCTTTCGGCCAACGAGAACACCTATCCCGTGCCGGCCGGCGTGCGCGAGGCGGTCGACGCCGCCCTGGCTGCCATGCCGCTCAACCGCTATCCCGATCCAATGTCTAACGACCTGCGTGACGAGCTTGCTGCCTGGCATGGCGCGACGCGCGAGAACATCTGCGTGGGCAACGGCGGCGACGAGCTGCTCTATAACTACCTGTTGGCGTTTGGCGGCGCGGGACGGACCCTGCTCAACTGCCCGCCGTGCTTTAGCGAGTACGCGTTCTTTGCGTCGCTCTGCCAGACCGAGGTGCGCGACGTGTGGCGCGACCCGGCGACCTTTGAGCTCGACCAGGCAGCCGTGCTTGCGGCGGCGCCCGAGTGCAACCTGGCAATCGTGACCTCGCCCAATAACCCCACGGGTGATGTGGCGCCGCTCGACTTTGTCGCGGCGCTGTGCGATGCGTGTCCCGGCATGGTCATGGTCGACGAGGCCTACGTTGAGTTTGCCGACGATTCGTTTGGTGCGGCCACCACGGCGCAGGGGCTTATCGCCGAGCATCCCAGCCTGGTGATTCTGCATACGTTGTCCAAGGCGTTTGGCGCTGCCGGTACGCGTCTGGGTTATGTGATCGCGGCGCCCGAGGTCATCGACGTGTTCGCGGCGATTCGCCAGATCTACTCGGTCAATGTGCTGAGCCAGGCGGCGGCGCTTGCCTGCGTGCGTGCCCGCGATGCGTACGCGCCCGTGGTGGCGCAGGTTGCATTCGAGCGCGAGCGTGAGCTGTGCGCCCTGCGCGCGATGGCTGCCGAGGGCATGCCCGTGGAGGCATGGTCGAGCGCGGCGAACTTTGTGCTCGTGCGCACGCCGCATGCTACGCGCGTGCGCGAGCGTTTGCGCGACGAGTACTCGATTTTGGTGCGCGACTTTAGTTACGCGCCGGGGCTTGCGGACTGTCTGCGCGTTACCGTGGGCACGCCGCAGGAAAACGACGAGGTGCTGGCCGCGTTTGCCGCGCTGGTGAAGGAGGAGATGTAGATGGGCCGTTATGCCGAGGTAACCCGTAAGACGGGGGAGACCGATATTGTCGTCAAACTCGACCTGGATGGAACCGGTGCGTGCGATATCTCGACCGGCGTGCCGTTTTTCGACCACATGCTCAACGCCTTTGGACGCCATGGTCTGTTCGATTTGACGGTGCATGCGGTGGGCGACGTGGAAGTCGACGCGCACCACACCGTCGAGGATACGGGCATCGTGCTGGGTGAGGCGTTTTGCCAAGCGCTGGGCGACAAGGCGGGTATTACGCGCTTTGCCGACGCGGCGATCGCCATGGATGAGACGCTCGTGATGGCTGCCGTGGATATCTCGGGCCGTGGCCAGGCCTACTGCGAGCTGCCCGTACCGACCGAGCGCGTGGGCAGCTTCGATACTGAGCTAGCCGTCGAGTTCTTCTATGCCTTCGCGCGCGATGCCAAACTAACGCTGCACGTGCGCGAGCTGGCGGGCGGCAATTCGCACCACATTATCGAGGCCGCCTTTAAGGCCGTGGGCCGCACGATGCGCCACGCCTGCGAGCTCGATCCCCGCGTGCAGGGCATCCCCAGCACCAAGGGCTCACTGTAACCTGCCAAAAAGGGACAGGTTTATTTTGGCAGGTTTTATCTGCGGAAATGCTGTCTCATACGGTGGGTGAACGTTTAACCGACCAAAATAAACCTGTCCCTTTTTGGCAGGTTTTGAATGAGATAAGGGAGGGTCGCGTGGGCGAACCGAAGATCGTGGTGGTCGACTACCACAAGGGCAACTTGTCGAGCGTCGTGCGCGGGCTCGCGCGCGCCGGTGCTGCCGCCTGCACATCGGACGATCCGGAGCAGATCCGCAACGCCGACGGCCTGGTCATCCCGGGCGTGGGTGCGTTCTACGACGCGATTGCCTTTATGCGCGAGAGCGGCGAGGCGGACGCGGTGCTCGACGCCGTTGCCGCCGGAACTCCGTTGCTCGGCATCTGCCTGGGCCTTCAGCTGGTTTTTGAGCGCGGCAACGAGGGCGTACCGGCGGACGAGGGTGCGGACGCGGACGAGGGTGCCTCTGAGCAGGCCGGCGGCCCCTGGGTCGATGGCCTGGGCATCATGCGCGGCTCGTGTACGCGCCTGGAGTCGAGCCGTCTGAAGGTCCCGCATGTGGGCTGGGATCAGGTGCACATGACGCCTGCCGGCGCGGCCGATCCACTGCTTACCGGTTTTGCCGAGGGCACCAATATGTACTTCACCCACAGCTACGCGGTGACCGACGATGCCGATGCCGCCGATGTCTTGGCACGCACGCACTACACGCGGAGCTTCCCGTGCATCGTGCGCCACGGCAACGTGTGGGGCTGCCAGTTCCATCCCGAGAAATCCTCCGCGCTGGGTCAGCGCATCCTTAAGAACTTCGTGAGCATCGTCGAGGAGGTTGGCAGATGATCCTGTTTCCCGCAATCGATTTGATCGGCGGCAAGGTCGTGCGCCTGGAGCGCGGCGACCGCAGCCGCTGCAAGGTATATTCCGACGATCCCGTGGCCGTCGCCCGCTCGTTTGCCGAGCAGGGCGCGAACTGGGTGCACGTCGTCGACCTGTCCGCCGCCTTTGGCGAGGACGAGGACGCGTGCGCCGCCAACTCGGCGGCGATCAAGGCCATCTGCGGCGTCGACGGTCTGTCCGTGGACGTGGGCGGTGGCGTCCGCTCGCTCGCGCGCATCGACGAGCTGGCCGGCTACGGTGCTCGCCGCATCGCACTAGGTACCGTGCTGGTGACCGAGCCGGGTTTTGCCGAGGTGGCGGCCCAAGGCTTTGGCGAGTTGCTGGTGGCAGACATTGCCGCACGCGACGGTCAGGTCAAGGTGAACGGCTGGCGTGACGGCGCGGGCGTGGCACTCGACGACGCCGTGGCGCAGCTCACCGAGCTGGGCTTTAAACACCTGGTCTATACCGATATCGCGCGCGACGGCATGCAGACGGGCATCGACGTGGCAGCATATCGCCATGTGGCGCAGGTCGCGGGCTTTCCCGTCGTGGCTTCGGGCGGCATCTCGACGCTCGACGATATCCGCGCACTGGCCGCGGTGGGCGAGGATGCCATCGAGGGCGCCATTACCGGCCGTGCGCTCTACGAGGGCAATTTTACGCTGGCCCAGGCGCTGGCCGCCGCCCGAGGGGAGGAGTAGCCCATGCTTACCAAACGCGTGATTCCCTGCTTGGACGTCAAGGACGGCCGCGTGGTCAAGGGCGTCAACTTTGTGAGCCTGCGCGATGCGGGCGACCCGGTGGAGCTGGCCCGTGCCTACGACCGCGAGGGTGCGGACGAGGTCGTATTTTTGGACATTACCGCGACGAGCGACAACCGAGCGACGACCATCGAGATGGCGGCGCATGCGGCCGAGGAGCTCGCTATTCCCTATACCGTGGGCGGCGGCTTTCGCGACCTGGCGGGCATGCGCACCATGGTTGCCGCCGGTGCCGACAAGGTGTCGCTCAACTCTGCCGCCGTGCGCGATCCGTCGCTGATTAGCCAGGCTGCCGCGGCGTTTGGCAGCCAGGCCGTGGTCGTGGCGATTGATGCCAAGCGTGTGGGCCTGCCCGGCGCATCCGGTGCCGACAAGTGGGAGGTCTTCACGGCGGGCGGTCGCAACGCCACGGGTATCGATGCGGTGGCGTGGGCCGAGGAAGCGGCTCGTCGCGGCGCCGGTGAGATCTTGCTCACCAGCATGGATCGCGACGGCACCAAGGCTGGCTTCGACCTGGCACTCACCCGTGCCGTGGCCCGTGCGGTGCCAATCCCCGTCATCGCGAGCGGCGGCGTGGGCACGCTCGAGCATTTTGCCGAGGGCGTGATCGAGGGCGAGGCCGACGCCGTACTGGCGGCCAGCGTCTTTCACTTTGGAACCTTCAGCATTCGCGAAGTCAAAGAATACATGGCTAGCCAGGGAATCCCCGTGAGATTGGACTTCTAAATGGAGCAAGTGACAACCGCGGCAGAACTTAAATACGACGACTGTGGGCTCATTCCCTGTGTGGTTCAGCAATATGACACCAGCGAGGTGCTTATGGTTGCTTGGATGAACGAGGAATCGGTGGGGCTGACGCTCAAGACCGGGACCACGTGGTTTTGGAGCCGCAGTCGCCAGGAGCTCTGGAATAAGGGCGCGACGAGCGGCAATATGCAGGAGGTCAAGGAGCTCTGGGCCGACTGCGATAGCGATACGCTGCTGGTCAAGGTCGACTCGCCGGGTCCGGCCTGCCACACCGGCAACCGTACCTGCTTCTTTAAGAAACTCGCGTAGGGCGGGCGCTCGATTAGACGCTCGGCCAACCAGAAAGGATTGAACTATGGGTGTGCGCACCGCAAACGTTCAGGATGGAAATATCGGTGAGACGCTGACGGGGCTCGCCGAGGTGATTCACGGCCGTCGCGACGCATCGCCGCAGGAGAGCTACACCGCTCGTCTGTTGACCGACGTCGAGGACGAGCTGCTCAAGAAGCTTGCCGAGGAGGCGAGCGAGGTGATCATGGCCTGCAAGGATAACGATCACGATCACATCCGCTACGAGGCCGGCGACCTGGTCTACCACCTGCTCGTGACGCTCGAGCGCTACGGCATCACCCTCGACGAGCTGGCCGGCGAACTCAACGCCCGCCGCCACTAGTCGTTTGGGACAGTCTTTGTTGGTGTAACGGGGTCATGGAAGTTGCGGTGAAATAGGGACTGTTTAAGCGCTTCATCAAGCAAAACAATCCCTATTTCACCGCAACTTATGAAGGGATGGCTAGGCGAGGGGCGTGGATTCCCATTCGCCGGTGGCGTGGGGGATGTCGAAGGTTCGATAACCGCAGTCGTAGGCGTGCGCCTGGGCCTCGCGGATGTTCCAGCAGATATCGCAGGCGCGGTGCGCGTCCGAGCCAAAGGTGATCGGCACTTCGGCATGGGCAAAGCAGCGCAAAAGACCGGTTGCGGGGTAGTAGTCGCCCAAGCCCTTGCGCGGTGCGGCCGTCGAGACCTCAACGCGGCGGCCCGTATCGTGCGCGCACTCTGCCATCTGCTGCCAAAACGGTGCGGGGTCAAAATCGGGCGCAAAGCCTTCCTTCGAAAAGCGCATGACCAGGTCGGGGTGAGCCATCACATCAAAGTTGAGCGGGCTCTCGCAGGCGCGGCACCAGTCATCGACATAGCGCTCCCACACGCCGCGTACCCCCAGGTTTTCCCAAACGTGCAGGTTGGTGTCATCGTCGATCCAGCCGCAGCGCGAATCGGGCGTATCGGGACGAGCGACGTCCTCCGTTCCCGCCGTACCCGCGGCACCGGCCATGATATCGCCTGGGTTGCCAATCCAGTGCACACTGCCCAGGCGCACGACGGCGCCCTGGGACCAGCGCTCAACCAAAGGCTCGCAGCCCTCGTACCAATCGCATTCGAAACCGTAGATAAAGGTGAGTTCTGGCGCAATCTGAGCGGCAAGATTGCGAGCGTCCTCAAAAGCCAGACGATGTGCCGGCAGGTCGCCCTCGACGACCTGCACCTCGCAGTTGGCATCCATGCTGGCAGGTAGGGTGAGATGGTCGGTCGAGACCATGGCGCGGCAGCCGGCGGCGACAGCGGCGCGGACGTTGTCCTCAAATGAGGCATGGCCGTCCGAAAACGAGGTGTGGGTATGGCAATCGACCAGCGGGCACATAGGCATAGCGGCTCCTTTGCATTTGGCGAATCCGCTCCATTGTAATGGCGCAGCCTCGGCGCGTCGTACGCGCGGGGTGACGAAATCGATTGGAAAGGGTGCGCGGCGCGTGGTGCGGCCTCGCTTGCGCTTTCAAAACATGTACATTAGCCTCCAAAAGCTGCAAAAAATGACATGTTTGGAGGCTGACGTACACGTTTGAGTGGAGCGGGCCGGCGTTGGAGCGCGCCAGCACTTGCGCCCAGCAAAAGTCGCACCTATCCCATGACGCCGCCCCTGCGCCGCCCGCGATGTGCTAGCGTTTGGATGAACAAAACGAGCCCGTGCGGAAAGGAGCCGGACCGTATGCCATGCGATAGCAAATCTCCGCTGTCTCGCGAGACCGATGCGCCCGAGACCATCGTCAAGCTGGAATGCGACATCGACGATGCGTCGCCCGAGGTACTCGCCTACGCCGCCGACCGCCTGCGCGAGGCCGGTGCGCGCGAGGTGCACTGGCTGCCCGTTTATTGCAAGAAAGGCCGCCCCGGCTGGCAGCTGCAGGTAATCTGCACCTACGGGGATATCGAGCGCCTGCAGACGATCATCTTCTTGGAAACCACGACCAACGGCATTCGTCGCCAGGTCATGGAACGCGTTTGCCTGCCACGCCGCTTTGAGCAGGTGACGACGCCATGGGGCGAGGTGTCCGTCAAGGTGGCCACCCTGCCCGACGGCAGCGAGCGTGCAGCGCCCGAGTACGAGGACTGCGCCCGCCTTGCCTGCGAGCACGGTGTGCCGCTCCAGCGCGTGATGCAGGCAGCACAAGCCGCGGCTCTGCAATTTGAGTGACACGGTCGGCGACGCGCCACACCCACCCCATCAACCTCACCGAAAGGACCACCATGAAATACCTCATCGCCTCCGACATCCACGGCTCGGCATACTGGACCGAGCGCCTGGCCACCGCCATCGAGTCCGAGCAGCCCGACCGCATCGTTCTGCTGGGCGACCTGCTCTACCACGGTCCGCGCAACGACCTGCCGCGCGACTATGCTCCCAAGCGCGTGATTCCGCTGCTCAACGCCCTAGCCGACCGCATCATCGCGGTGCGCGGCAACTGCGACGCCGAGGTCGACCAGATGGTGCTCGACTTCCCCGTCATGGCCGACTATGCCACGCTGTTCGACGAGACCGGCCGCGAGCTGTTCCTGACGCACGGCCATGTCTTTGGCGCCGGCATGCACAACAGCGTCGACCACGCGCCCGCGTTGCCCGAGGGCTCAGCGCTCGTCTACGGCCACACGCACATCAAGGTCAACGAGGAAAGCGCCGCGCACCCGGGCCTGTGGCTCTTCAACCCCGGTAGCGTGAGCATTCCCAAGGACGGCACGCACAGCTACGGCATCTACGAGGACGGCGCGTTCCGCCACGTGATCCTGGAGGAGGACTAACCATGGCGCAGCACATGGCTCAGCAAAATGCCGAGGGCTCGCGCGATCTGTCCACGCTAGTCGACGCGTCGACCGAGCTGCAGCATCTGGTGCAGACCATCTGGCGTCTGCGTCAGCCCGATGGCTGCCCATGGGACCGTGAGCAGACGCACCGCAGCATTGGCAAGAACATGATCGAGGAGGCCTACGAGGCGCTCGACTGCATCGAGGCGGACGACGCGGTTCACCTACGCGAGGAGCTGGGCGACGTGCTCATGCAGGTCGTGCTGCATGCGCAGATTGCGGCGGACGCCGGCGAGTTTACGCTGGCCGACGTGGCGCGTGATATCGATGCCAAGCTCATCCGCCGTCATCCGCACGTGTTTGGCGATGTAGATGCCGACAGTTCCGACGAGGTACTCAAGATTTGGGACGAGGTCAAGCTTGCCGAGAAAGCCGCCAAGGACAAGGCCGTGGCAGCGGGCGAGGCCGCGCCCGAGGGTCTGCTCGACGGCGTGCCCACGCATCTGCCGGCGCTGATGCAGGCTCAGAAGGTGTCGCGCAAGGCGGCTGCCGTGGGCTTTGAGTGGGAGACGGTCCAGGACGTGTGGGATGAGGTCGCCGAGGAACGTGCCGAGTTTGAGGCCGAGGCCCCTGGCTCGCCCGAGCGCGAAATGGAGTTTGGCGATCTGCTCTTTGCCCTGGTCAACGTCGCGCGCAAGGAGGGTATCGACGCCGAGAGCGCCCTGCGCGCGAGCACGGCCAAGTTTCGCCGTCGCTGGGCTGCGATGGAGCAGATGGCGGCCGATGCCCACGTGGATCTTGCCGAGCTTTCGACCCACGGCCTCAACGACCTGTGGGATGCCGCAAAGGCGGAGGAGTAAGACTGCGGGAACGACGGGCTGACACGCCTCATCGTTCCCGCTAAATTTTTCGAAAATCAAGTGTATCCCTCGGCTAACTTAGGGCATAATGCAAAAAGTGCGACATGGCTAACTTACGGAGACGCACCGATGGTGCACGGTCAGCCGGTCGCTTGCATCCACTACGTTTCCAAGTGAGAGGGAGACAACATGAGCGATATTTTGGACGTTTACGGTCGCGAGGTGCTCGACAGCCGCGGCAATCCCACCGTCGAGGTCGAGGTTGTGCTCGAGGACGGTAGCTTCGGTCGCGCGATGGTGCCTTCGGGCGCTTCGACCGGTGCCTTTGAGGCTTGCGAGCTGCGCGATGGCGACAAGGGCCGCTATCTGGGCAAGGGCGTCTCTCAGGCCGTCGAGCACGTCAACAACGAGTGCGCCAATGCCGTCGTCGGCCTCGACGCCTTCGACCAGCGTGCCGTCGATGCCGCGCTGATTGCCGCGGACGGTACCCCCAACAAGACCAAGCTCGGTGCCAACGCCATCCTGGGCGTGTCGCTGGCCGTTGCCCGCGCCGCTGCCGAGTCGGCGGGCCTGTCGCTGTACCAGTACCTGGGCGGCGTCAACGCTCACCTGCTGCCCACGCCCATGATGAACATTCTCAACGGCGGCGTGCATGCCGACAACAACGTCGACTTCCAGGAGTTCATGATCATGCCGGTGGGCGCCCCGAGCTTTGCCGAGGGCCTGCGTTGGTGCGCCGAGGTCTACCACACCCTCAAGGGCGTGCTGCACGAGGCCGGCCTGGGCGGCGGCGTGGGCGACGAGGGCGGCTTTGCCCCCAACCTTAAGACCAATGCCGAGCCGTTCGAGTACATCACCAAGGCCGTGGAGAAGGCCGGCTTTAAGCCCGGCATCGACTTCATGTACGCCATGGACCCGGCCTCGACCGAGTTCTACAACGCCGAGACCGGCATGTACGAGCTCAAGGGCGAGGGCGTGGAGTACACGAGTGCCCAGATGGTTGATTACTGGGAGAAGCTCGTCGACACCTATCCCATCATCTCCATCGAGGACGGCATGGCCGAGGAGGACTGGGACGGCTGGGTTGAGCTCACCCGTCGCATTGGCAACAAGGTGCAGCTGGTGGGCGACGACCTGTTCGTCACCAACACCGAGCGCCTCAAGAAGGGCATCGAGCTGGGTGCCGCCAACGCGATCCTGGTCAAGGTCAACCAGATCGGCACGCTCACCGAGTCGCTCGAGGCCATCGAGACCGCCAAGGAGGCCGGCTACGCTTGCATCGTGAGCCACCGTTCCGGCGAGACCGAGGACTCCACGATCGCCGACCTGGTCGTGGGCGTCAACGCCGGCCAGATCAAGTCGGGCGCCCCGTGCCGCAGCGACCGTATCGCCAAGTACAACCAGCTCATCCGCATCGAGGACGAGCTCGAGGGCAGCGCGCGTTACGCCGGCAAGGCCGCGTTCTACAACATTCGCTAGGCACGCGGAGGTCGCGGGGGCGGGGAAGACTCGGATTTGCCTTGCTCCAGCCGGGCGCTGTTGAGCACCATTGGGCGCTGGGCCATATGACTCAGCGCCTTTTTTATGTCGAGCAAAGGCTGGCGAAGGCGGTGCGGGCGCTCGTGCTATAACTAGAATACTTAGCGCAAACAAACCTCAACCGCACAAGGCGCACATGGATCAGATTTACGACAACAGGTACTATTCCGCCGGTTCGCGTGAGCCGTCGCCTCGCCGTGCGCGCACGGTGCAGCTCGGTGGGTCCGCCTACGCCGGCGCCGACCGCTCCATGCAGCGCCCGACAAGTACCTCGCGCCCCAATGCTCAAGTGAATACTTCGACAGATGGACCAGTGCGCCCGGCACGTTCGTCGCATGCTCAGCGCTCGTCGGCTCAAACGCACGATAGGTCGAGCAGGCCTTCGAACCGTTTTTCGGGCTCGGACTTTATGCACTACGCCAACGACAACGCGGTGGTCAAGGCGATCTACGACTTTACCCACGGTCCTCAGCGAGGGCTATTCATCGGCATTGTCGTTGCCCTGGTGCTCGTGAGCCTGTATTTCCCCGTGCGCGATCTGTACGTGGCAAAGCGTTCGAGCGATATCTTGGCCAAGCAGGTCGAGATTCGTCAGCAATACAATGATGAGCTGCAAAAAAGCGTCGACAAACTGCTCTCGGAGGAGGGCATTAAGGATGCGGCGTCCGAGGATCTGGGCCTGGTGATGCCCGGCGAGAAGAGGGTTGAAGTGCAGGGCCTGGACGACGATTCGGATTCGTCTTCGAGCAAGAAGTCGTCGAACGCCAAGAAGGCCAGCGAAGTTGCCAAGGAAATCGAAGAAGTCGGTAAGGACGCCCCGTGGTACATCCAGGCGCTCGACATGCTGTTTGGGTTTAACGGTGTCGAGGGCCAGACGGTCGTGTCCAACGGCAAATAGCGCCCGGAGGGGAGCCCGCAATGGCAGATTGCAAACGATATAAGGTGGCGGCGATCGATCTGGGAACGGTGTCGTCGCGACTGGTGCTGGCGCAGGTCGAGGGCGGGGCGATCGTGGAATCGTCCAAGCATACCGAGATTACCGACCTGGGCGAGGGTGTGGACGCGACGGGTCGCTTTTGCGAGGCGGCGGTCGAGCGCGTGCTCGCTGCATGCCGCATGTTTGTGGACGAGGCGCGTGCCTTTGGGGCCGCGTGCATTTGCACCACATGCACGAGCGCCGCGCGCGATGCATCCAATGCCGCACTGCTGCTGGACGGTCTGCGTGAGCTGGGGCTCGAACCGCAGGTGATTCCGGGCGAGGTCGAGGCGCGCCTGACGTTTTTTGGCGTGGCGCACGACTTTGCCGGCGAGCGCATCATTGTTGCCGATTCGGGCGGCGGGTCCACGGAACTCGCGCTGTCTCTTATACACATCTGACGCTGCCGACGAAGGCTTAGGTGTAGATCT
>UQMO01000056.1 GCA_900542125.1 uncultured Collinsella sp. | reverse complement strand
GCGGGTGGTTTCTGATGCGGCGCGCTGCGCGCCCCGCACAGGCTAAAGCCTCTAATAAAAAAGGGTGGCCGGATAATCCGACCACCCTTAGACATTATGCGATGCCGCGATTTACTTGCGGACAACCTTGACGATGGCGTCACCGGCGGCGACAGCGGAGTCGGCCTCGACGGCGAGTTCGACATCGGCAAACTCGGCGGTGTTGGACACGGCCACGACGACGCAGTCCTTGTAACCGGCAGCGGCGATCTTGGCGCGATCGATCTTGAGCATGGGCTGACCGGCCTTCACAACATCGTCGGCCTTGACGAAGCCCTCGAAGCCGTCGCCGTTCATGTTGACGGTATCGACGCCAACGTGCACCAGGACCTCGATGCCGCTATCGGACTGCAGGCCCACGGCGTGACCCATAGTGACGGTCACCTTGCCGTCGCAGGGAGCATAGACCAGATCGTCCTCGGGCCACACGGCGCAGCCCTTGCCCAGAACCTCGCCACCAAAGACGGGATCGGGCACGTCGGCCATCTTGATGACCTTGCCCTTGACGGGCGAGCACAGCACGTCGGCGCCGGCAGAAGCAGAGATGGAGGCCGGAGCAGCGGCAGCCGCGGGCTCAGCCTTCTTCTTGAACATGTCAAACAGACCCATACGTTTTCTCCTCTTGATTAAGCGCAACGTAGTGCGCATGCCTATGGTGATTATAGTGCCAATTGGACCAAAAACTAAGGTGGGGAGTCGAATCGAAAACTCTGCCGACGTCTTTGTCCATCGGCGCCCGTTTTGTTGATTAACCCTCGATGAGCCCTAGGTGCACGAAGGCGTTCCAGATGCCGTCGTCGTCGACATTCGTGGTCACGAAATCGGCCGCCGGTCCGGCGTTCGTCAGAACGCCGGAACTCAATCGCCGGAACTCAATTACTCCAAGCCCTCAGCGCCGTTGGACTTGATGATCTTCTGGTATGCGAAGAAGCTGTCCTTGCGGCGGCGCTCGTAGGTGCCGGTGCCGTCGTCGTACTTATCGACATGGATGAAGCCGTAGCGCTTGCGCATCTCGCCGGTACCGGCGGACACCAGGTCGATGGGGCCCCACCAGGTATAGGCGATCAGGTCAACACCATCGGCGACGGCCTCGCCCATGGCCTTGATGTGGCTGCGCAGATAGGCGATGCGGTACGGATCGTGAATGGAGCCATCGTCCTCGACCTCGTCGTAGGCGCCCATGCCGTTCTCGACCACCATCAGCGGAATCTCGTAACGGGCGTAAATCTCGTTGAGGGCGATGCGCAGGCCCAGCGGGTCAATCTGCCAACCCCAGTCGGTGGACTCCAGGTAGGGGTTTTTGCCGCCAAAAGTCATGTTGCCCTCGGTCATCTCGTGGTCCTTGTGGGTGCCCACGGTACCGGACATGTAGTAGCTAAAGGTGTAGAAGTCGACCTTGCCGTCGGCGATATCCTGCAGGTCGCCGTCCTCCATTGCGAGCTCGACGCCGTTCTCGGCCCAGAAGCGCTTGGCATAGAACGGGTACTTGCCGCGCACCTGCACGTCGGAGCAGTACCAGTTCATGGAGTTCATCTGCTGCTGCGTGGCGAACACGTCGACCGGATCGCACGTGGCGGCGTAGGAGAGGATGAAGCAATCCATGTTGCCCATCTTGAACTGCGGGTAGTGCTCGTGGGCGTAGCGCACGACGCGGCCACTGGCGACAAACTGATGATGCAGAGCCTGATAACGCTGCTGGGCGGTGGTCTTGATGGCGCTTGCCGGGCCCTCGAAGCCCTGGATCAGACCGGTCTCCATCATGGCGCCCATGTCCATAGTGCCGCAGTTGATCTCGTTGAAGGTGAGCCAGAACTTGACCTTGTCCTGATAGCGGTCGAAGACGGTCTGGCAATACTTCTCAAAGAAGCCGATGAGCTCGCGGCTCGCCCAGCCGTTGTACTTCTCGACCAGGTGATAGGGCATCTCGTAGTGCGAGAGCGTCACGAGCGGCTCGATATTGTGAGCGCGCAGGCAGTCGAAGACGCGATCGTAAAAGGCGAGGCCGGCCTCGTTGGGCTCGGCGTCGTCGCCGTTGGGGAAGATTCGGCTCCAAGAGATGGACATGCGGAACATGTTGAAGCCCATCTCGGCGAACAGCGCGATGTCCTCCTCGTAGTGATGATAGAAATCGATGCCGTCATGGTTGGGGTAGAAGCGGTTGGGGTCGATGTCGATCGTGATCTGACGCGGCTCCTTGTAGCTGCCGCCCAGGAAGTGGTCGTCGACGGAAGCGCCGCGGCCGTCCACGTTCCAAGCGCCCTCAAACTGGTTGGCGGCGGTAGCGCCACCCCAATAGAAACCCTCGGGGAACTTGATGTTTGCCATGAGCATCTCCTTTGCATCGTGGGTCGATAAGCCGAGTATCGCCCACGCGCGGGGCATGCGGGAGCGGCCGCGCCAAACCCGACACTTCTTTTCGCAGCGGCGCCCCGCCGCCTGCCCGCCCCTGACACTTCCTGATACCTGTCAAAAAGGGACAGGTTTATTTTGGTCGGTTTTATCTGGGCAAACGCTGACGATAGGCAGCCGGCGTGCAGCCATAGCGCTCGGCAAACTTTTTGTAGAAGAAGCTCATGTTGGCATAGCCCGCCTCGTGCGCTGCGACCTCCGCGATGGCGCCGGCATCGAGCAGCGTCGCCGCGCGCGCTAGGCGGCCCTCCTGCACCAGCTGCATAAACGTGCGGCCTGTCTGACGCTTGAGCAGGGCGCTTGCGTAGTTGGGACTCAGGTGCAGGTGGCGGGCGAGGTTATCGAGGGTGCAGTCGCAGGCGTTGCGCTCGATGAAGCCCATGGCAGCCGCGACCTGCGCCGATGGCAGTGCGGGCGCGTCCGACCGCAGAAGACCGGCCTCGTAGCTTTGCATGAGCTCGACCAACAGCAGCTCAAACAGCCTCGAGACAATCTGGGGGCTCGCTGGCGTGGGGTCCAGACGCTCGCACAGCATCTCCTGCATGTAGCGGCGCACGCGACGGCTGCCGCCCGTATGGAAATGCACGTGTCCGCGGTGGTCGGTTTCGTCCGTGAGGGCGCTGAGCAGGAACCGCGAGACCGCGCTTGTGGGCGAAAGGCTTTGCTCCAGGCTACGGCGCAGCATTGGCCGCGAGATGATAACGCTCAGCATAATGTCGTGCTCGCCGAGCTCGCCTACGGCATGCGGGCAGGCGACATCGAGCAGGAGGACCTCGTTTTGAGCGAGCATGAGCGGCGCGCCGTTGACGATCTGCGGCGCTCGTCCTCGATAGATATAGCTGATTTCGACATAATCGTGGACATGTTCCGGCACGGGATTGAAGCGCGAGTTGCGAACAATCGATAGACCATCGGGCATGCCTTCTTGTCGTAGGGCGAGCGCTGGGTTGCCGATTTTACGGATATGCCGACCATCGACATCTGCTTGATTACCTTGACCGAGTGCATCGCTCCAGTCGTAATGGGCGCCCGCGCGATAGGCTCGCTCACTGTTGGTCAGCTCGAGCAGAAGGTTGTCCAGCCGTGCGATATCCATTACATCACCATCGTTGATTCGGTCATATTCTGCCGTGGTTTTGATATTAGCAGGGCTGCGCGCTCGGCGTACTCTGACTTCAATGAATTTGAAAGGCTGTTTTGGAGGAGCGTATATGGCGGCGTATTTTGAGCAGGTGCTTGGCGGCACCTACGACAACCATGTGCTTCCGTTCTTGTGGCTCAAGGGCGAGGCGCGCGAGACGATCACCGAGTATCTGGAGCAGATCGCCGGGGCGGACATCCACGAGGTTTGCCTGGAATCGCGCACGCATCCCGATTTCTGTCGCGACGGCTGGTGGTCTGACCTGCGCTTTATCATCGGCGAGTGCAAGCGCCTGGGGTTAAAGATCTGGCTGCTCGACGACGCACACTTCCCCGCAGGCTATGCCAACGGCGCGCTTGCGGGCGATGACGTCGACCCCGCGCTCAAGAAGACCGTGCTCAAGCATCGCACGATTACGGTTGTTGGTCCCCAACCGTCCACGACTATCAAGCTCGGTAATCTCATGGACCCCACCGAGCGCTTTGTGGGCGTGGCGGCTTTTGATGCCGCTGGTGCGCCGCTCGACCTTGCGCTCGCCGTTGAGCACGGGGACGATGGAACGCCCGCCCGCTTGCGTTTTGACGCCCCCACCGGCGTCACTACGATCGAGCTGTACGCCACCAGCCAAAAGACCGGCTTTCGCGATGAGTACATCAACATGGTCGACGCCGCCTCGTGCCACGCGCTCATCGACGCCGTCTACGAGCCCACGTTTGAGCATCTGGGCGACGAGTTTGGCAAAACGATCTTGGGCTTTTTCACCGACGAGCCCGGCTTTATGAACGAGAAGGGCACCACGCTCGACGATGCTTCTACCAGCAGCTTTATTGGGCGAGGCGACCTGGCGCTGCCGTGGTCGGACGAGCTTGCCCGCCGCCTATACGATGCGCTTGGCGAGAATTGGCTTGCCAAGTTGCACGGCCTTTGGACGCGCGAGGCAAACGGCGCCCAGGTTCGCCACGCCTATATGGACCTTGCTACGCAGCTCTACCGCAGCTGCTTTGACGAGCAGATTGGCGATTGGTGCCGCGCGCACGGCGTTATGCACATTGGCCACGTGATCGAGGACAAGAGTTGCCACACGCGCCTGGGCCAGGGCGCCGGACATTACTTCCGCGCGGTCGCGGGGCAGGACATGGCCGGCGTCGACGTGGTCATCAATCAGCTCGCCCCCGGAATTGACCGCGGGCGCTACAGCTATTTCCACGGCGCATGGAACATGGAGTTCTTTACGTACGCGCTTGCCAAGCTGGGCTCTTCGGCCGCGCGCCTCGATCCCAAAAAGCAGGGGCGCTGCATGGCCGAGGTCTTTGGCGCCTTTGGCTGGCACGAGGGCCTGCGCGAGATGAAATGGATTGCCGACCATATGCTCGTCCGCGGTATTAACTGGTTTACGCCGCACGCGTTTAGCATGGCGCCCTTCCCCGATTGGGACTGCCCGCCGCACTTTTACGCGCACGGCAACAACCCGCAATGGCCGCACTTTGGCCAGCTCATGCGCTATATGAATCGCACGGCGACGCTCCTTTCGGAAGGCGCTGCCGCTCGCCCCGTCGCCATTCTGTACCATGCCGACGCCGAATGGGCCGGCAACGCCATGCCCGTCGAGCGCGTGGCGGCCGAGCTCACGCGCGCGCAGATCGATTTTGACTTTGTGCCTGCCGAGGCTTTTGAGGATGAGGGGCGTTACGAGGTTTCGATTGCCGATGGAATGCTGGCTGTTAACGGCTGTCGCTACCAGGCGTTTGTCATGCCAGGCGCCTCGTTTATTGGCGCGGCTACAGCGGAAGAGGTGAGGCGCATGATGGCCGCGGGTGTCACGGTGCTCGCTGCTGACGAAGTGCCCGGCGCTCTTTATGACGCGGATGGCGCAGCCGATCTGGACGGGCTTACGACAACGCCACTTGCCGATGTGGCGAACGCGCTGGCAGACGCGGGGCTGCAGACCGTTGTGACCGATAGGCCACAGCCCTGGCTGCGCGCACTTCGCTACAAGCGTGCGGGCGAGACCTATGTGATGCTAGTCAACGAGCATCCGCGTGAAAGTATTTGCTGTACGGTTGCACTTGCTCGAGGCGAGCGCCTTTGCGGCACGCGCCTCGACCTGCTGAACGGCACCGAACCCGTTGCGTTTGATGACGCGTTGGAGCTGGCGCCCTTCGAGAGCTGCGTTGTTGTTCTGGGAACGGGCGACGAGGTCGGACTCGATGACGGGGCGAACACGAATGCGGATGATGCGGTTTGCCTTAGCATCGACGGACCGTGGACCGTTGCCCTCTCCCCTGCCGGCAGCGATGGAACCTTTGGCGAGCCGCAAAAGCTCGAGCAGCTGTGCGACCTCACGGCCGAGCAGTTCGCCGGCATCTGCGGCACGTTCCACTATCGCACGTCGTTCGAGCTGACCGACGACCTCGCCCACACCGCCATTGACCTGGGTGATGTCTACGAAGTCGCAACACTCACGCTCGACGGACAAACGCTCGGCACGCGCATCTGCCCGCCCTATCGCTTTGCGACAGGCGCGCTTGCCGCCGGCACGCACGAGCTCACCATCGATGTCATCAACACACTCGACCATGCGATTCCCGACATCTTCGCCCTCACCGAGCCCGTCGCGCCCAGCGGTGTCCTCGGCCCCGTTACCCTTCTCGGGCAAAACCTGCCAAAATAAACCCGTCCCTTTTTGGCAGGTTTGGCGAGTGCGGGAGTTCGAATGGATATCAAACGCAAGATTACCGAGGCACAGGGCCTAACCCCTACCGAGCAGCAGCTCGGCATCTCGGCCCTCGCCATGGGCGAAGACATCCGCGGACTCTCCATTAAGGAGTTTGCCGCCCGCGCCAATGTTTCGGTCGCAAGCGTGCACCGTTTTTGCAAAAAGCTCGGCCTCGAGGGCTTTAAGGATCTCAAGGTCGAGCTCATCCGTCTGGCGACCGAAGCAGGCAACCGCCGCGACGTAGATATCAACTTTCCCTTCGATGCCACGTCCACGCCTGCGCAGGTTATGGAGCGCATGGAAGGGCTCTACCAGACCACGCTGGCCGAGACGCAGGAGCTGCTCGACCCCGCACAGCTCGACCACGCCGCCAAACTGATCGCGAAGGCACGGCAGGTCGACATCTACACCGGCTCGCACAACCTCTATCCAGCGGGGATGTTCCGCGACCGCTTGCTTTCGTCCGGCAAGAGCGCCACATGCTACAGCAGCACCGAGGCCCAGGTGTGCACGGCGCTCGCCTCGGATTCCGGCAATGTGGCGATCGCAATCTCCTACAGCGGCCTTGCGCCCAACCTCAAGGAAATCTTGCCGATCCTCAGCAGCCGACATGTTCCCGTCATTGTCATCGGCACACCTTATTGTGCGCGCCTGCACCCCGGCTTTGCCGCCTACCTCACGGTGAGCGACCACGAGAGCATGACGCACCGCATCACGCAGTTCGCCAGCCACATCGCCGTGCAATACGTGCTCGATTCGCTCTACAGCAGCTACTTCGCCAAAGACTACGCCCGCTGCGCCGAGTTCCTAGAGCGCTCGTTCCCCTACACCCGCCTCCCCGGCCTCAAATAACAATCCGGCCCCACCGCGCCTCCAATCGCCCTCCTAAGTTGCGGTGAAATAGCTCCTGTTTAGGCTCTAAACCAGCACTTTCAGGAACTATTCCACCGCAACTCGTTGGCGCAGGGGCATCGGGCGGACAGCGGGCTTTTACTTGCGAGGCGTCGGCAAAACAAAGAGTCCGTGCTGGTTGCAGTAGAGGTACATTCTGCCGCGTCCGGTGATATGAAAACGCGGTTGCACCGATTGCTCTGGATAGAGCTTCTTGAGGCAGATGCCATCCATAGTCGCATATGCCACAAAGCTAATGTAATGATCCTTGGTCATGGGATGGTCGAGCGTGACGTACCAATCGTCCTCGATGCGCTCGATGGAAAAGGCGTGATCCGCGTCCGGCTCTTCGGCCTCCTGGGGAAACATCGTGGAGCCGCAACAGCTAAAGCTGCCTTCTCCGAGCGCGTGCACAACGTTTCCGCAGATAGGGCAAACGTAAAAGACGCCTTTGAGCATATTGCCTGCACGGTTGGCGTTGGCCCGAATGTCACCAGCCAAAAGCTCAGCCACGCTTATGCCGAGTCTCTGGGCCAAAGGCTCAACGAGGGAAATGTCGGGAAGGCCGCGGCCGGACTCCCACTTGCTGACGGCTTTATCGGTCACGCCAAGGCTTTCCGCCAGGGCGCGCTGGGTGAGGCCGCGATCTTCGCGCAGCCGCTTGATGGCATGTGCTGCCAAAAAAGTATGGGGGACATTGCTTTGCGGTGTCTGGTTCATGATATGTCCGATCAGATTGGAAGAATGGAGCGAACCGGTTCAAGAGCCAGTATCCATTTGAAGACAGCCCTCGACAACCTACGCTGCGTAGACATGCACCGACCAAACGAGCGTGGATTTTCGGACACTCAAATCACGAGCGTGGATAATCTCCCACTTTGAGCCCCCCCACGCAGGCCAAAACCGGGAGATTATCCACGCTCATTTTTGGTGCAAGGGTAGCTAATTTGGGACGGGGCTATTTTGACTGCTTTCACATGTAAAGTAGTCAAAATAGCCCCGTCCCAAATTAGCTACCCAACGACCGCACCGATGTTTTGGCACCGACAGCGAAAACGCCCCCAAGCGAGCAATGTGCCTTGAAAGAGGAGGGCATAGGCCTTCTGGCCATGCCCGACGATTGAAAGGCAGATTGCCGCTTGGGGGCGTTTGCAGCGTCGACTTGTTACGCGGTTTGGAAAACCGCGTAACTACTCCCGGACTCCGTACTGCTCGTAGTAGGCGTCGATGGCGGTCTTGAGCTCATCGTCGATGACGACCTTGCCGTCAATCTCGTGGTTGTAGAGGGTCTCGACGACCTCGGCCATGGAGACGATGCTCGCGACGGGGAAGCCGTACTTGGCCTCGATCTCCTTCTGCGCGGTGGTCACGCCGCCCTTGCCGACCTCCATGCGGTTGAGGGACACGATGAGGCCCTTGATCTCGACATCGGCAGCAGCCTTGACCTTGGGATAGGTCTCGTCGATGGACTTACCGCTGGTGGTGACGTCCTCGACCATGATCACGCGGTCGCCATCCTGGGGCTCGTAGCCCAGCAGGTTACCCTTGTCGGCACCGTGGTCCTTGGCCTCCTTGCGGTCGCAGCAGTACTTGACCTCCTTGCCGTACAGCTCGTGGTAGGCAATCGCGGTCACGACGGCCAGGGGAATACCCTTATAGGCCGGCCCGAACAGCACGTCAAAGTCATCGCCAAAGTTATCGTGGATGGCCTGGGCGTAGTACTCGCCCAGCTTCTTGAGCTGATAGCCCGTCACGTAGGCGCCGGCGTTCATAAAGAACGGGGACTGACGGCCGCTCTTAAGCGTAAAACTGCCGAACTTAAGAACGTCGGACTCGACCATAAACTTGATGAACTCTTGCTTGTAAGCCTCCATGCGGGCTCCTCTCGTAATCGCGTACGTGCCCTCCAGTTTAGCGCAGGCAGGACGCAGATGCGGTCGCGCTTTGGAGCCACGGCACTCTGTAAGGGCTTTGTCAGGGGCGATGATTTTCCGAACAATGGGGTTGACACGGCAAACCCCCTCGTCAAAAATACCGGCGGATTGAAACGGGTACGAGATACCCAAAGCGCGCTGCGCCCGGCCTTAAGGAGGTGTGCCATGGAAGGCAGTCATAGTCGAAAAACCTGCATGTCGCCCTCGGCACGCCGCGAGGACTCCGCGCACGCATAAGCGCCAACAGTCGATCACCAAAACCACCACAAAGGTGCCTGTCCCCTTTGTGGTGATTCGCGAGCATGACGTGAGCGACATCTAGGTTTTTTGCAATTCAATACGACACGTACGCTAACTCCCTTTAACGAGGAGGACCCTATGCTGATGCTCAAAACCGCCACGGTACTCGAAGTCATCTCCAAGCGCCGCCGCACGGCGCGCCCTGCCGCTCACGCCGGCCTTGCCAAGAACGCCATCTTTGCCGCAACCCATAGCGCCGAGGACTCCCTCCTGCTGCTCGACGCCACGGCTGACGGCCTCACCGCCGGGCAGGCCGCCGAGCGCCTGGACGCCGCCAGCCCCAACACCATCGAGGCGCCGACCAAGACACTTGCCCGCCGCATCGCCGACGCCTTCATCGACCCCTTCGCCGGCATCCTCGCCGCGCTCGCGCTGGTCTCGCTCTACATCGACGTGCTCGCCGTGCCCGAGCCGCAGCGCGACCCCTCCACGGTCATCGTCATCGGCATCATGCTACTGGTATCGGGCGGCATGAAGTTTATCCAGGAAGCACGCAGCGGCAATGCGGCAGAGGCCCTCAAGGACCTGGTCTCCAACACCTGCACCGCCCTGCGCGACGGCGAGCGCATCGAGATACCCTTCGATGAGCTCGTCCCCGGCGACGTGATCCGCCTCTCCGCCGGCGACATGGTGCCGGCCGATGCCCGCATCATCACCGCACGCGACCTGTTTGTGATCGAGTCCGCCCTCACCGGCGAAAGCGAGGCCGTCGAGAAGACCGCCGTCGCCACCGTCGTCGAAGGCGCCGACAGCTCCACGCTGCCGCTCTCCGCCTGCAAGAACATCGTCTTTACCGGCACCTCCGTGCAAAACGGCACCGCCATGGCGCTTGTCGTGGCCACCGGTTCGGACACCTACCTGGGCGGCATCGCCAAGATGCTCAACGGGCGCGGCGAGAAGAGCGCGTTCGACCGCGGCGTCTCGAGCGTCTCGATGCTGCTGGTGCGCCTGATGCTCGTCATGGCGCCGGCAGTCTTTGCCATCAACGCCGCCACCAAGGGCAACGTCATCGATGCGCTGCTGTTCGCCACGAGCGTGGCCGTGGGCATCACGCCGCAAATGCTTCCCGTCATCGTGACCACGAGTCTGTCGCAGGGAGCCAAGGACCTCGCCCGCCGCCAGGTCATCGTCAAGGAGCTGCCTGCGATCCAAAACCTCGGCGCCATGGACGTGCTGTGCTGCGACAAGACCGGCACCCTCACCGAGGACCGCATCGTGCTCGAGCGCTACCTCAACACCGACGGCAACGAGGATACGCGCGTGCTGCGCCATGCGTTTTTGAACAGCTTCTTCCAGACGGGCCTCAAGAACCTCATCGACCTGGCCGTGATCGACCGCGCCGACATGACCCCTTCGGCCGTCGCGCCCGATTCCATGCTGGGCCAGAGCCTGCGCGACCGCCACACCAAGGTCGACGAGGTGCCCTTCGACTTCTCGCGCCGTCGCCTGAGCGTGGTGGTCGCCGATGCCCAAGGCAAGACTCAGATGGTCACCAAGGGCGCTGCCGAGGAAATGCTCGAGATTTGCTCCTACATCGAGGTCGACGGTACCGCCCAGCCGCTTACCGACGAAAAGCTCGCCCAGATTCGCAAGCAGGTAGCAGACCTCAATGCCGAGGGCCTGCGCGTGATCGCCGTGGCGCAGAAGACCAACCCGCGCACCGTGGGCGAGTTTGGCATCGCCGACGAGTGCGACATGGTGCTGATGGGCTTTTTGGCCTTCCTCGATCCGCCCAAAGCGAGCGCCGCGGGCGCCGTCGCCACCCTCGAGGCCAAGGGCGTGGCGGTAAAAGTCCTGACCGGCGACAACGACCGCGTCGCCGCCACCGTCTGCGAGCAGATTGGCATCGACGCAAGCAACGTTTTGCTGGGCTCCGAGATCGATGCGCTCGACGACGCCGAGCTGGCGGAGCGCGCCGAGCAGACCCATCTCTTTGCCAAGCTCTCGCCGCTGCAGAAGGCGCGCTTGGTGCGCGTCATGCGTGAACTGCTCGGCCATACCGTGGGCTTTATGGGTGATGGCATCAACGACGCCGCCGCCATGCGTGCGAGCGACTGCGGCATCTCGGTCGATTCGGCCGTTGACATCGCCAAAGAATCCGCCGACATCATCTTGCTCCAGAAGGACCTGGGCGTGATCGAGCGCGGCATCATCGAAGGCCGTCGCACCTACGGCAACCTACTCAAGTACCTCAAGACCACGGTGAGCTCCAACTTTGGCAACGTGCTGTCCGTGACCGTCGCGAGCCTGTTCCTGCCGTTTTTGCCCATGAGCGCCCTGCAGCTGGTGCTGCTGTCGCTGGTCTACGAGATCGTATGCATCGCGCTGCCGTGGGACACCGTCGACGATGCCTGGACTGCCCGCCCGCGCGCCTGGGACGCTGCGTCCATCAAGGGCTTTATGCTCGAGCTGGGCCCCGTGAGCTCGCTGTTTGACATCGTGACCTTCGCCGCGCTCTTCTTTGCGGTGTGCCCCGCCACCGTGGGCGCGAACTGGGCCGAGCTTGCCGCCGCGGGCAATGTTGCCGGCATGGCAACCTTTGCGGCGATTTTCCAGAGCGGTTGGTTCGTTGAGTCTATGTGGTCGCAGACGCTCGTAATCCACATGCTGCGCTCCCCGCACCTGCCGAGCCCGCGCGATCACGCCGCCCCCGCCCTGTGCACGCTCACCGTGCTGGGGCTGGCGCTTGTCACCTGGCTGCCGGCAAGCCCCATCGCCGATGCGCTGGGCCTCATGCCGCTGCCGGCGAGCTTCTTTGCGCTGCTCATCGGCATCGTCGCCGCCTATATTGCGCTGACCCAGCTGACAAAGCGCCGCTTCATAGCCCGCCACGGCGAACTGCTGTAACAGACAACCCTAAGGCAAAACCACCACAAAGGTGCCTGTCCCCTTTGTGGTGGTTTTGGAGCGTTACGAGGCGTTGGTCAGGCGGCTCCAGAGCTCATCGATATCGATCTGGTCGCCGCCGCTCAAGTAGCCGGTTCGAATAAAAGCCTCATTGTAGATATAGATGTCATGAGCGCTATCGCCATCGTCTTCGGTGTCGTTGGCCATAATCACGTAGCGGTGGCCGTCAAGCGCCTTGACCAGCCAATACTGGGCATCATCGATCGTGCATTTCTCCTGCACCATCGCCGCATCGCCAATCGCGCCGATGAGCGCCCGCTCGCCCTTCGTATAGCCGCCCACCGAGAGCAGAATCGCGATGTTTTCGTCTCCGCCGCCCGGTTCAAGCTCCTCGTACTCGGACTCCGAAAGCGGTATCGCGCTGTTCGCAAGTTCGTCCACATCGTCCGAAACCTTGGAAAAGGTAAAAGCGAAAAATCCCGCGTCATCGACGGCGCCGTAGCCCACGTTCTCGCCTTGCCACTCATAATTTTGATGTTTGAGCAGGCGCACCATATCGGCACCAGCCAAGTTGATCGCAGCATAGACCGTCACGTTAGCATTGTCGTCCACGCAGGCGGCGTCCGCCGTGCTCGCTGCTTTGGCGCCGCCCGTTGTGCCCGAGCAGCCAGCCAGCGCGCAAGCCGCCGCGCCCGCGCCCGCCACAAAGACCGCACGGCTCATCGTCATCTCGTTCATCATGTTCGTCCCTCGCTATGCTATTGGCCGCATCGCACTTAGCCGAGCGCGCGCCCGGTCTTCTCCTGCCAAAATTCGTTAATCGTGGGGGCACCGCCGCCTTGGGTAAACGTACCGGTTTTGATGGCCTCCTCGGTAATGAGGTCCAGGCGGTAGTCGCCGTTTTCCATTTGGCTCACCATGGCAACGTGACGCGCCATGTTGGAACCGTAGACGCACGCAATCCACGAGCCCGAGGTAATCTGCGCGCGGTCCTCAACCGGAACGGAAAAGCCCGCGATAACATCCTCGCAGCTCGAATAGCCCGCAAGCTGCAGCGTAAACATCACGGTACTCCCGGTGCCGCCCTTGTCGAGCTTTCCGATTTCATCCTCGCCGAGCCATTCGGTTGCGCCATCCTTGCTGATATTGCAGACGCTGAGCACGCGACCTGCCTCGTTCTCGTACATCTCGAGCGCATCTTGCCAGGTATAACCCTGTTGCGACGCAAACTCCTGCAACTGCCAGCCCTTAAGCTCGAGCAACGCTGCGATGCTGATGTTGCGGTGCGCATCCCAGCAGTCATCCGACCACGTATCGAACGCGTCCGCCGAGCCGCTGTCTGTGTCCGCACCGCCGCCCGCATCACCGGAATCACCCGATGACGAGCCCGCATCCATCTTGTCCTTTACCGGGCGATCGTCGTTAAAACCCGTCGTGTCCTGCGCCTGCTGTCCGCCGCATCCCGCAAGCGTCAGCAACGCCGTTCCCGCCGCCGCGACAAACGCCGTGCGCGAAATAACCGTCTCCCTCATCGTTGTTCCTTTCCCGTTTCTTATCACAGCGCCGAGCAACGCCTCGACACCGATCCTCCCGTAGCCCACTCACGCTATTGACGGGGCAGCTCCGTCCAGCCAAAACCGGGCTCAAAGCCATCGCGCGTGCCGATCACGTCGCCCGAGCCGTTCACCCAAGCTTGATCCGCCATCACCGAAACCTCGACATCGGTACCGTCGGGCCTGGTGTAATGGTTGACCCCGCGGATGGCATCGGAATACGACGCCGCGCCCGTTCCCACACCTGCGCTGGAGAAATTGGCCGTGCTGGCGGCCATATTCGCGGCGTGTTGACGATCGCTGCGCTCAAACCAAGCCTGCTGGTAGCTGTCGAACGCCGCCTGCTGCGAGGCATGCATCTGCTGCCAGGCCGCGAACTGCTGTTGCTGCTGGGCGATGTTCATCTGCGTGCGCTGACGCTGCTCGAGCACCATCTGCTGCTTTTGAGCGCACGCTTCGCGCGCAATCGACGGGTTGAGCCGCAGAGTCGACGCCATTGAGGCAAGCGCCGTGGAGGCCGCCTCGTCCAGACGGCCTTCCGGCGCAACCAGGCAGAAGCTGTCCCTGATACGCCACTGCAACAGGTCTGCCGCGCCCAGCTTGAACGGCGCCCCGTCTGGGCAATCGCCCTGATCCGGAGCCTGATCTTTCGCGGCGCGCTGACCCGCCGCCGCAGCCGCCTGGCGCTCGCGCAGGCGCTTACCCAGAACGCCACCGATCAGTCCGCTCGAAAGGCCCGCGCCCAGCAGCGCCTCGGCCCCGGCGGCAACGCCTTTACCCACAGAACCCGCGACTCCACCGATCGAGACTACATAGCCCTCGACCTTTGCCGCCACTGCAAGCTCGGTAGGCGCCGGGACGCCCGCGAGCCGATATCGACGCATGCGGCACTCATAGACCACATCGCTCGGTTCCATCGAAAAGCCCTGAATCGCAAAGTCGTTTGCAGCCTCGCGCTTTACGCGAGCACGCTCATGTTCAATATCGCCTGCCGCGCTCGACGGATAGGGTTGCTCGGCCACAACCTCCGCCCGTGCGCCCAATTGCGCCGCGCAGGCTTGAGCTAACTCGTCGCACGCCGCCTCCACGTGCACAAACGCCTTGCGCTCGGTTTGCGTGGGGATACGCTTGGCAACGGCGCCCGCGTCCACGTAGCAGAGCTCGGAGCGATACATGATGCGTTCGCCCGCCGGGCCTGCCGCCGTCACGCCAACTGAAATCGGGCAGTCGAAACTACTGCTGCGCTCAAGATGTGCCTCTTCAATACGCCAACCCCGCGGCAGCGCCACTTGCGCGAGCGCTTGGCCACCAGAGGCATCGCATGCGGTATGGAACTCAAGGTCGCCGACGTGGGGAGCATCCGCTGCGGCCACGTCGCGGACCGGCGACGCGGCGTCGGCATCCTGCATCGGCACATCGACCGGCGCGTTCACGCTCGGCTCATAACCTTCGCCCGCGCCATCATCGGCAGCCGCCCCATTTGCGGGTTCCGCGACACCCGGGTCGTCCTCAACGCTTTCAAGCCGAACACCGCAGCCCGGGCAAAATCGCACCGGCACGCCGGCGACCCGCGGCAACTGCATCCCGCACGCCGGGCAGAATCTCAAATCACTCATCCCGTACACCCCTCATTTCATTGGCTGTTCTTGATGGCGGCTAGCTGTCGCCACAGTTCATCGGCACCGTCAAGGCGATATGCCGTCTTGTCGAGCACGATATTCCCGCCCTCGAACTCCACCGATTGCTCCGAGCCGTCTTCATAGACAAAGACGAGCGTGCGACCGGCATCGCTCATCCGCTCATCCACCGCACCTCCCACGGTGCAATCGTCGAGCGCGGCAAAAGTCGACGCGACCAGCTCGGCATCGTCGGTCTCATAGATCGTCCGCGCCTCGCCGTCCTCGATAAGCTTGACTGCCACCGGATCGGCAGCACAATCGTTCAGCAACGCTTGCGCGGCGTTCTTTCCCTGGTCGGCACGGGCACCAAAGCCGTATGCCCGCACAAGCGTCACCGCCGCAGCAAGGACCACCACGGCGATAAGCGCGCCCGCAATTTTATTAGACGAGCAACCACGAGACGCCATAGGCCCACCCCTTCCGTTCTGCTCCGCTCAACATCACATTCATATGCCTTTGAGCGCCAAAACGGCAGGTGACAAATGTCTCATATTCATATTTTTGCAGGTAAAACCACCACAAAGGTGCCTGTCCCCTTCGTGGTGGTTTTGGCTAGTCTTGGGGTGTCCAGGACCAGAAGAAATTGATGAGGGCCACGCGCGAGGCGGCACCGGTCTTTTTGTTGATCGAGGCGATATGGCGGTAGAGCGTAGAACGCGAAAGGAAGAGCGCTGCCGCAACGTCCTGCACGCTGTCGTCCGATACGACCAGCGCCTCCAGCACATCGCGCTCGCGCTTGGTAAGCCCAAAGGCGGCTACAAAGCCGTCGAGTCGATCGTCAAACGAAAGCTCCGGCATCTCCAGGGGCACCGTGTCGGTCTGATCGGGCGCACGGCTCACGCCAAGATCGTCGGTGGCAAACGCCAGCCCCCTGTGACCCGCTTCGTCCTCAACGCCTTGTCCAAACTGCCCCAGCAGCGAGATCGCAATGCCGACAAACAACACGAGTACGACACCCACCGCCACCAGCACGTTTTGGCTCGAGATGATCGCCACCGCCGGAGCCGTCACAAGAATTGAGCAAATGTTGTTGATGACGCGGCCCATGCACGGCCACAGATACGACCAGCGGGCATACATCGAAATCGCGGCGAACTTCGCGGTGAAGAACACCACGAAAAAGCCCGTGCCCAGGTAAAAGATAAGGCTCTGTTAGACCAGGATTGACATACATGTGTCCCCACGGTGCCATATCGT
>UQMO01000055.1 GCA_900542125.1 uncultured Collinsella sp. | reverse complement strand
TCGTGGGCTCGGAGATGTGTATAAGAGACAGCCATTACCCCATGCTCAGTTGGAACGGCAAAGCGCGTGGCGCCATTATGCTGCACGGGCATATCCACAGCAGGGGGGACCGCACCAACACGCGCAACCGTGATCGCGAGCGTCCCGTTTACCGCTACGATGTGGGCCTCGACGCCAATGGCTACAAGCCCGTAAGTCGAGACCAGATCTTGAGCTTCTTTGGACTGTAGCTTTCAAACCACCATAAAGGGGACAGGCACCTTTGTGGTGGTTTTTCCATAGATTGGAGTCGTTATGAAACAACTGCTTATTCGTGCCGACGATCTCGGCTATTCGTATGCCGTTGACTTAGGGATCGCCCGCAGCGTCGATGAGGGCCTGGTGTGCTCGGTGGGACTCATGCCAAATATGCCCGAGGCCGAGCATGGCTGGTCACTCGTGGCGGATGCTGACATTGCGGTGGGCCAGCATACCAACGTGTGCCTGGGCAAGCCGTGTGCCGATCCGGCACTCATTCCAAGCCTGCTCGATGAAAACGGTGAGTTCCATAGCAGCCGTACCTTCCGCGAGCACTTTAAGCGCGGCGAGGAACTGATCGACTTTGACGAGGCCTGTATCGAGATTCGTGCGCAGCACGACCGCTTTGTCGAGATCGTGGGTCGCGAACCCGATTACTTTGAGGCTCACGCCGTTATGAGCAAAAACCTCAATCGAGCGATCTCGACGGTGGCACAGGAGTTGGGCCTTAAGGAGCAAAAGGCGAGCTTCGACCCCACGGCCGTGGTGCATTGCGGAGACACCGATTTGCGCATGGTGATGCGCTCGATGGAGCCGGGCTACGAGCCCAAGGAAGCAATCATGCAGACGGTTCGCGAGATGGCCGATGGCGAGACGGTCGTCTTTGTCTGCCATCCGGGCTATCTTGACCGTTTTATCCTCGAGAGTAGCTCGCTTACGACCGATCGTACCAAGGAGGTCGATGCGTTGATCGACCCCGAGCTGTGGGCGTGGCTCGAGGCTCAGGACGATCTTCGCCTCATCGACTACCGCGACCTGTAAAGTACTCAAACCACCACAAAGGGGACAGGCACCTTTGTGGTGGTTCTGGCGCCGTTGCCATTATGGCGGCGGCGCCTTTTTTGTCCGCGCGGCGCGGTAGAGTGTAGCCGGTTGATATTTGCGTCCATCGAGGAGCTGCTATGAACGAGATCAAGTGCCCGCATTGCGGCGAAGTTTTTAAGGTCGATGCATCCGGCTATGCGGATATCGTCAAGCAGGTGCGCGATGCCGAGTTCTCGCGCGACCTGGATGAGCGTGTGAAGGCAGTCCAGCGTGAGGGTGAGCAGGCGCTGGAGCTTGAGCGCTCGCGTTCGACGGCTGCCTTGCAACAGGCAGAGTCTCAGCGCAATGCCCAGCTTGTCGAGCAGAAGAACACTGCGGATCAGAAACTGGCGCAAGAGGTTGCCAAGCGCGATGCTGAGCTTGCCGAGCTGCGCGCTAAGCTCGAGGGCGCTGCCGCAGAGCGCGAGAGTGCAAGCCAGCGCGCGGCGGTTGAGGCACGAGCCAATGCTCAAAAAAAGAATGCCGAACTCCAGCGTGAGATTGATAGCCTGCGTGCGCAGCTTGGGCGCAAAGATGACGAAGCAAAGCTTGCCGAGTCGGCGGCGCGCAACGCTGCTCAAAACGATTTAGCTGCACGCGACGCTCAGATTGCCGAGCTGCAGGCAAAGCTCTCCTCGGCGGACAAGGCCCAGGAGATGGCGCTTGCCGCCGCGGCCGCCGAGTCGCAGCGCGAGCTTGATGCCGCTCGCAGCGAAGCTGAGCGTACGCTTGCCGACTATCAGGCGAAAGTGAAGGAGAAGTTCTCTGCTGCGAAGTCTCAGTCTGAGCAGGAGGCCGAGGGCCTGCGTGCGCAGCTGCGCGAGCAGGAGCTGACGGCCAAAATGAACCTGTCGGAGGCGGTTGCCGCGGCGGAGCGTGAGCGTGATGAGGCGCGCGCCAAGCTCACGAGTGAGCTGGCGGTGCGCGATTCTCGCGAGGAACAGGCCAAGGCGGCGCACGAGCTTGAGCTTGCGCAGGCCAAGCGTGCGAGTGACGAGCTCATTCGCTACAAGGACGAAGAGATTGAGCGTCTGAAGGACATGAAGGTTCGCCTGTCTACCAAGATGGTGGGCGAGTCGCTCGAGCAACACTGCGAGACTGAGTTCAATCGCTTACGCATGACGGCGTTTCCCAACGCGTATTTCGAGAAAGACAACGATGCGTCCGAGGGCACCAAGGGTGACTTCATCTTCCGTGAGTGCGACGCGAGCGGCAACGAGATCATCTCGATTATGTTCGAGATGAAAAATGAGAACGACGAGACCGCGACCAAACACAAGAATGAGGACTTCTTTAAGAAGCTCGACCACGATCGCCGCCAGAAAGGCTGCGAGTATGCGGTGCTCTGTACGCTGCTCGAGCCCGAGAGCGAGCTCTATAACGCGGGAATCGTGGACGTGAGCTATCGCTACGAGAAGATGTACGTGATTCGCCCGCAGTTCTTCATTCCCATCATCACCCTGTTGCGCAATGCTGCCATGGGCTCGCTGCGCTATAAGCAGGAGCTGGCGGAGTACAAGCAGCAGAATATCGACGTCACGAACTTCGAAGCGAAGATGGAAAAGTTCAAGGACGGTTTCTCGCGCAACTATAACTTGGCGAGCAAGCAGTTTGAATCGGCCATCAAGGAGATTGATGCTGCCATCAAACAGCTCGAGAAGACCAAGGACGACCTGCGCCGCAGCACCGAGAACCTGCGCCTGGCCCACAACAAGGCTGATGAACTTACGATCCGCAAGCTTACTTGGGGTAACAAGACCATGAAGGCGGCGTTTGACGAGGCGCGCGGGGCTGCGACAGAGACAAACGATGAGCCAGCCGAGGCGGATTCGTATGAGGTCGAGGGTGCCGAGTAAGGCATAGCGTATAGCGCAAAAGCGGGGCCGCTGGCTATATTGCCAGCGGCCCCGCTTCGTTTCGTTCCAGTATGTTCGGCTAGTCCTCGAGCAGGTCCTCGATAAAGCCGACGCGGTAGTTTTTGAAGATGACCTCGCCGCCGTCTTGCGTGGCGTCCAGATCGACATCGCCCATGATGCCAAAATCGTGGTCGCCATCCTCGTCGGCAAAGATCTGGTGCACGTGCCATACGTGCGCGGTCTTCTCGTCGGACTCGTCAATGGAAAACATCGCGGCGCTGTGGGCATCTCCGTCGGTGAGGATTTCCTCGTGCTGCTCGTGGTAAGCGTCGAGTGCTTTTTGCCAGCGGATCTCGCTCATGCCCCAGTCGTCGTCGAGCTCGCCCAGGTCGCGAACGTGCTCGCGGGCGGCAAGGGTCACGCGGCGGAAGAGCGCGTTGCGCACCAATAGCGTGCAGCCGCGACGGTCCGCCACGACCTCGTCGATGCCCTGCGGCGGCGCAGCATCGAGGGCTGCCGGGTTGCCGGCGTTCTCCCACTCATCCACCAGGCTCGAGTCCACCGAGCGCACCACAAAGCCCAGCCACGAGATAATGTCGCGCAGGCGCTCGTCGCGCTTCTCGATGGGCACGGTGCGGTCGAGTGAACGGTAGGCCTCTGCCAGGTAACGCAGCAAAATGCCCTCGGAGCGGGCGATGCCGAGCTTTTGGATATAGCCCTTAAAGTCGCTCGCGCTCTCCAGCATGTCGCGCAGGACGCTCTTGGGCGAGAGCTGGTAGTCGTTGGCCCAAGGTACTTCTTGGCAGTACTTGTCGAAGGCGGCATCGAGCAAGTCCTCGAGCGGCTTTTCGTAGGTGACATCCTGGATGCGCTCCAGGCGTTCCTCATATTCGACGCCGTCAGCCTTCATTTCGGCCATCGCGCGGTCGCGCGCGGCGCGCTCCTGTGCGCGCAGCACCTGCTTGGGATCCTCGAGCGTTGCCTCGACCATCGAGATCAGATCCATGGTATAGGTCTCGCTCTCGGGGTCGAGCAGCTCCAACGCGGCAAGCAAGAACGGCGAGAGCGGCTGATCGAGTGCGAAGTCCTCGGGCAGATCGACCGTCAGCGCGTAGTCGATGTCCGGCGCGGCGTCAGCAGGAGCGTCGGGCGCGGGCGGCACCTCGGTGCGAACGACGACGCCGGAATCGATGAGTGTGGCGAAGATTTCGTCGGCGCGAACCTCGAGCTTGGCCTTTTCCTCGGGAGTCTGCAGGCTCGTTTCGATGAGGTCGTGTACGCGGGCTCGGGCATCGCCGCCCTGCTCGACCACGCTAATCACCATGGAGTGTGTGATGCGAAGGCGCGGCTTGAGCGTCTCGGGCTGCGTCTCGATCAGGCGCTCAAAGGTCTGCTTGTTCCAGGTGACAAAGCCCTCGGGGGCCTTTTTCTTTTTAATCTTGCGGAGCTTCTTGGGGTCGTCGCCCGCCTTGGCCATGAGCTTAGCGTTCTCGATCTCGTGCTCCGGGGCCTCGGCGATGACCATGCCCTCGGTATCGAAGCCCGAACGGCCGGCGCGACCAGCGATCTGATGGAACTCGCGGGCGCGCAGGCGACGCATCTTGTAGCCGTCGAACTTGGTGAGCGCGGTGAGTACCACGGTGTGGATGGGTACGTTGATGCCGACGCCGAGCGTATCGGTGCCGCAGATGACGGGCAGCAGGCCCTGCTGCGCCAGGCGCTCCACCAGCAGGCGATAGCGCGGCAACATGCCGGCATGGTGCACGCCGACGCCGCATCCAAGCAGGCGTTTGAGAATCTTACCAAAGGCCGTGGAGAAGCTCGTCCCCTTTGCCGCTTCTTTGATGGCCTCGCGCTGCTCCTTGCTGGCGATGCCAAAATTGGCGAGCGACTGTGCCGTTGCAAGGGCGGCATCCTGGCTAAAGTGCACGATATAGAGCGGGGCCTCGCCGCGGCGCATGGCGAGCTCGACCGTGCCCTCGAGGGAGGTCGTCACGTAGTCGTAGCTCAGCGGCACGGGGCGCGGGGCATCGACGACCAAGTCGCAGGTAGCACCGGTGTGTTCCTCGAGTGAGGCGGCGATGGCAGTGACATCGCCGAGCGTGGCGCTCATGAGCATGAATTGCGTGTGGGGCAGGGTGAGCAGCGGCACCTGCCAAGCCCAACCGCGGTCGGGGTCGGCAAAGTAGTGGAACTCGTCCATGGCCACGCAGCCCACGTCGGCATCTTCGCTCTCGCGCAGTGCGTCGTTGGCAAGGATCTCTGCCGTGCAGCAGATGACGGGTGCCTTGGTGTTGATATGCGTGTCGCCGGTAATCATGCCTACGTTATCGCGGCCGAGCACCTGCACAAGGTCGAAAAACTTCTCGCTGACCAGAGCCTTGATGGGAGCCGTGTAGTAGCAGCGCTTGCCCTGCGCCATGCCCATAAAGAGCATTCCCAGCGCGACGAGCGATTTACCCGATCCGGTCGGTGTTCCCAAAATGACATGGTCACCGGCGGCTAGATCCATGAGGGCCTCTTCCTGGTGGTCCCACAGCTCAATACCGCGATCGCTCGTCCATTCAAAGAAACGTTCGAAGGCCTGATCGGGCGTGAGCCACGGTTCGGGCTCACTGCCATCCTCGGGCTCCCACCAGGTGGGGGAGAGCGCGCCGAGCGAACCGAACTCGGCTTCGGTTCCCGTGCCGCCCGAGAATGAGCTGGCGGCTCCGGCGCCGGAAACGGTGCTGGCGGTGGTGTCTGTCGTGGTCTGTGCCATGTGGTTGCTTTCTCTCGCGTTTGTCCGCCAACTATTATGGCGTAGCGTCGCATCGATGCGTTCGCAGGCAAGAAAATGCAGGAAATGGGCGTTCTGCCCAGCCGTTTGGTGCAGTTGCCAGCTAAGTGAGTAGACTTTTTGCAATATCGCGAGCACATGGCTTTTGCGCAAGGGCTCTACCTGCGGTTTTAGTATTGGTTATGCGGGTTGTGCTTGGCTATTGCAAAAAAGTCTACTCACTTAGATTTGAGGGTCGTTTGTTGGCGTCTATTCGCGCTTGTTTGCCGACGTCGCGACCATCAGAAGCCCCTAGGATCCTGCGGTAGGCGCTTCTTGCCCTTGCGGGCACGGTTTCTAAAGTTCTCGACGGCCTCTTCCATGCCCAGAGGCACATAGGCGAGCTCATCGAGGTTATCGGGCAGGTAGCAGGCTAGGCTTTGCTCCTGCGCGCGCCCCGCCGCGAGCTGTTCATCGCTGGGCTGCGCTCCAGGTGTGGCGCAAATGCCATAGACGGCGGCGCCCATCTCGCGCGTGCGGCGCTCGTACTCGGTCTCGGGATGCTCGGGATGGTCGCGGCGGACGTTGTCGCTTACCCAAAGCGTGTCGTAGCCGGCCACGGTAAACTGCCCTAGGGCGTAGTCGCGCAATGGCTTGCTGTCGGTGCGCAGCGTGACGGTGGCGCCGGCTGCAAAGAGCGGGCGGTAGAGCATCAGATGGTCGACATGGACGAGTCGTTTTTTGGCGTACTTGGCCTTGGGCTGCGGCGTGGGAAAGTTAATGGTGATGACATCGAGCTCGCCTGCGGCAAACAGCTGCGGCAGCGATGCGGCGCCTCGGGGCAGGACGAGTGCGTTGGTCAGTTCCTGCTCGCAGATTTTCTGTGCGGCATAGGCGATGCAGATGGGCTCCTGGTCCATACCGATAAAGAGGGTGTTTGGCTCGTGGACCGCGCGCTCTACAAGGTACGTTCCCTTGCCACGGCCAAGATCCAGGTGAAGGTGTTCAAAGGGCTTGCCGCCTGCGGGCGCACAGGCCCCGCGCCAATCTCCGGCATAGGCCTCGGGGTTCGTCTCAATTGCATCGGCGTAGCGCTCCAGGCGCTCCTCGAGCACAAAGTTCTTAGGCGTGCGAACGTGGACGGCTCCCATGAGGCTCCTTGGTCATAAGTATGGAACGCATAGCTGCGCGTTCCGTCAATGGGTTGAAAAAAGGGTGGGCATAGTTTGCCCGAAAGACGCGGTGCGGCTCGACGGCGAGTCGTCGGTGCCTACAGGCGCTTGAGGATCACATAGCGGTTGAGCTCGCCGCTGCGACCGTCGGCATGGAAGCGCTCAAGCTCGCGCACGGGGACCTCGCCGCTCTTGTAGAACGTACGGACGCCGCGCACCAGGTCGGTGATCTGCTGATCGTCAAAGTGATGACAATAGCGGTAGGCGTGGCGGTCGTTTTGCCAGCCAATGAGGTGGTCGCCGGCTTCAAACTGCGCGGAATCGTAACCCTCAAACGGCGGGGTGAGCTCGGCGCGGGCTTCGGCTCGAACGGCCTTGCGCGCCATGCGCTCGTCGTTCATAAACTCCCAAAAGCTGATGGCGATGATGCCGCCCGGGCGCGTCTGGCGCACCAGGGCGTCGAGCACGCGTACGCGGTACTCGCACGACGGCACGTGGTGCATAAAGCCAAAGCAGACCGAGATGTCGGCGAGCGGGGCGTCGAAAAGCACGTCGGGCGTCTCGGCGGGGTTGAGCTTCATGAGGGCGTCGAGCACGTCGAGTTCCTGGAAGTGCAAGTTGGGAATGCGCAGCGCGTGGCCATGTGCATCGATAGCCAGGTCTTGGCACGAGTCGACACCATAGAACTCAAACGGGCAGCTGGCATCTGCCGAGGGGTTTGCGCCGTCGACGCCCTTGGCGGCAAGTGCGCCGCCGGCGGCAAAGTTCTCGAATCGCATATTGCCGCAGGCAAGATCGAAGACGCGGACGGGATGCTCGATCGTGGCGGCGTTGAGCTGCCCGAGCGCGATGTCCATGGTGCGCACCCAGCCGGGCCACGGGGCCTGGCGCGTATCGGAAAAGGAAGCGGAGTGCTCGCGATAGAACGTATTGTTGAGCTGGATGAGCGATGAGGCGAAATCGCGGTTCACGGCGCGGAACTCCCTCCGTTGGCGGTGCGGAATAAACAGTACGACCATACTACCGTTAACGCCGCAACGGGGACAACCGAGCCGTGGGTCATTGCTTTGTTTGGACACATTTCCGCAGCTCATATGTGCCCGCAACCGCCGGTTGTCAAAAATCTCACTAGAATAGGTGGCATGCTTTTGGCGGTGGCGGATAGATTTTTAACTGTGCAAGGCGCCTTAAGAACAAAAACGGTCCGGCGGCACGGCTGGCATCACATAGGAGGAACCATGAATGTAGAAACTGCGCAGCGGCTCGCCGACCTTCGCCGCAGCAAAGGCTTTAGCCAAGAAGGGCTGGCGCGAAAGCTGGGGCTGTCGCGCCAGGCGGTCAGCAAATGGGAGCGCGCGGAGAGCTCGCCCGATACCGAGAACCTGATCTCGCTCGCCAAGCTTTATGGCGTGAGTCTGGACGAGCTGCTCAATCCGAGCGACGAGATCGAGGACGATATCGAGTTTGAGAACGAGGACCGCGCCCGCCAGCGCGAGGCCGAGGCGGCGGAACGTGCCCGCACCCATGAGGCAGCGGCGCGTGCGACTGAGGCGGCAACACAGGCGAGTGATGCTGCGGCTAAGGCGGCGCAAGCGGCAAGCTGGAGTGCGCAGGCCGCCAATGCCGCGACGGCGCAGGTGACGGGCGGCGGCGCGGCCGCTCCGACTCCGGTGAAGGGCCCCTTCCAGTCGTTCCCGTATTGGGCCGTGTGCTGGCTGCTGTTCTTTTTGCTGATGTTCCTGGTTGGTGCCAGCCCTTTTCCCGCACTGATCTTCTTTACGATTCCCATCTATCACTGGGTGGCGCGTGCGCTCGATGGCGATTGGGCGCGCGGGGATATCCAGGTTGGTCCGGCGCCGGTCGCGGTCAAGGCCCAGGGGAAGGATACTTCTGCGGAACCTGATGCTGACGTGGCTACCGCAGCCACCGCTGAGCCGTGTGCCAAAGAGGGTGACGAATGATGAAGCTTTCGCATGAATCCAAGCTGCGTCTGGGCGTTGGCATCGGAGCGTTTGTGCTCATCATCGGGCTTGTTTTTGGCATTTCGCGGACTTTGATTCATTTTGATGGCCCGTGGGATCTCGACGATGTCGTATCCGGCTTGTCTGGTATGGACGATGCGGTTGACGAGGGCAATCTCTTGGACGACGGCAGCTATTCCGCTCGGCCTCAGCAACTTTCGAGCGAAACGTTTGATGCCGACGCGTTCACATCGCTTGACCTGGATGTGACGTCGGGCACGGTCGAGGTCAAACACGTCTCCGGCGGGCCGGTGCGCGTAATTGAAAGCGGTCGCGTGGCAACGGGGACCGTTGCCTTCGATGCGGCAACCCAGAACCTGGCCGAAATCAAGGGCTCTACGCTCAAGATTCGCCAGTTCGATTGCGATGACGAGCGCGCCATTGACCGCACGGTTACCGTCGAACTGCCGCGCGAAGTTGCCGATAACCTGGTCGGCATTACGGCCAAGGTGGGATCGGGTGATCTGACGGTCGCGGGCATTGCGTGCCATGACCTCAACCTGACTTTGGACTCGGGAGATGTTGAGTTTACTGGCACCGTGACCGATACCCTGAATGCCGAGGTCGGTTCGGGCGATGTGACGTTCGAGCTCTATCAGGCCCCCGCGAAGTCGATGGACGTGAGTGTGGGCTCGGGCGACGTGGAGATAACGGTTCCGAACTCGACGGGCTTTAAGGCGAGCCTAACTGTGGGCAGCGGTGACTTCGAGAGCGATTTCCTTCCGCTTGGCTACGACGGCGAGACCATATTGAATCATGAATTCGACAACGGTGATAAGTCTGCCACGTATCGTTTTAAGGTCGGTTCGGGCGACATGTCGTTTGATCCGGAGTGACGACGGCGGGCTAAGTCCGCAAACATAGATGCTTAGATGCGCTGTTTGATGAAGGCGCCGAAGCCGAGATCGGCTCCGGCGCCTTTGCCTTTACAATGGGGGCATGGAACAGATTATCTTGAACATACTCGAGGCTCTGCGTCGCGGCGAGACCGTGGACGACAAGGTGCTCGTCAAACTGATACATGCCGAGGCGCGCCGTGAGGGTGCCGACAAACGCGATTTGGCCAAGCGCCGTCTGCTGCCGTTCTACCAGCGGGTTAAACGTGAGGAGCCGGCTCGTTGGGCTGGGTGGAATGTCGATGCCGAGCTGGAACGTCAACTGCTGCAGGTGCTGCGTATGAAGCCTCGTCGCACGGCTTCGGGCGTGGCAACCATTACCGTCATCACCAAGCCGTGGCCGTGCTCGGGCGATTGCCTGTTTTGCCCCAACGATCTGCGCATGCCCAAAAGCTATTTACATGCCGAGCCGGCGTGTGCCCGTGCAGAGCAAAACTGCTTCGATCCATATCTGCAGGTGAGTGCTCGTCTGACGGCACTTTCGCAGATGGGGCATGCGACCGACAAGATTGAGCTCATCGTGCTCGGTGGCACCTGGAGTGACTATCCGCAAGGCTATCAGACGTGGTTTATGTCGGAGCTCTTCCGTGCGCTCAACGACGATGCCGTCGCCGGTGTGGCGGCTAATCCCATGCTGGCGCGCCCGGGTATTAGCCGTGCCGAGGCGGGGCGCCTGCTCGATGACGCTCCTGCCGACGCTCTGCCGCCGGTGGTGGCGGAGCGTCGCGAGCACTATCGGGCCGCCGGCATTGCGATCGATGAGGCCGAGCTTACAGCCGGCGTTGCCAACGAGCAGGGACGTGTGGATGCTGCCGTGGGTGGCTATAACCGCGCGGTGCGTCGTCTGTACGGCCCCGGTACGCCGTGGGGCGAGGTCGCCGAGTGGCAGACGGCAACGATGGAGGAGCTTGAGCGCCAACAACGCATCAACGAGACGGCGAAGCATCGCGTGGTGGGACTCGTTATCGAGACGCGCCCCGATGCCGTGACGCCACAGGCGCTCACGCTCATTCGTCGTCTGGGCTGCACCAAGATTCAGATGGGCATCCAGAGCCTCGACCAGTATCTGCTTGACATTAACGAGCGTCGTATCACGGTGGCTCAGATCGAGCGAGCGTTTTCGCTCGCGCGCCTATTTGGCTTTAAGATCCACGCGCACTTTATGCTCAACTTGCTGGGCGCCACGCCCGAGGGGGACAAGCGTGACTACGAGCGCTTTATGACCGAGGGCACCTTTATGCCCGACGAGGTCAAGGTCTACCCGTGCGCGCTCATCGAGGGCTCGCGTCTGGTGGGCTGTTACGAGCGTGGCGAGTGGCGCCCCTATACCGAGGACGAGCTGCTCGATGTGTTGGCCGACGACATCGTGGTGACGCCGGCGTTCTGCCGCATCAGTCGCATGATTCGCGACTTTAGCTCCGACGACATTATGGTGGGCAACAAGAAGCCCAACCTACGTCAGCTCGTTGAGAACCGCTTGTCGGCTCGTGGAGAAGGCGCGACGGTGCGTGAGATTCGCTATCGCGAGATCAGCACGGCGGGTGCCGACTTGGATGAGCTATCTCTTGATGAGGAAGTAGCGTACGAGACGCCGGTGACTTACGAGCGCTTTTTGCAGTGGGTGACGCCGCGGGGCAAGATCGCGGGCTTTTTGCGGTTGTCGCTGCCCGATCGCGCTTTTGTTGCCGCACATGCGGACGAGCTGCCGACGATGCCGGACGAGGCGATGATCCGTGAGGTGCACGTGTATGGCATGGCGGCGCGCGTGGGCGATCAGGGCCAGGCAGCGCAGCACCATGGATTGGGACGTTTGCTCGTGGAGCGTGCGTGCCAGATAGCTCGGGACGCTGGCTATACGTACATCAACGTGATCAGCGCGATCGGTACGCGCGAGTACTATCGCCATCTTGGATTTTATGACCATGGCCTTTATCTGCAAAAGGAGCTCTAGATGAACAAGCCGAGTGTTTCTGCCGGCGTTGTTGCCGGCGTTGCCCTGGGAGCCGCGGCGCTTGGTGCGGCCGCCGTCGCTGTTCGTGCTGCCTGTTTGCAGGTCGCACGTACCCGCAACGGGTTGGCACGTGTGAAGCGTGTGCACGACGAGCGCGGTGACGAGGTCCGCGTGCTCGTACAGGGCGGCGTCTACCAAAGCGCGAGCTATGTTGGCGATCGTTGGGCGGAGCCAGTCTTTGCGTACTATCGTGCATTTGACGATGCGTTTGAGGCCGAGGACGCAATGCGTGATGCTTCCGGGCATGGTGTCGACCGTATGCTCATGCTGGGCGGCGGCGGGTTTGCCTATCCAAAGTTTGCGCTGATGTCGCACGAGAGCTTGCGCATGGACGTCATTGAGTACGATGCCGAGATTACGCGCCTAGCGCGCCGTTGGTTCTACCTGGACGAGCTGGAGCGCACGGTGGGCGATCGCCTGCGAGTGATTACCGCTGAGGCTCGCTCGTACCTGGGCGTGACGAGCGTGGGCCATCGTCGCTACGACGTGGTCGTGAGCGATTGCTTTGGCGGTGCCGAGCCCGTACGCGAGCTGGCAACTGCTGAGGCGCTGCGTCTGGTGCGGGGTAGCTTGAATCCGGGCGGTATCTACGTGGCTAATATTGTGAGCGCGAACGAGGGGAGCGATGTGTCGTTCCTGCGCGATTGCGCCGCCACGGCACTCGAGGTGTTCGACCACGCTTGGGTGGTGCCATGTGGCGATGCGGAGTTTGGCGGCGAGGAAAACTACCTGCTCATCGCCAGCGACGGCGACTACGCCTTTGCCGAAGCCGTGCCCTTCGATGCCGACTTCCTCGGCACTGTCCTTCACGACAAGTAAGTCTCCCCGTCCCAAAAAAGACTGGTCTTAGGCGTGGTCGCGCCAGCCGTGAACGCGCTGCTTCATGCCCTCGATGTCGAGCACGCCTTCGGCAAAGCCCTTGCGTACGAGCTCTTCGGGAACGTACTCGTCGTAGCGATCAAAATAAGGCACCTCGCCGGGATAGACGAGCTCGATGGGGTCGAAGTCCTTTTCGACCTCGGCTGCGAGCACCTCAAAGAACGTCTTCTCGTCGGCCTTCATCTTAAACTGCATAAAGTACGGTCGTGAAGGGTCGAGTCCGCGAAGGCCCAGCTCCGCGGCACATTTAATCTTGAGCATGCGCTCGAGCGCCAAAAAGGCGTAGCTGCCCAGCCAGGGGAAGAGCACCCAGGTGTCGCCGCCCAGGTTAATGAGCGGTTTAGTTCCCGCCCCCGAAATCTCGGCGGTATGACGAGCCTGTGCAAGGCGTGCCCGTGCGTTGCCCATGAGGTACGGATATGCCGCGTGCTCGTTGAGCGCCTTGCGCATGCGCTCGAGTACGTGTGTATTGATGTCGCCGGGGCAGTCGCCAAAGTAGGCCGGCACACGGCCCTTGACCTGCGTGGCAAAGACGGTATGACGCTTCCAGTCCACTTCCTCGACAATCCAGCAGTGTCCGGCGATAGCGATGCGCTCACCGGGCGGTGGGGGATTGACGATCGTGCCCAGCTCGGCCGATTCGCTGCGAACGGTAAACTCTTCGTTTTCCTGGAACACAGCGTAGAACTTAAAGTTGTTGATGATGCGCTCGCCCGCGAGGCCCACGATGAGCCCACCGCCCTCGGTGACCTGGATGTGGTCGATCTTGATGAGGTGGCGCAGCAGTACGCGATAGTCATCGGCCGAGACGCGGTGGAAATAGCTCAGCGTGAGCACGCGCTGAGCAAGCTCGGCCGGTGTGAGCTCGCCGGTGCTGGCGAGCGTCGACATGGTCTGGTGATAGAGCAAACTGTAGGGGAGTCGATCGAGCTCGGGTGGCTCGACCCACTTTTCTTCGCGATAGAGTTGTACGAGCGCGATGCCCTGCAGGAGCTTCCAAGGTATCGTTTCGGGCATCATCGTGCGCGGCTCGGGCTCCTCCTCGCGCATGACAAACCACATCTCGGGCGGAAGATCGCGGCGGCCCGTGCGCCCCATACGCTGCAAAAAGGAGCTGACGGCAAACGGCGCGTCGATCTGGAAGGCACGCTCCAGACGGCCGATATCAATACCGAGCTCCAGCGTGGAGGTGGTGACGGTTGTCTGTGCCTGTTCTTCGTCGCGCATGAGTTCCTCGGCCGTCTCGCGCAGCGATGCCGAAAGATTGCCATGGTGGATGAGAAAGCGGTCGGGCTCGTGCCGGCTCTCGCAGTAGCTGCGCAGCATGGAGCACACGGCCTCTGCCTCCTCGCGCGAATTGGCAAAGACCAAGCACTTGCGCCCGCGGGTGTGTTCGAAGATATAGCCCATGCCGGGATCGGCGTTTTCGGGCGCGGTGTCGGTGGGGTTGAGGAGCGCCTGCTCAGCGGCCCGAGGGATATCGACTTCGCCCTCGGGGGCCGAAGAAGTGCGGCGGTTCCCGGAGGTAGCCTTATCCTGTGCCCGTTCGCGACGTTGACGGCGCTCCTCCTGTGTGAGCTGTCCGCTGCGGCGCATGTCTTTGGTGTCGGCCGGCAGTGCCGTGGGCGCCACCGCCTCGATGCGCTCGCATGCGAGCACTTCGGCTTCCTGCGGACCTGTGCCTACGAATCCCCGCTGCTGTGCCTGGGGGCCCGAGTTGTAGAAGTGCTCCATGGAGATGCGCCACACGCGGCGCGGTTCTTCAAAGCGGGGGATAACGCAGTCGCGCCCCGTTCCCTGTGAGAGAAAAGCGCCCGTGCGCTCGGGGTCGCCGATGGTAGCGGAAAGGCCAATGCGTCGAGGCTGCACGCCGGCCATGCGCGAGAGTCGCTCGACAAGGCAGAGCGTCTGCCCGCCACGGTCGCCGCGCATGAGCGAGTGAACCTCGTCGATGACCACGTAGCGCAGGTCGCAAAACATGCGCGGGATCGCCATGTACTTATGGATCAGGAGCGCCTCGAGTGATTCGGGCGTAATCTGCAAGATGCCGCTCGGTTTTTTGATGAGCTTGGCCTTGTGCGACTGCGAGACATCGCCGTGCCAGTGCCAGACAGGGATATCGGCCTCTTCGCAGAGGTCGTTGAGGCGAACGAACTGGTCGTTGATGAGTGCTTTGAGGGGGCCAATGTAGAGGGCGCCCACGCTCGCGGGCGGGTTCTCCCAAAACTCGGTCAGGATGGGAAAGAAGGCCGCCTCAGTTTTGCCAGATGCCGTGGATGCCGTCAGGAGCACATTGTCTTGCGTGTTGAAGATGGCATCTGCCGCCGCAACCTGGATGGAGCGCAGGCTCTCCCAATCGTGGGAGTAGATGAAGTCTTGGATAAACGGGGCGTAGCGGTCAAAGGCGTTCACGGGGCCTCCTCTCAAAAACGAATTTCTCAACGCTGCCGACAACGGCTTGCTGCATTACAGTCTCAACGTTTGCCCAGATAAAACCTGCCAAAATAAACCTGTCCCTTATTGGCAGGTTAGATGGTGAATTCGGCGAAGTTACGGTCGCCGCCTGCGGTATCGGTGTCGCCTGTTGCGGTTGCCGGCGCCAACGCGTCGCCGCCGACGCTTTGCAGCAGCTCGGCCACGTTGGCGTCGGGGTTTTGGCATAGGATGTCGAGCAGCTCGATAAAGTCACGAATGACTTCACGCGGCGTCAGATGCGTGTCGGCTCCCACGCGACCGAACTCGATCTTGAGGAAGTCCACCAAGTCGTTCTCGGTAAGCGTGGGCGTCCAGCCAAAGTAGCCGGCGTGAATTTGCATGAGTTTTTCGATCAGCACCAGCAGCTCCTCGTAGGTGAGTGGCTGCAGGCGGATGATGGGCGCGAGCATGTCCTTAAGGTCTTCGCGCGCAAAGCGGCCCTGAGCGAGTCGGCTGCGCAGGGCCTCGTAGGAGAACACGCCGCGGCGGCGGTCTTCGATGGAGGTTGGCGTGCCGCCCATGATCATGCCCAGGTACTGCGCCTTGCCTTGGAGCGTGTCGTTGTACATGGTCAGGATCTTCTCGTAGTTGTACTGGCGTGTGATGGCGTTGGGAATCTTATACAGATTCACGAGTTCGTCGATGAGCACCAGCATGCCCTTGTAGCCGCTGCAGACCAAAAAACGCGCGATGAGTTTGACGTAGTCGTACCAGTCGTTATCGCTGATGATGGTCGAGGAGCCCAGCTCGGCGCGTGCCTCGCTCTTGGTGCGGTATTCGCCGCGAATCCATTTGGTCACGCGGCTCATGGCCTCTTCGTCGCCCCCGGATGCGGCCATGCGATAGCGGCGGAGCATGCGGGTGAAGTCGAAGCCGTGGACCATCTCCTCGAGCGGGGCCAGTTGGGCATTGACGACCGACTCGTCGACGTCGGCACACGAGGCGACCCAGCGATCCAGAATTAGGTTGAGCGCACCGCCCTCGGGGCGCGTCTTGGTCGATATATTGCGGATGAGCTCGCGGTAGGTGGCAAGGCCCTGTCCCTGACCGCCCTGCAGGCGGCGCTCGGGCGACAGGTCGGCATCAGCGACGACGAATCCCTCGCCCATGGCGTGCGTGCGGATAGTCTGGAGCAAAAAGCTCTTGCCGGCGCCGTAACGACCGACCAGAAAGCGGAAGCTCGCGCCACCGTCGGCGATGAGACTCAGGTCGGTGAGCAGGGCGCGGATCTCGACCTCGCGCCCTACGGTGATGTAAGGAAGGCCGATGCGCGGGACCACACCGCCCTTGAGCGAGTTGAGAATGACGGCAGCGACGCGCTTGGGCACGCGAGGTGCTGCGGATGCGGTATCACTCATGGTCTAGGTATCCTCTCACGTCTGCTTCGTAGTCCTCGATAATCTGCGGCCCTGCCGCGCTAAATTCAATTACGGTGTCGCCCACTAGGTCAAAGAGCGCCTCGTTGATGGTATCGACGAGCATGTCCTCGCTCTGCTCCGATTGCACTACCGCCGATTCCGCCTGTACTGCGTTGTGCTCGAGCAGCGCGCGGAGATAGGCGTCTGCGGCGGGCGCGAGTTCGTTCGTGGCGTCAGCGGGCGCAGCAGCTGCGAACGCGGGCGTCGGTGCGAGAAGCGGTGCTACGACACCAAACTGTTCGGTGGATATGGTCGGCTCGTCGGACTCGTCCTGCCCTGCGGCCGCCGCGACCGCCTCGACCGTCGCGGCGGCCGCAGGCTCGGCTTCCGGTTGCCCTGAGTCCTGTCTCTTATACACA
>UQMO01000054.1 GCA_900542125.1 uncultured Collinsella sp. | reverse complement strand
CGGTCCGACCGGGCCGCGCGGCAAGGAGATATATTGCCAGACCGGAGGGGCGCCGGGGGCGGGAATCTGGGCGTACACATTTCCTACACAGTTTGGAATCCGACTAACGTTTGCCAGCCGTTAACTACCGCTCGCCGAGCATCTCTTTATATAAGGCAGTCTCATGGTTAAAGCGGATACGTTCCCCTAGCTAAAGCACAGCCAGCATCGAGCAACTCATCACGTTCTTCCACCGAGAACCCCTCGGCGTAGACGCGCACCACTGGTTCGGTCCCGCTAGGACGGACCAGCAGCCACGTGTCATCCTCGAATGCTAAACGCAAGCCATCCATATGACTAACGTTTTGCGGCACCTTGCCACAAATCGACTTGGGGTTTACGCCCGGCAGCAGAGTTCGTAACGTTTCGGCATCTTCGGCCTCAAGGCGCAAATCGCGTCGACCGTAACTCGTCTTACCAAAACTGTCCTCGAGTTGGTCGACCAGAACGCCCAAAGGCGCGTCCGTCTTTGCCATAAGCTCACACAGAATCAGACAGGCGAGGATTCCATCGCGCTCGGGCATATGCGCGGCGATGCCGATACCACCGGCTTCTTCGCCGCCTATGAGGACGCCACCCTTCTTCATCTCTGCCGCTATATATTTGAAACCGACTGGTTTGACGGTCACGCGGCAGCCAAGCGCCTCGGCAATGCGACGCACGAGCGTCGAGCACGAAAGATTGACGACGACGCGCCCCTCCAAATTACGAAATTGAACCAAGTCGCCCAAAACGAGCGCCATAATCTGATGCGGATGTATATATCTGCCGCGCTCGTCAACCGCGCCGATACGGTCGGCGTCGCCGTCGGTCACCAGGCCAGCGCAAGCTCCGTCCTCGATAACCGTATGCTCGCAAGCGTCCACCCACGGCTCAACGGGGTCGGGGCAGATATCCTCTTGGTCAGGCGCCTGCCCGGCGTGAATCTCGTGCACCTCAACGCCAAGCTCGCGCAGCAAGTCGGCTAGATAGCCCTGGGCTGCGCCGCCCATGGGGTCAACAACCACGCGCAGGTGCGCGGCGCGGATGGCTTCGGCATCGACAAACGATGCCACCGCTTGCATATAGTCAGGAATGATATCCGCGGTGCGATATTGCCCCTCGATCCCCATTGGCTCGGGAGCCATGGTCTCTTCGAGCTCTTCGATGACATCCTGGTTGGCGGTCGAGCCGTCACCCATGCGAATCTTGAGACACAGATAACCCTGCGGATGATGGGACCCCGTCACCATGAGCGCGCCGCACGCCTCACCGTCATAAGCCGCCGCCCACGTAAGGGCAGGGGTCGGAACAGGTCGCGAAGCGAGCACGGCGTCTAGCCCGTGCGCTGCTAGCACACCCGCCGCAAGCTCAGCGAACTCGCTCGCCAGGGGCCGAGTGTCGAACCCTATATATACCGTTTTGCCCGGATTGGTCTTTTGCCACAACTCGCCGACGGCATCGGCGATACGGGCAACGTTATCGGCAGTGAAGTCCTCATCGACGCGAGCGCGCCAACCGTCAGTTCCAAAATGAATTATCGCGCACACGCGCAGACACCTCACAGTGTTTGGATCATGGTACGCATGGGGTATACCCGCAACATGCACTCGGCAACCTGCCGGCACCAGCATTCACCATTTGGGCAAATGCTGCCGAGGACATGCAAGCAATAAAAAAACCGCCCCGTATGGAGCGGTTTGCCCTTTATATATCGAGCGCCTCGGCCATCGCGGCCGTAGTGATTGCCGTGGTTCCACAGCAACTGCCCACCATTGCGGCACCGGCATGTCTCCATTCGATGCATGCGCGCGCGAAAGCTTCGGGGTTCTCGTGCCATACGGGGCCATCCTGAGTCTGGACCGGATCGCCTACGTTGGGACGCACCGTGACGGGAGTAGTCGCCGATGCAACCATCCTGGGCACCGCCGCGTTCGCGGCCGCAAGCGAACAGCAATTAACACCAACCGAATTTGCGCCGTGTTTTTCGGCGTACAAAACGGCTGCCTCGATGTTGAGGCCATCGCCCAGCAGGTCGCCTTTATCGTCAACGACAAAACTCACCAGAACAGGCATGCCGTCGGCGGCATCTCGGGCGCCGGCAAGCATGGGCTGCAGATTACGGATAGACGTCACCGTCTCGATCAGCAGACCGTCAACACCAGCATTGAGCAAGGCGTGCGCCTGTTCGCGCGCAATGCCGCGGATTTCACGATACTCGACAGAGTCCTCGGCAAACCACTCAATACCGATCGGGCCCATTGAGCCCAGCAGTAGCTGAGGGTGCGCCTGGCGGGCATCGTCGACGGCCCCGCGATTGACCTCCGCCACGGACGGCGCAATCTGGTCGTGCTTGAGGGCATAGCTCGATGCCTGAAAGGTATTGGTAATGAGCACCTGCGCGCCGGCGGCGACATACAAGCGATGGATACGAGAAACGGTCTGCGGCTCTGCCAGATTCCAAAACGCCGGTGGAATGTCGGCGGCATCGTACTCACTCAACAGAACACTGCCCATGGGGCCCTGCGCCAACAAGGTCTCGCTCGACAAGCGGCGCGTAAGTTCCTCGGCACCAAAGCGGTTGTAATAACTCGTATCCATATATATCCCGCTATTCCTCGACGCTGATTCCCTGCTTTTCGAGATAGGCGAGCCAGCGGCTCATCGTGTCCTCGGATAGCGCATGCTCCATCATGCAGGCCTCGGAATCGGCTCGCTCAAATTCGACACCGAGCTCCTGAACCAAAAACGTACGGATGAGGCGATGACGGTACCAGATAGCCGTGCCAACCTCGCGGCCGCGATCGGTCAGGATTACCTTGCCGTAGTGCGATTGCTCGACAAGCTCGGATGCCTTGAGCGCCGAAACCGCTTTATTGACCGATGCCTTGGAGACGCCAAGGCGCTGCGCGATGTCGACCGATCGCACGCCGTTGGTTTCCCCCTCTTCGCTTTCAATGCGAACCATGCACTCCAAGTAGTCTTCGTTCGCCACCGTCAGATGTAGTTCGCGCGAGCTATTTGTCGTATCCATGATCTTCCGTCCCTTCTGCATTCAATGGCTGATTCTACCCCATCCAAGCGTCGTGGTATGCCGTGGCATACCGTGCTAGAGTTCTTGTTGCACACGACGACCAAGATTGGAGCGGTCTTTATGGAAAACACCACCACGAGCCCCGATGTCCTCGAGCGCTTTTTGCGCTACGTCCAGATCAACACGCAGTCCGAGGATGCAAACTGTGACCAGGTACCCTCGAGCGCCGTTCAGTTTGATCTTGCCAACGTACTGGCTGAAGAACTGCGCGAGCTTGGTGCGGAAGATGCCCACGTGACCGAGCACGCCTATGTCTGCGCGCATATCCCCGCAAGTGTGGGCGCTGAGGACAAGCCCGCCCTGGGCCTGATCGCCCATCTCGACACCACCGAAGTTGCACCGGGCGCCGGCGTGAAGCCGCACATCGTACACTACGAAGGCGGCGACCTGGTCTGCGGCGCGGTTGACGGTAAGCCCGTTGCCATGAGCACCGCCAAGCTTCCCGCCCTGAATGACCTCGCGGGTGAGGACTTGGTCTGCAGCGATGGCACCACGCTGCTGGGCGCCGACGACAAGGCGGGCGTCGCCGAAATCATGGCGCTCGTCGCGCGTATCGCCCAGAATCCCTCGCTGCCCCACCCCGCGCTCGGCATTTGTTTCTGCCCCGACGAGGAGATCGGCCACGGCGCCGAGCTGCTGGATATTGAAGCCTTTGGTTGCAAGTACGCCTACACGGTCGACGGTGGCCCCGTCGGCGAGTTGGAGTGGGAGTGCTTTAACGCTGCCGAGGCGACCGTTCGCTTTGAGGGCCAGTCCATCCACCCCGGCGACGCCAAGGGCCGCATGGTCAACGCAGGCAATCTGTTCTGCGACTTTAACGCGCTGCTCCCCTATGCGCAGCGCCCGGAATACACGGAGGGCTACGAGGGCTTCTATCATCTTGAGGGTGTATCTGCGACTGTCGATCACGCCACGGCGCGCTATATCGTTCGCGACCACGATGCCGCCAAGTTCCAGCAGAAGCTCGAGCTGATTGATTCCGCCGCAGCACTGCTCAACCAGCGCTTGGGCGAGGAGCGCGTGACGGTTGAGATCAAGCAGCAGTACCGTAACATGGCCGAGATCGTCCGTGACTACCCGGAGCTCATTGATGTTGCCAAGGAAGCCTACCTTGCCTGCGGCGTTGAGCCCCAGGTGCTGCCGATTCGCGGTGGCACCGACGGCGCGCAGCTGTCGTTCCGCGGCCTGCCCTGCCCCAACCTTTCCACGGGCGGCTACTGCTACCATGGCGTCAACGAGTTCGTCCCGGTCAGTTCGCTCGTCAAGATGACCGACGTGCTCCAGGAGCTCGTCGCCCGCTTTGCATAAGCCTGACCGCACAAGTCCAAAAGACAAATCGCCGCGTCCTCAAGACCGAGAACGGGGCGATTTTTTAGCACAATGAGAACAGATAGACGTGCGCCAACCTCTTGGCACAAGGAGTGTCCCAAACTGCCGGCACATAAGGAACGTCCCCAAGTGCCAAGTGCCGCAAGAGTGTCACCTTTGACTAGTCATTTAAGAACGTCCCCAACGACTGCGTCGATGTTTTGGCAACGACAGCGAGTGGGTCGCATTTGAGACAAGGTGACGTGAAACGAAAGGGCGCTGACCTTCTGGTCGCGCCCTTGAAGTTGAACGTCAGATTGTCCAAATGCGGCCCGCGTAGCGTCAACTGGTTACGCGGTTTGGTAAAACCGCGTAACTCTAGTAGTTGGCTTCGTAGCCGTTGCCGTCGCCGGTGGGCTCTTCGTAGTAGTCCGAATCGCTCGAATCGCTTGAGTCATCGGAATCGTCAGAGCTGACCGATGAGGTTGCGGTACCGTTTGCGTAGTCGTCAGACGTGTTGTTGTTCAGGTCGCCGATCGTAGAGCTGGAACCGTCGGAAAGACCCATGGTGTTGGGACCCTTGGGATCCTTGCCGGCATCGACGCGCTCCATCATTTCCTTGAGCTCGTCCTCGTAGACAAAGACGTAGCTCACACCGTCGATCATGGTGCTGTCGTCGGCATACGAGGGCAGGTTGGTCGAGTAGATGCCGTCGACATCCATACCGCGCATGGCATTGACCGTAGCCACGATATCCTGAACGCTCATATCGGTCACGAGCATATCGGACAGCGAATTAACCAGGCCAAAGATCTTCGTGGCATCGAAGTTATTGAGAATCTGGTTGGCAAGGGCGCCAAGCACCTGACGCTGGTGGCGCATGCGCGTGTAGTCGCCGTCGGCATAGGTGTAGCGGCAGCGGGCATAGGTAAGGGCGGTGGCGCCGTCCATATGCTGCTGACCAGCGGTAATCTTAATATCCAGGTGCTCGGGGTCGTCAACATCATCGGTTGCGTTAATGTCGATACCGCCAACCGAATCAATCAGCGCCTGCATACCGTCGAAGCTGACCTCGGCATAGTGGGAAATCTGAACACCGCACAGCTCGTTGACCGCCTCGACCATGGCCTCGGCGCCGCCAACGGTATGGCAGGCGTTGATCTTCATGGTCTCGCCCTTGTACTCGACCTTGGTGTCGCGCGGAACGGAAATGAGCGTCGCCTGCTTTTGCGTGGGGTCGATGCGTGCCAGGATAATCGAGTCGGCACGATACGTATCCTCGCCCGGACGGCCGTCGGTGCCAAGAAGCAGCACGTAAAACGGATCCTTTGCCTCATCGGTGTCAACCAGAACCCGACGCAGATTGTCGGTAATGACATTAGAATCGCCGAGCTTGCCCATAATGGTGGCAAACCACAGGCCGGCAGCGGTAGTGGCACTCAGCAGCACGCCAAGCACGACAATGAGCGCGACGTGACGAATCGTGTGGCTACGACGACGTTGGCGAGCGCGCTCGGAATAGCGAGCCACGTTATCGCGACTGTAGATCTTGGCCTGCGCACCAGTTGAGGGTCTTCGGGTAGTGGTATCCGCGAGGGGCTTTTTATTAAACATAGGCAACCTGTATTAGTAGATGACGGGATCGGGGACGGTAGCATGCTCGACATGCGCGCCGAGCGCCTGCAGCTTTTCGACAAACTGCTCGTAGCCGCGCTTGATGTGATGAATGGCCGAAACCTCGGTCGTCCCGTCGGCGATCAAGCCCGCTACGACGAGGGCCGCTCCGCCACGCAGATCGGGCGAGGTAACCTGTGCACCCGAGAAGCCCTTGACGCCATGAATCATGGCGTGATGGCTCTCGATACGAATGTCGGCACCCATGCGCACCAGCTCAGAGGCGAACATAAAGCGATTCTCGAAGATGTTTTCGGTAATAACGGAACTGCCATCGGCAAGGGCGGAGAGTACCATAATCTGCGCCTGCATGTCGGTCGGGAAACCGGGGAACGGAAGCGTCTGGATATCAACCGGCTTGATACGCTCGGCACGGTTCACATGGACGCCGTCGTCGGTACGCTCGCAATCGATGCCCATAAGCTCCATCTTCTTGAGAACCATGCCCAAGTGAATGGGGCAAAAACCCGTGACGTCAACACCGCGATCGTCGGCCATCAGCGCACCGGCGACGATAAAGGTACCGGCCTCGATGCGGTCGCCCACTACGCGATGGGTAACAGGATGCAGCTCTTCCACGCCCTCGATGGTCACGACGGGCGTACCGGCGCCAACAATCTTGGCGCCCATCTCGTTGAGCATGTTAGCGAGATCGACGATCTCGGGCTCGCGGGCGGCATTGTCGATAACCGTGGTACCCTGTGCGCGCACAGAGGCCATGATGAGGTTCTCGGTCGCACCGACGCTGGCGAACTCGAGCGTGACGGTGGTACCGCGCAGACCTTGGGGCGCATTAGCGTTGATGTAACCGTGGGCGGTATCGAACTCAACGCCCAGGGCCTCAAGACCAAGAATGTGCATATCGATCTTGCGAGCACCCAGGTTGCAGCCGCCCGGCATGGCAATTTTGGCGCGATGGAAGCGACCCAGCAGGGGTCCCATGACGGCGGTAGAAGCACGCATCTTGGCAACGAGCTCGTAGGGGGCCTCCCAAGAATCGACCTGAGAGGTATCAATCTCGAGCGTGTGCTCGTCGAGAACATCGATCGTAGCGCCCATGCCCTTGAGCACCTTGCCCATCACGTGGACATCGGAAATATCGGGCACGTTCTGCAGCGTCGTCTTGCCCGGCGCCAGAAGCGTTGCCGCCATGAGTTTGAGTGCGGAGTTCTTGGCGCCCGAAACGGGCACGGAGCCTCCGATGGCGTGGCCACCCTCAACGCGGATAATATCCAAGGTCTACCCTTTCAAAAAGCATGCCCGGGATGGCTGGGCCATCCCGGGCATGATGTGTTCGCAAATGGTCGAACGCTAAATCGTTTGACTATTGGGCAAGCTTGAGCTTACACCATGCGATTTCATTATAGAGGTAGGCGCGGCGTGCATCATCCTCCGACAAATTACCCAGCTTCTCTTCAAAACCTTGAATATCAGCTTTAAGCTTGTCGGCATCGACGGTCGCCAAATCGCAAGCGCGCTCGGCGAGAACGGTCACGACATCGTCCGCAACCTGGGCATAGCCGCCGGCCACGGCAAACGTGTGGTCGACAGTGCCCATGGCCTTATCGGAAACGCGAACGTAACCGCGGTCGATCGTGCAGATCTCGCTGGAGTGAGCAGGCAGAACGCCAAACTCGCCATCCGTGGACGGAATCGACACAAACGCAGCGTCGCCCTCATAGGCGCAGCTCACGGGGCACACGATGCGGATACGCATAACCTACTTCTCCCCCATCTTGCGGGCGCGCTCGCGCACGTCCTCAATCGTGGAAGCATAGCGGAAAGCCTGCTCGGGCAGGTCATCGGCCTTGCCGTCGACAATCTCGGCGAAAGAGCGGACGGTATCCTCGACGCGAACGTAGACACCGGGGTTGCCGGTGAACTTCTCTGCGACGTGGAAGGACTGCGAGAGGAACTGCTGAATCTTACGGGCACGGTTGACCGTAAGGCGCTGCTCCTCGGACAGCTCGTCCATACCCAGAATGGCGATGATGTCCTGAAGGTCGGAGTACTCCTGCAGGAGCTCCTGGACCTTGACGGCGACACGGTAGTGCTCCTCGCCAACGATCGAGGGATCGAGAGCGTCGGAGGAAGACGCAAGCGGGTCGATAGCCGGGAACAGGCCGAGCGACGAAATGCTACGCGAAAGAACCGTGGTGGCATCGAGGTGCGTAAACGTCGTGGCAGGCGCCGGGTCGGTCAGGTCGTCTGCGGGGACGTAGACAGCCTGGACGGAGGTAATGGAGCCCGTCTTGGTCGAGGTAATGCGCTCCTGGAGGTCGCCCATCTCGGTTGCCAGCGTGGGCTGGTAACCAACGGCGGACGGCATACGGCCCAGCAGTGCGGAAACCTCGGAACCTGCCTGAGAGAAGCGGAAGATGTTGTCGATGAACAGCAGAACGTCCTGGCCGCGATCGCGGAAGTACTCAGCGGTGGTAAGGCCGGCCAGACCGATGCGCAGACGCGCTCCGGGCGGCTCGTTCATCTGACCATAGACCAAGCAGGTCTTGTCGATAACGCCAGACTCGCTCATCTCGAGGAACAGGTCGGTGCCCTCGCGGGTACGCTCGCCGACGCCGGTGAACACCGAGGTGCCGCCGTGCTCCTGGGCGAGGTTGTTGATGAGCTCCTGGATCAGAACGGTCTTGCCGACGCCGGCGCCGCCGAACAGACCTGTCTTGCCGCCGCGGATGTAGGGCTCGAGCAGGTCGACGGCCTTGATGCCGGTCTCGAAGATCTCGGTCTTGGTGGTGAGCTCGTCGAAACGGGGCGCTGCATGGTGGATGGGGTAGAACTCCTCCACCTCGGGCATGGGCTTGCCGTCGACGGGCTTGCCCATGACGTTCCAAATGCGGCCGAGCGTCTTGGGACCAACGGGCATCTTCATGGGCTCACCGGTATCGGTGGCGATGAGGCCGCGCTGCAGGCCGTCGGTCGAGGACATGGCGACCGTGCGGACGACGCCGCCCGGAAGCTGGCTCTCGACCTCGAGGATCGTGCTCAGATGACCGATCGGGGTCTCGGCCTCGACCGTGAGCGCGTTGTAGATCGGGGGCACCGCGCCGTCAAACTTGACGTCGACGACAGGGCCGATGATTCGCACGATGCGACCATCACCGGCAGTCGTCTTCTTGGTGGCTTCCTCGACCGCAAGCTTTACGGTGTTATTAGCCATTACTGTTCCTCCAATGCTGAGGCTCCGCCGACGATCTCGTTAATCTCGGTCGTGATCGAAGCCTGGCGCACGCGACTATACGTGCGGGTAAGGGTCGAGATGATCGCGGTGGCGTTTTCCGTCGCGGAGTGCATGGCCTTGCGGCGTGCACCCTGCTCGGCAGCCGCCGAATCGATCAGGGCCTGGTAGATGACCGTCAGGATATAAGACGGCACAAGCTTGCCGAGAACATGCTCGGGAGAGGGCACGAACTCGAACGTGGACGAGATGCGCTTAGGGGCGTCGGTCTCGTTCTTACGCGGACCGTGGGCCATAGCGATCATCTCGGGGTCGAGCGGCAACAGATGCTCGACGCGAAGCTCCTGATCCACGCGGTTCTTGGCGTGGTGGTAGACAAGCTCGACACGGTCAAGCTCACCGGCACGATACGCATCGCAGATATGAGAGGAGATCATGCGGGCCTGATTGAAATCGGGCTCAGAGGAGTTGCCCTCAAAGTGCATGACAACGTTTGCGCGGTCACGGAAATACGTGGCCGGCTTACGCCCGCACGCGATGATCTCGTATTCGATGCCGTCGTTCGCCCAAGAAGCGGCGAGCTTTTCGGCCGTGCGCTCCACCGTCGTATTGAAACCGCCGGCAAGGCCGCGGTCCGAGGCAATAACGACAATCAGGCCATGCTTGACGCTCTCATGCTTCTGCAGCATGGGATCGGTGCCCGAACAGGAGGCGTCGCCGGCGACCGTCAACATGACGTCGGTCAGCGCCTCCTTATAGGGCTCGGCCTGCTTGGAGCGATCGAGGGCACGACGAATCTTGGCCGTAGAAACCATCTCCATCGTGCGCGTGATCTGCTTGGTCGTGGTAACCGAGGAGATTCGCTTCTTAATGTCGCGAAGGTTGGCCATGGGGCTTAGTTCTCCTCTGATCCAGAAACATCCGAATGGTGCTTGGCCATGAACTGCTGCTTGAAGTCGCCGATGACGCGCAAGAGCTCAGCCTTTGTGTCATCATCGATCTTCTTGGCGCGAACCTTGTCGAGCAGCGAACCAAAGCCATTGTCCATGTACTCGATGAGCTCGGCACGGAAGGGCAGCACGTCGGCGATCTCCAGGTCATCCAGGAAGCCCTCGTTGCCAGCGAACAGCGTAACGATCTGCTCGCCAACCTCAAACGGCTTGTAACGCGGCTGCTTCAGGAGCTCGGTCATGCGAGCACCGTGGGTCAGCTGCTTCTGAGTAGCCTCGTCGAGGTCGGAGCCGAACTGCGTAAAGCCAGCGAGCTCCTGATAGGAAGCGAGGTCCAGACGGAGGTTGCCGGCGACCTGCTTCATGGCCTTGGTCTGCGCATCGCCACCGACGCGGGACACGGAGATACCCACGTCGACTGCCGGGCGCTGACCCTGGAAGAAGAGCTCGGACTGCAGGTAGATCTGACCATCGGTAATGGAAATGACGTTGGTCGGAATGTAGGCCGAGACGTCGCCGTCCTGGGTCTCGATGATCGGCAGTGCCGTCATGGAGCCGTAACCGTTCTTCTTGGACATCTTGACGGCACGCTCGAGCAGACGAGAGTGCAGGTAGAAGATGTCGCCAGGATAGGCCTCGCGTCCGGGCGGACGATGCAGCGTCAGCGACATCTGACGGTAGGCCACAGCCTGCTTGGACAGGTCGTCGTAGATGACGAGCACGTGGCCGCCGGGGTTGGTCTCGCTGGCGGGCTTGCCGTCCTCGCCGTTGTACATGAAGAACTCGCCAATAGCGGCACCGGCCATAGGCGCGATGTACTGCATAGGGGCGGAATCGGCAGCAGTGGCCGAAACGATGATGGTGTAGTCGAGCGCACCGTGCTGAGCGAGGGTCTCACGGATGTTGGCAACCGTGGAGGCCTTCTGGCCGATGGCGACATAGATGCAGACCATGCCCTTGCCGCGCTGGTTGAGGATAGCGTCGATGGCGATGGCGGTCTTACCGGTCTTACGGTCGCCGATGATGAGCTCACGCTGACCGCGGCCAATAGGCACCATGGAGTCGATAGCGAGCAGACCGGTCTGAACCGGCTCGCACACCGGGGTACGATCGATGACGCCGGGAGCCTTGAACTCGATGGGGCGACGGTGCGTAGCGACGATGTCGCCCAGGCCGTCGATGGGCTGGCCGAGCGGATTGACGACGCGGCCGAGCATGGCACGGCTCACGGGGATATCCATAATGCGGCCAGTGGTGCGGCACTCGTCGCCTTCCTTGATGGAGTCGACGGCACCAAACAGAACGGCGCCGACCTCGTCACGGTCAAGGTTCTGGGCAAGGCCGAAGACGGTCTCACCGGTATCGGAGCTCTTGAACTCCAGAAGCTCGCCTGCCATGGCGCTCTTGAGGCCGGAGACGCGCGCGATGCCGTCGCCTACCTCGTCGACCGTTGAAACCTCATGCGTATCGACCGTCGCGGAGAGGCTCGTGAGCTGCTCCTGCAGTTTCTTGGCGATATCCTGGGCGTTGAGGGTTTCGGACATTAGGCTTCACCTCCGTACGAATTAGCAGAGTTTGCGAGGGTCTCCTGCGCGATGCGCAGCTGCGTCTTGACGGAAATGTCACGACGCTCGCCGCGGGCCTCGAGCACCAGGCCGCCCACGATAGACGGGTCGACCTGCTCGATAAGGAATACCTTGCGGCCGAAGTCCTGCTCGCATTTCTTAGTGATGGTTTGACGCAGCTCGTCGTCGAGCGGGATCGCCGTGGTGACGGTCACGCCCACTACATCCTCGTCTTCCTCGGCAACATACTTAAAGGCAGCTGCCACCTTGGGAAGAAGGTCGAGCTGGTCGCGCTTGGACATGGTGTCGAGCACGGCGATGATCTCGGGGCTGGCAGAAGCCAAGCGCTCGACCATCTCGAGGTCCTCGAACACATGGTTCTCGGCCTTGGCGGCTTCCAAAAGGGAACGCGCGTAGGTCTCGAGCACCTTGTCCTGATAGCGGCTAGTCGGCATTCAGGCTACCTGCTTCCTGGATGTAGCGCTCGATGAGCTTCTTCTGCTCGGCATCGTCCTCGAGTGCCTCGCCCACGATCTTGGTGGCGACGGCAACGGACAGGTCGGCGATGGAGCTCGCGGCACCGGCATAGATGGACTTGCGCTCGTCCTCGACGGTCGTATGGGCCTTGGCGATGATCTCCTCGGCCTCCTTGTGAGCAGCCTCGATGATACGGGCACGCTCGGACTCGGCGTCCTTACGGGCCTCGAGAACGATGTCGGCAGCCTGACGACGGGCGTCGGTGACGATCGAGTCGGACTCAGCGCGCTTGGCGATAGCCTCCTGCTTGGTCTTCTCGGCCTCGTCGAGGCTCTCCTCGATCTTCTTGCCGCGCTCCTCCATGGTTTTCATGATGCCCGGCAGGGCGACCTTGGCCAGCACGATCCAGATAATCAGGAAGGCGATAAGCGCCGGGATGAACTCCGCCATCTTAGGGATGAGGATGTCCGCACCGGCGGCGCCGTCCTCGGCGAACGCGGAAACCGGCATGAGCAGCGCGGCCGCGGACGCGGAGAGTGCGATCGCGCTCTTCTGGGATGAAAGATTCATACTTGACGCTCCGTGCTATTTAACGATCAGCGCGACAACGAAGCCGATCAGAGCCAGAGCCTCGCCGAAAGCGGAGCCCATGATGAAGACGGTGAACACGCGGCCCTGGACCTCAGGCTGACGGGCCATAGCACCCGTAGCACCCAGAGCAGACAGGCCGATAGCAAGACCAGCGCCGATAACACCGAGACCGTAACCGATAACTCCCACGATTCCTCCTTTGTCGTGCGTGTCTTATTTCACGCAGGATAACCTTTTTATAACTGCCGGGCTCCATGGGTACGGGCACCGGCGGTTTAACGAATTGCCTTACCTTTAAGGCACGAACGGAAGACTACTCCTCCTCCGCGACCTCCTCTGCCTCGGAGACATACACGGCGGTAAGGACCGTGAAGACGTAAGCCTGGATGGCGCCGACCACAAGCTCGATCGCATAGATCAGGATGAGGATGGCAAGCCAGGCCAGCGAAGGCAGGGCGCCGACGGCGTGGGCCGCGGAAACCTGCTGAAGCAGCGGCTGCATGAACATGCTCGCCATGATGGCGAACGAGCCCATGACCACGTGTCCTGCGAACATGTTGCAGAACAGACGGACGGCAAGCGTGATGAGGCGCAGGAAGGTCGAGAAAAGCTCGACGACCCACACGAGCACGTTCATCGGGAAGCTCACGCCCTGCGGGGCGAGGCTCTTGATGTAGCCGATCACGCCGTGAGCCTTGCATCCGTAGTAGATGAAGTACACGAAGGCGAAAATGGCGAGTGCGGCGGTGGAGCCGATTGCGCCGGTGCCGGGCTTCATTCCCGGGATCAGGCCGATCATGTTATTGATCAGGATGAACAGGAAAAGCGAGCACAGGAACGGGAAGTGCTTCTTCCAGTTCTCACCCACGACACCCTTGCCGATATCGTTCTCGACGTACTCGATGATGTACTCGAAACCGTTGACGAAGAAGCCCTTGGGAACCAGGGTTTGCTTCTTCTTGAACACGGCCAGGACGATCAGGAGCACGATCGTGGAGACGATCAGCCAAAACGAGTACTGCGTGATGCCGCAGCTCAGATCGCCCACGACAGGGGTGGAGCTGAACTCGCTGACCAGATGATTAATCTCATCAGGCAGCTTTTCAAAAATTTCCACGACTTACCTTTCGACCTCATGAGGATCTCGCAGCGCCTTGGCGACGCGAACCGCGCAGGCGGCCATAAAGGCCACGAAGCCGATCGCCTCGCCCAGGAGGAACATGCGAAATGCCTCTCCGAACAACACAAACACAACCAAGGTAAAGACAAGCAACGCGATTGCCGAGACCGCGAGACTCACCATACCCTTGAGCATGTCCGCATTCTGCTTATCGTCAAGAACCGGCTTGAGCGTAAAGACAAAGGGAAGGAAGGCAATCACGCCCGCGATGGCACCTGCAACGATAGCGAGCAGATCGGCTATCTGAAACACTGGCGTCCTCACTTTCCTTTTTTATCGCCTCACAGGACAGTTCCCGCCAAACATTGGTGACTATTGTACGAGCCAATCGCTAAAGTACAACCGAAAAAGCATCGGTTAATACGCACCTGTTCGTTTTCTTAAGACCTTCTTTATGCCGCAGGTACGGTAATACGTTTTTCTCGAACCCTGCAGGGCAAAACGTCCGTTAACAGGAGTGCGCGCGGTCGTCTTTTGCTCGCCCGCGCGCACCATTTCTTCGTATTTTCGACGTTAGCCGGTATGGCCCAGAGATTACAGCGTGCCGTAGATGCGGTCGCCGGCGTCGCCCAGGCCGGGAACGATGTAGGCAGCCTCGTTGAGATGGTCGTCGATGGCGCAGGTATAGATATGTACATCGGGATCCTTCTCGGTCAGCGACTTGAGGCCCTCGGGGGCCGCGACGATGCACAGCATGCGGATGTCCTTGACACCGCGCCCGCGCAGGTAGCTGATGGCCATCTCGGCCGAACCGCCCGTGGCGAGCATGGGGTCGACGACCAGGCAGATGCGCTGGTCGATATCCTTGGGCATCTTGCAGTAATACTCGTGCGGCTCGTGGGTGACCTCGTCGCGCTCCATGCCGATGTGGCCCACGCGAGCGGAGGGCACCAGGTCGAGGATGCCGTCGACCATGCCAAGGCCCGCACGCAGGATGGGCACGATGGCGAGTTTCTTGCCGGCGAGCTGCTTAAACGTTGCGGTGGTGATAGGGGTCTCGACCTCGACGTCTTCCATAGGCAGGTCGCGCATGGCCTCGTAGCCGTCAAAAAGCGCGAGTTCGCGCACGAGCTGACGGAACTGGTTGGTGCCGGTGTTTTTGTCGCGCAGGATCGACAGCTTGTGCTGGACGAGCGGGTGATCGACAAGCGTCACACGGGACGCATCGTAGGTGACGGTCATGGGTTGATTGCCCCTTTCGTTGCGGCCGCAAAACGGCCTTGCTGACAAGGCGCGCAGCAATGTTGCCGCCGCACGCCATGCATTAGTTTAGCGGTTTGTTGTATCGAGCAGCCCATCGCAGCCCTACTGTGAGGTGCTGAGCGAGCGCCTGACTGCATCACGCCAGCCCGCAAGGTTTTGCTCGCGGCGCTCGGCGGACATGTGGGGAAGGAAGGTCCTAACGATCTGGGCATTTTGCTCCAGCTCTTCCAGGTCTTCCCAATAGCCGACGGCAAGACCCGCCAAGTACGCGGCACCGATTGCCGTGGTCTCCACCGTCTCGCATTGCAGCACGGGGATATCCAGCAGGTCGGCCTGGAATTGCATGATGAACTCGTTGCGCGAGGCACCGCCATCGACAGACAGGCGCTCAATCGAAAGCCCCACGTCCTGCTCCATGGCGCGCAGCACGTCGTAGCTCTGATATGCCATGGATTCGCAGGCGGCACGTACGATGGTCGCACGGCTCGAGGCGCCGGTCAGACCGCACACGATACCGCGAGCATGCGGGTCCCACCAGGGAGCACCCAAACCCGCAAAGGCCGGAACGAAGTAGCAGCCCTCGTTGTCGCTAATCGAAGCGGCGAGTTGTGCCGACTCGCTCACGCTCGAGATGATGCCCATGTTGTTGCGAAGCCAGTTCATCGTTGAGCCGGCGGCAAAAATAGAGCCCTCGAGCGCATAGCTGACTTTGCCGTCCGCAGCGATACCGATGGTGGAGACCAGGCCATTCTTGGATTCGACGATCTCGTCGCCGGTGTTCATGAGCATAAAGCAACCCGTGCCATAGGTGTTTTTGGTCTGGCCGGGACGGAAACAGCAGTGGCCGAACAGCGACGCCTGTTGGTCACCCGCCACGCCCATGATGGGCGGCATGTTGGTCATGATGTCGCTCGCGACGCGGCCGTAGTCGCCCGAGCTCCAGCGAACCTCGGGCATCATGGAACGTGGAACGTCAAAGAGTGCCAGCAGGTCGTCGTCCCAATCGAGCGTATGGATATTAAAGAGTGCCGTGCGGCTGGCATTGGTGTAGTCGGTGGCAAAGACCTGGCCGCCGGTGAGGTTGTAGATGAGCCAGGTGTCGATGGTGCCAAACATGAGGTCGCCCGCCGCCGCGCTTTCGCGTGCGCCGTCGACGTTGTCGAGAATCCACTGCACCTTGGAGGCCGAGAAATACGGGTCGAGCGTGAGTCCCGTGCGGGAGCGCACCAGCCCTTCTGCGCCCTGCTCGACAAGCTCGTCGATCAAAGGTGCGGTACGGCGGCACTGCCATACGATAGCGTTATAGATCGGCTGACCGCTCACGCGATCCCAGACCACCGTGGTCTCGCGCTGGTTGGAGATGCCGATGGCAGCAATGCGGTCGGAGTGGATACCGCTCTTAAACTGGACTTCCATCATGACGGCGATCTGGCTAGCAAGGACCGCCATGGGGTCTTGCTCCACCCAGCCGGGACGCGGGAAGCTGGTTTTGACGCTGCGACGTGCCTGCGCGACGATGCATCCGTACTCGTCGACGATGGTCGCAAGTACCGAGGTGGTGCCGCAGTCGAGCGCCATGATGTAGGAACCGCCAAAGTCAAACGAGGCATCTTCCATGCCCAGGCTGCCCAGATTCAACGACATCGCTTAAACCTTTCTATTGCATCGGGTCGGACAGGACCCGTTCGATCTCTGATGCGGGAAGTGCGCCTTGGCGCAGGATCTGGAGCTCGCCGTGCTGAAACGACACGATGGTCGAGGCGTCGCGACACGGGGTCTCACCGGCGTCGACGGCAACATCGACCCCCTCCAGGATGCGACCCTCCACCGTGATAAAACTTGCCGGCGCGGGCGCGCCATGCGTGTTGGCGCTGGTGCAGGCAAGGGGGCTGCCACAGGCGCGAATGAGCGCCTGCACCACGGGCGAGGCCGAAGCGCGAAGTGCCACCGTGTCGTCGGCAGCGCGCATAAAGGTCGGCACG
>UQMO01000053.1 GCA_900542125.1 uncultured Collinsella sp. | reverse complement strand
AGAGCGCTTGACTGGCAGTCAAGAGGTCAGGGGTTCGATCCCCCTCGTCTCCACCCGAGCATTGAATGAGGCTCCAACGCAAGTTGGGGCCTTTTTTCATATCAGTCAAATACTACTTCGCTCGAAGACCACGAGAAAGATCGTGCGTTGAATGAGCATCGATCGCATGGTAGTATTTTTCGACGTGGCGAACTGTCAAGATTGTCTTTACTAAGGCTGTGCGAGTTCATCACTTACAAGGGCTCTTGGCGCAACGGTTAGCGCAGGGGACTCATAATCCCTGGGTTCTGGGTTCGAATCCCGGAGGGCCCACCAGGTTTTTCAACAGGCCAGGCAATTTGTCTGGCCTGCTTGCTTTTAAAGGCAACAATATCTGCCAGCAAGCGGCCAGGTTGCCCGCTTCTGGACGCCTTGGGGCTACCGCGCGGGATGCGCCGGCGAAAGTTTTTCCAAAATTGTCCTTGCATCGCCGTCCGAGTTCCCGTATAGTACTTCTTCGCACGGGGGCGTAGCTCAGCTGGGAGAGCGCTTGACTGGCAGTCAAGAGGTCAGGGGTTCGATCCCCCTCGTCTCCACCCGAGCATTGAATGAGGCTCCAACGCAAGTTGGGGCCTTTTTTCATATAGGCACACAAGGTCAAAGGCGGCAGCATGATCCTCCTGGTCGACAAGATCGAAAAAAGCTTCGGCGCGCGCGTCCTCTTTAGCGGCGCGTCCTTCCAGATCAACCCCGGCGAGCGCTTCGCGCTCGTGGGCCCTAACGGCGCCGGCAAAACCACCATGCTCAAAATCATCATGGGCATCGACAGCCCCGACGCCGGCCAGGTCCAGTACGCCAAGGACTGCCAGGTGGGCTACCTAGAGCAGGAAACCAACCTGGAGCATAAGGACACCACCATCCTCGCCGAGGTCATGGCGGCCGCTAAGGAAATCCGCCGCATGGGCGAGCGCGCCAACGAGCTTCAGGCACAAATCACCGAGCTCTCCGAGCAGGGCAAGGACGTCGACGCGCTCCTCAACGAGTACGGCCAGGTCCAGGACCGCTTTGAGCATCTGGGCGGCTACGAACTCGAGAGCAACGCCCGCAAGATCCTGTCAGGCTTGGGCTTTAAGGTCACTGACTTTGAGCGCCCGTGCTCCGAGTTCTCGGGCGGCTGGCAGATGCGTATCGCGCTGGCCAAGCTCTTCCTGCGCCACCCCGATCTGCTGCTTCTGGATGAGCCCACCAACCACTTGGACCTCGAGAGCGTCCAGTGGCTGCGCGGCTTTATTGCCAACTACGACGGCGCCGTCCTCATCGTCAGCCACGACCGCGCCTTCATGGACGCCTGCGTCGACCACGTCGCCGCACTCGAGAACCGCCGCGTGACCACCTACACTGGCAACTACAGCAGCTACCTCAAGCAGCGCGAGGACAATCTGGAGCAGATGCGCGCCAAGCGTGCCGCCCAGGAGCGCGACATCGCACACATGCAGGTCTTCGTCGACAAGTTCCGCTACAAGCCCACCAAGGCCGCCCAGGCGCAGGAGCGCATCCGCAAGATCGAGCAGATCAAAAAGGAGCTCGTCATCCTGCCCGAGGGCCACAAGCACATCGACTTTAAGTTCCCCGATCCGCCGCGCTCCGGCGACATGGTCGTGGGCCTCGAGGGTGTATCCAAGTCATACGGCGACAAGCACATCTACAGTGACATCGACCTCAAGCTCTACCGCGGCGAGCATGTTGCGCTCGTCGGCCCCAACGGCGCCGGCAAGTCCACGCTCATGAAGATCCTCGCCGGCCTGGAGCCACCCACCACCGGCACCCGCGATCTGGGCACCAACGTGGGTGTGGCCTACTATGCCCAGCACGCGCTCGAAGGCATGACCGAGTCCAACACCGTCCTGCAAGAGATCGATACCGTCACGCCCAAGTGGACCGTGCCGCAGCAGCGCAGCCTGCTGGGCGCCTTCCTGTTTAGCGACAACGACTCCATCGAGAAGCAGGTTCGCGTCCTCTCCGGCGGCGAAAAAGCGCGTCTGGCACTGGCCAAGATGCTCGTGGCCCCCGAGGCGCTCCTGTGCCTGGACGAGCCCACCAACCACCTGGATATCGACTCGGTGGACATGCTCGAGAACGCCCTGCAAAACTTCCCCGGCACCATCGTGCTAATCAGCCACGACGAGCACCTGGTGCGCGCCGTGGCCAACCGCGTGATCGACATCCGCGACGGCAAGGTCACGGTCTATGACGGCGACTACGACTACTACCTCTACAAGCGCGAGGACCTCGCAGCCCGCGCCGCCGCCGAGGCGGCAGGGGAGAGCGCGCCGGCCACGGCCAAGTCTGCCAAGGTCACCGCGGCCCAGCCCGATGCACCCGCCGCGGCACCCAAGCCGGCCGAGGGCAAAAAGACCAAGGAGCAAAAGCGCGCCGAGGCCCAGGCCCGCGCCGCGCTCAACAAAAAGCTCAAGGGCGTGCGCAACCAGCTCAAGAAGATCGAGGCCGAGCTCGACAAAAAGCGCGCCCGCTATGACGAGCTTATGGAATTGATGGCGAGCGAAGAGCTTTATGCCGATCAGGACAAGTTCAATGCCGCGCTGGGGGAATATAACGGCCTTAAGCAAGAACTGCCCAAGCTCGAGGACGAATGGCTGGAGCTTTCCACCCAGATCGAAGAGGAGACCGCGCGTGAATTCTCGTAAGGCCGCTGCCGTGGCGATGAGCGTCATCGCCATCGCCTGTCGCATCTGCGGCATCTTTATGAGCGCGATGACCGTGCTGCTGTGCTTTAGCGGCCTGACCGCCAAGCTGCAGATTGTCGGCTTTGTCGTTGAGCTTTCTCGCGCGCTGCCGAGCGCCATCGCCGGCTACGGCGTCATCACCTCACCCTTTGGCGGCGTTTTCCGCTTGGATTACGCCATCGTGGCCGTCATCCTGTTTGTAGCTGACTACCTGCTCACGCGCGCCTCGCGCCGCGTCCGCTAGGGGAGCGCCATGTCCAGCAGCTACATCATGAACCTGCTCGCCAGCGCCGTCGCCGTCATCGTGGGCATCGTCATCCACGAAAGTGCGCACGCCGCCGCGGCCTGGGCACTCGGCGATAAGACAGCCCGTTCGCGCGGCCGCGTGTCACTCAACCCGCTCAACCATATCGATCCGTTTGGCACTATCATCCTGCCGCTGCTCATGCTCGCCGCCGGTGGCCCGGTGTTTGCCTTCGCCAAGCCCGTGCCCGTCTACCTCAACAACCTCAAGCACCCCAAGCGCGACGAGGTCCTGGTGAGCGCGGCCGGCCCCGCATCGAATATCGCGCTCGCGTGCCTGGCTGCAGCCCTCATGCACCTGGCCTATGGCAACCTCTACGCCAGCATGTCCTTTGCTGTGGCGTCTCAAATCATGAACTTCGGCGCCACGTTTATCGTGGTTAACCTGTCGCTTGCGTTCTTTAATCTTATTCCGATTCCGCCGCTTGACGGCTCGTCTATCATCGTGCCGTTCCTTAAGGGCAAGGCGCTGACCAACTACTACCACCTGCAGCAATACGCTATGCCCATCCTCATCCTAGTGCTGTACCTGCTGCCCATGTGGACCGGCATCGATGTGATCGGCCGCTATTTCGACGTTACCGTGTATCCGCTCGCTGAGCAGATGCTCAACTTCGCAATCGCCGGCATCTAAGGTAAACTTACAGGTCGACCGTGCAAAACGGTCGCAACATGCACCCAAACCGCGCCGCGAAGGCGCCGTCAAAGGAGGTCGAAGATGTCGTATCGCGTGTCGACGCAGGTCTACAGCGGACCGTTCGACCTGCTGCTGCAGCTGGTAACCCGCCAAAAAGTAGATATCGGCGCCATCTCCATCAGCGAGGTGGCCGAGCAGTACCTTGCCGAGGCCGAGCGCATCGAGGCGCTGGACTTGGACGTAGCAAGCGACTTTTTGCTGGTCGCGGCAACCCTTTTGGACATCAAGGCCGCCTCTCTGGTGCCGCAGGAGGTCCCGCGCAAAGCCGATGACGACGATGGCGAGTTCGACGAAGACCTCGAGGAGCTCAGCACGCTCGACGGCGACGCCCTGCGCGAGGTCCTGATCCAGCGCCTGATTGCCTACAAGCAGTTTAAAGGCGCGGCGGCAGCCCTCGGTGCCCGCATGCAGGCCGAAAGTCGCATGCACCCGCGTGTGGCCGGCCCCGACCCCGAGTTCTTGGGCCTAATGCCCGACTATCTGGCCGGCATTACCCTGCGCGGCCTCGCCGTCATCTGCGCCGACCTGGACGGCAAGCGCCAGACCTTCCTGCTGGAGGCCGAGCATGTGGCGCCGCATCGCGTACCGCTCGACCTGACCGTGGCCTCAGTCGACCGCTTTACCATGGCGCACCAAACCTGCACCTTCCGCGAGCTACTGGACGGCGATGCAACAACCGAGCAGCTCGTCGTCACCTTCCTTGCCATGCTGGAGCTCGCCAAGCGCGGCTCGCTCACGCTAAGCCAGGACGAGATCTTCGGAACCATTCAGATCAACCGCGTCGAGGGCGCCGAGGCCTATGTGCCCGGCGAGGGCCCCGAGCTCACCGAATAGGAGCCGCAACCATGTCAACCCTTTCCACGCTGGAGGCAAACAGCCTCAAAGGCGCCCTCGAGGCGCTGTTGCTGGTGTCGAGCGACCCCGTCAGCGCACCCGCGCTGGCAGGTGCGCTGGATATCGCCCCCGGCGAGTGCGCGTCGCTGCTCGCCGAGCTCAAGGTTGAGTACGAGGAGGCCAACCGCGGCTTTCAGCTGCGCGAGGTTGCCGGCGGCTGGCGCCTGTTTACGCACCCCGCCTACCACGACGTGGTCGAGGCTTATGTGTTGAGCTGGGATACGCAAAAACTGTCGCAAGCGGCGCTCGAAACCCTAGCCGTGATCGCCTACCACCAGCCCGTCACGCGCGAGGTGGTCAAGGGCATCCGCGGCGTCAATTCCGACGGCGTCATCGCGTCGCTCGTGGACAAGGGCCTGGTGCGCGAGCTCGGCCGCGACCCCCAGCGCGGTCAGGCCATCATCTACGGCACGACCAACGCCTTCTTGGAAAAGTTCGGCCTGCGCTCCACCCGCGACCTGCCCGATCTGGAGCAGTTTGCCCCCGACGAGCAGTCGCGCCAGTTTATCCGTGAGCGCCTGAGCGGCCGCAGCATTCAGTCCACGCTCGAGGAGCAGGCCGAGGACCTGGACGAAGAGCGCGAACTGCTTGATACCGATGTTGAAGATGTTGAGGCTGTCGAGGACTTGGAGAACCTGGTCGTCGACGAGACCTCGGAGGATTTACATGACGAGGACTAACGGAGTGGGGGAGACGCGCGCCATGGGCAACGCAGTACCCGCAACCGACGCCCAGCCCGTCTACCCGCACACCATGCGCCTGCAGCGCTTTTTGGCGCGCGCGGGCGTGGCGAGCCGCCGCGGCTCGGAGGACCTGATGACCGCCGGCCGCGTGACCGTCAACGGCCAGGTCGCGACCGAACTGGGTACCAAGGTCGATGTCGACCGCGATCAAATCGAGGTCGACGGCATGCCCGTCAAGCTCAACCAGGGCGCCGTGTACTTGATGCTCTACAAGCCGACCGGCTACCTCACCACCATGAGCGACCCGCAGGAGCGCCCTTGCGTGGCCGATCTGGTCCCGCGCGACCGCTTTCCGGGGCTCTTCCCGGTGGGCCGCCTGGACCGCGACACCACGGGCCTTTTGCTCTTTACCACCGACGGCGATCTGTCGCAGGACCTGCTGCACCCCAGCAAGCACGTCTACAAGACCTATCAGGCGCTCGTGGACGGCGAACTGTCCGACCGCGATCTCACGCCACTCCGCCGTGGCATCGAGCTCGACGACGGCCTATGCCAGCCGGCAATCTGCCGCGTCATCACCGCACGCGAGGCCGAGGCCGTAGCTCCCCAGGGCGTCAAGCCCGGCACCACCGCCGTGGAGGTCATCATCCGCGAGGGTCGTAAAAACCAGGTCAAGCGCATGCTGAGCAAGATTCACCATCCCGTGATCCGCCTGCACCGCTGCAACTTTGCCGGCCTGGAGCTCAAGGACGTGGCCAAAGGCTCGTGGCGCGAACTCTCCGACTGCGAGGTGCAGATCCTCAAAAGCGGTGGCATCCCTCCCAAGCAGGCCAGCGCCATACGCGGCGGCAAGCCCCAAGACACGCCTGCCAGCCGCACGCGTCACCACGGCAGCCACGGCTCCGCACCCAAGCGCAACACCTACCGCGAGCGCTACACCGGCTAGGCAACCCGCCGCGCCCCAACGCCCGCGAACCATACCAGCACGTCAATCATCGAAAGGAAGCATTGCATGATCGTCGCCATCGACGGCCCCGCCGGTTCCGGCAAGTCCACCATCGCCAAGGAGATCGCCCGCCAGCTGGGCTTTAACAAGCTCGACACGGGCGCCATGTATCGCGCCGTCACATTCGCCGCGCTCGACCGCGGCATCGACCTGGACGACGAGGCGGCCATCGACGCCCTCGCCGAGCAGATCGAGATTCGCTTTACCAACGGCACCGGCGAAGACACGCGCCTGACCATCGACGGTAAGGATGCCTCGGCTGCCATCCGCACCCCGCAGGTCGACGCCAATGTGTCCAAGGTCTCGGCCTACCCGGGCGTGCGCGCCGCCATGCTCATCCACCAGCGTCGTGCCGCCGAGGACCGCGACATCGTCGCCGAGGGTCGAGACATCGGCACCGTCGTGTTCCCCAACGCGCAGGTCAAGGTGTTCCTGACCGCCGACCCGCGTGAGCGTGCCCGCCGCCGCGTGCTGCAGCGCCACCAAAACGATTCCCAGCCGCTCAGCACAGCGCAGCTCGAGGCCGAGGTCGACGAGACCCTCGACGCCCTCAAGCAACGCGATAAGCTCGACAGCAGCCGCGAGGTCGCGCCGCTCGTGCCCGCCGAGGACGCCGTGCACGTCGACTCCACCGCCCACACCATCGACGAGGTCGTCCGCATTATCGAGGACCTCATCAACCAAAGGAGGTAGCCCATGCGCCTGTTTAAGCAGACGCCCGAGGACTATTACAACGCCCCCTATGCAGAGTTCCCAGCGCTCATCCGCGGCACCGTCGTCGTAGTCATGGCCATCCTTTGGGCCTTCTCCAAACTCATGTGGCGCTGGAAGGTCGAGGACGCTGACCTGCTGTTTGAGCGCCAGGAAGGCCGCGGCAGCGTGGTCATCTGCAACCACACCTCGATGGCCGAGCTCCTGGCCGTTGAGACGGCGTTGTTCTTTGGGGGCCGCCGCATTCGTCCCATCTTTAAGTCCGAGTTCGCCAAGAGCAAGATTGTGCGCTGGGCCTTTAGCCGCGTTGGCGGCATCCCCGTGGAGCGTGGTACTGCCGATATGAAGTGCCTGCGCGCCGCTCAGCATGCGCTGCAGCGTGGCGAGGACGTCCTGATCTTCCCCGAGGGCACGCGCATCCGCTCGCGTGAGATCAAGCCCGAGGTCCACGGCGGTTTTGCGCTCATCGCCCAGATGGGCAAGGCGCCCGTCAACCCGCTCGCCATCTGTGGCTGGTCCGATATTACGCCTGCGGGCAAAAAGCTCATGCGCCCTAAAAAGTGCTGGATCCGTGCCGGCAAGGCCATCTCGCTATCCGATGCACCGGCCGAGCTCAAGCGCAAGGAGCGCCTGGCATGGTTTGAGTCCGAGGCCATGAACCGCGTCTACGCTATGCGCGACGACCTGTGCGCCGAGCATCCGGGAAGGTTCTAACCATGAGCGAGGAAGTCATGAACACTGCCGAGCCTGCGCCTGGCAAGGCAGACGCTCCCACCATCGAAATCGCAGCCCACGCCGGCACCTGCTACGGCGTACAGCGTGCGCTCGATATGGCGCTGGCCGCCGCCCCGCAGGCAGGGGAGAGCACTCAGGTCCATACCTTGGGTCCGCTCATTCATAACCCCATCGTGGTACGCGAGCTCGCTGAGGCAGGCGTTGGCTTGGCCGAGAACCATGATAATGCCGCAACCGGCACCGTGATCATCCGCGCCCACGGTGTGGTGCCGCAGGTCATCGATGCCGCTCGCGAGCGTGGCCTTAACGTCATCGACGCCACCTGCCCTTACGTCAAGAAGGTTCACGTGGCAGCCGAGCGCCTGGTGCGCGAGGGCTACCACGTGGTGGTCGTGGGTGAGCCGGGGCATCCCGAGGTCGAGGGCATTCTGGGTCACGCCGGCGACGATGCGCAGGTCGTGAGTTGCGCCGCTGATGCGGACGCGCTGCCGTTCAAGGGCAAGGTAGGCCTCGTCGTGCAGACCACCCAGACCGCGCAGAACCTAGCCGAGGTCGTGGCAGCCATCACCCCGCGTGTGCAGGAGCTGCGCGTGATCAACACCATCTGCGCCGCCACGAGTGAGCGTCAACAGGCAGCAGCCACACTTGCCAACCGCTGCGACTGCATGGTAGTCGTGGGCGGCAAAAACTCGGGCAACACCCGCCGCCTGGCGCAGATTTGCGCAGACGCCTGCGAGCGCACGCATCACATCGAGGAAGCTTCCGAGCTCCAGGCCGCGTGGTTTACCGACGCCCACCACATCGGCATCACCGCCGGAGCCTCCACCCCGCAAGAACACATCGAACGAGCCGTCGCTCGCATCAAGGAGCTTTACCACTAATCATGGACCAGACCGTACCCGCATACGCCGCCGAGGTGGCCGATTACGGGCGCAGCCGCGACCCCGAGCCGGGTGAGGGCGCGCTCGTAAAGAACGTGCGTCCCGAATCGCCCGCGTGGGATGTGGGTATCGAGCCGGGCATGCGCGTGCTCACGGTCAACGGTGAGCAGCTTACCGACATGATTGTGTGGCTCTGGGAGGCCGACGATGATACCGTCGACCTCGAGGTTTTCGATCCGCGCGACAACACCGTCACTTCCGTCGAGCTCGACCGCTTCCCAGGAGAGGACTGGGGCCTTGAGTTCGACGGCCCCATCTTTGACGGCATGCGTACCTGTGTGAACGCCTGCGTGTTCTGCTTTATGACCATGCTGCCCAAGGGTGGCCGCTCCACGCTCTACATCCGCGACGATGACTATCGCCTGAGCTTTTTGCAGGGCAACTTCGTCACGCTCACGAACCTCACCGACGAGGACGTGCAAAACGTCATCCAACGCAACATGAGCCCCATGAACGTGTCGGTCCATGCCGTGAGCCCCGACGTCCGCCGTCGTATGATGGGCCGCAACGCCCAGCGCGGCATGGACGTACTCGAGGCCATCATGGCCGCCGGCATCGAGATTCACGCGCAGATCGTGTTGTGCCCCGGCATGAACGACGGCGAGGAGCTGGAAAAGACCCTGCGCTTTTGCGAGGAGCACGAGCAAATCACCAGCCTGGGCATTGTGCCGCTCGGTTTTACCAAGCATCAGAACCGTTTTAGCTGGTCCTACAGCGACAAGCCCGAGCTAGCGCGCGAGACCATTGCCATGATCCGACCGTTCCAGGACCGTGCCTTCGAGCGCTTTGGCCGCCACACCTTCCAGATGAGCGACGAGTTCTACTTGGATGCCGGCATCGAGCCACCCGAGGCGGACTTTTACGACGGCTACCCGCAGTACTACGACGGCATCGGTATGATCCGCTCCTATCTGGACGAGACCGACAACGTGCTCGCCGCCGATGCCGAGCGCCTGCGCCGAGTTCGCGAGGCAATCGCCGAGCGCAACCAGCGCCTTCTGTGCCTCTCCGGCGCCAGCGCTCGCGACACCGTGGCGCGCTTTGTGGAGTCGCCGCATGGTCTCGGCGGCACCGTCACAGCCATCAAGAACCGCTACTTTGGCGGCAACGTGGACGTGACCGGCCTCATCGTCGCGTGTGACATTCTGGAGCAGCTGCCCCAAGATCTGTCGGGGGTTATGCTCTTTGTGCCTAAGCTCATGTTCAACGCTGACGGCATGACGCTTGACGAGTATCATCGTGACGATTTACTCGCAAGCCTTACCGGTCGCGGCGCCGAGGTTCATGTGGTGTCGACCATGCCGCATGAGCTGCTCGATACCCTGGAGCACATCCTTGGCATTGTGCCTGCCGACTCTACTAATTCCGCTGACCCTACCCATTAAAGGAGAGCAGATGAAACCTATCGTCGCCGTCGTCGGACGCCCCAACGTGGGCAAGTCCACACTCGTTAACCGCCTGGCCCAGACCTCGGACGCCATCGTCCACGAGTCTCGCGGCGTCACGCGCGACCGCTCGTACCACACGGCCGATTGGAACGGCCGCGAGTTCACCATCGTCGACACGGGCGGCATCGAGCCGCTCAAGAGCGATGACGTGTTTGCCACGTCCATCCGCGACCAGGCGCTCGCCGCCGCCGAGGAAGCCGCCGTCATCTTGTTTGTGGTCGACGGCCGCACCGGCGTCACCGAGGAGGACGAGTCGGTCGCCCGCATGCTCAAGCGCTGCGACAAGCCGGTCTTTCTGCTGGTGAACAAGCTCGACAACCCCGATCGCGAAAACGACAGCATCTGGGAGTTCTATTCGCTTGGCATCGGCGAGCCCACGCCGCTCTCGGCCCTGCATGGCCACGGCACGGGCGACCTGCTCGATGACATCGTGGCCCTGCTTCCGGAGGAAGAGGACGAGGTCGCCGATGAGTTCCCCGACGCGCTGAACGTCGCCATCATCGGCCGTCCCAACGCCGGTAAGTCGTCGCTGTTCAACCGCATCCTGGGCGCCGACCGCTCTATCGTGTCCAACATTGCCGGCACGACGCGCGACGCCATCGACACCGTCGTGGAGCGCAACGGCAAGCACTACCGCATGGTCGACACCGCGGGCATTCGCAAGAAGAGCACCGTGTACGAGAACATCGAGTACTACTCCATGGTCCGCGGCCTGCGCGCCATCGACCGCGCCGACGTGGCGCTGCTCGTCGTCGACGCCTCCGTGGGCGTTACCGAGCAGGACCAGAAGGTCATGGGTCTTGCCATCGAGCGCGGCTGCGCCATCGTGGTGCTGCTCAACAAGTGGGACCTGCTCGACGATGACCGCAAGCGCGAGGCCTGCATGGAGACCGTCGACCACCGTCTGGGCGTCATGGCTCCCTGGGCCCAGTACCTGCGCATCTCAGCCCTGACCGGCCGTAGCGTCGAGAAGATCTGGTCGATGGTCGACGTGGCCGAAAAGACGCGCTCGCAAAAGATCAGCACCTCGCGCCTCAACACGTTCCTCACCGACCTGCGCGAGTTCGGTCATACCGTGGTGGACGGCAAGCGTCGCCTGCGCATGCACTACGTGACCCAGACGGGCGTCAATCCGCCGACGTTTACGTTCTTCGTCAACCACAGCGACCTGGTCAACGACACCTACCAGCGCTACGTCGAGAACCGCATGCGCTCGACCTTCGACTTTGCCGGCACGCCCATTCGACTCTTCTTTAGGAAGAAGGATCAAAAGGATGCATAATCCGATTCTTCTGACCGCCATCTGCGCCGTGGTCTCGTTCTTTATCGGAGCGATTCCGTTTGGCCTGATCTTGGGCCGCGTGTTCAACCACACGGACATTCGCAAGGCGGGCTCCGGCAACATCGGCACCACCAACGCGCTGCGCGTGGCCGGCCCCAAGGTGGCCGCGCTCACGCTGCTGCTCGACTGCCTTAAGGGCGCCATCTGCGTCCTTATCGCGCGTCCGCTCATTGCCGACTTGGGCTATGGCTTCCCCGTGAGCATTATGGCCCCCGGCGCCGCCGGCGACTGGATGCTCGGCGTCATCTGCCTGGCAGCGGTGTGGGGCCACATCTTCTCGCCCTACCTCAATTTCCATGGCGGCAAGGGAATCGCAGTTGGTCTGGGCGTCATCCTCGCCTGGTATTGGCCAATTGGCCTGTCGCTGCTGGGCATGTTTATCGTGGCCGTCGCCATCACCAAGTTTGTGTCGGTGGGCTCGCTTGCCGCGGCCATCGGTCTTCCCATCGCTGCTTGCGCGGTCTTTCCGTACAGCAGCCTGGGCCTCAAGTTCTGCATGGCGATAATCGGCATCACCGTGGTGTGGGCCCATCGTGCGAACATCAAAAAGCTCATGACCGGTAAGGAGTCCAAGCTCTCGTTTACCAAGCGCGTCACCGAGCCCGACGATAAGTAGGAGAGAGTCATGAATGTTGCGCTGATTGGCTCCGGCTCCTGGGGAACCGCCGTCGCCGGCCTTGCCGCCGCGCGAGCCGAGCGCGTGACCATGTGGGCCCACAGCGAGCAGACGGCCGCCGGCATCAATGGCGAGCACCGCAACCCCCGCTACCTTGTGGGCTACAAGCTGCCCGGCAACGTCGTCGCCACCACGGACCTGGTGCAGGCACTCGACGGCGCCGAGGCCATCATCTTCGCCGTTCCTTCGACGCACCTTCGCAGCGTGTGCCACCAGGCCGCGCCCTTTATCGCCGCCGATACCCCGGTGCTCTGCCTCACCAAGGGCATTGAGCCCGAGTCCGGCCTGCTCATGAGCGAGGTCATCGCCAGCGAGATTGGCAACGAGACGCGCGTGGCGGCGCTCTCGGGCCCCAACCATGCCGAGGAGATCTGCCGCGGCGGACTTTCTGCCGCCGTCATCGCCAGCAAAGACGCGCAGGTAGGGGAGACCTTTAAGAACCTGCTCCTATCCACGGCCTTCCGCATCTACCTGTCGCAGGACATGACCGGCGTCGAGGTTTGCGGCGCCATGAAAAATGTCATCGCGATCGTATGCGGAATCTCCGCCGGCACCGGTGCGGGCGACAACACGCTCGCCCTCATCATGACGCGCGGCCTGGCAGAGATCAGCCGTCTGGTGCACGCCCGCGGCGGTCAAGCTATGACCTGCATGGGACTTGCCGGCATGGGCGACCTCATTGCCACCTGCACCTCGGAGCATTCGCGCAACCGCACCTTTGGCTACGAGTTTGCCCACGGCGTGTCGCTCGACGAGTATCAGACGCGCACGCATATGGTTGTTGAGGGCGCCGTCGCGGCCCGCAGCGTGAGCGAGCTTGCCCGTTCACTGGGCGTAGACATTCCGCTCACCTTTGCCGTGGAGCAAACGCTCTACAACGGTGTTACTTTGGATAGGGCGCTCGAGATTCTTACCGACCGCGTACCCTCCCAAGAGTTCTACGGACTCACCGACTAGCGCAGAAAGGCTTCTACCATGGGTTCCATTAAAATCGCTCCGTCCATCCTTTCGGCCGATATGGCCAACCTCAAGGGCGACCTCGACAAGATCGCCGGCGCCGACTACGTGCACTTCGACGTCATGGACGGCCACTTTACCGGCAACCTCACCTTTGGCGTTGACATCCTCAAGGCCGTCAAGCGCTCCACCAATGTACCGGTCGACGCGCACCTCATGGTGTCGAACCCCGACGAGACGGTCGATTGGTACGCAGACGCCGGCGCCGATATGATCACCGTACACTACGAGGCCTCCACGCACCTGCACCGCACGCTCACCCATCTGCAGCAGCGCGGCGTTAAGGCCGGCGTGGTGCTCAACCCCGCCACCCCCGTGTGCGTGCTCGAGAGCATCATCGACGTCGTCGATATGGTGCTGCTCATGAGCGTGAACCCGGGCTTTGGCGGTCAGAGCTTTATCCCGGGCACCATCGCTAAGCTCCGCGAGCTCAGGGCCATGTGCGAGCGTCACGGCGTTTCGCCCCTCATCGAGGTCGACGGTGGCATTTCTTCCAAGAACATTGTCGAGGTCGTCAAGGCCGGCGCCAACGTGCTCGTGGCCGGTTCTGCCGTATTTAAGTCCAAAGATCCCGCTGCCGAGGTTGCGCTGCTGCAGAAGCTGGGCAACGAGGCCGCACAGGAGGCATAAACCCTTATGACCGCAGGTCAAAACCGTATACCCGTGAATCTTGACTATGCCGCCTCGACGCCCATGCGCGCCGAGGCGCTCCTTGCGCAGCGCGAGTACGACGACAGCGAGCTTGCCGGCGTCAACCCCAACTCGCTGCATTCGCTCGGCCGCAAGGCTGCCGCGCGTCTGGAGGTTGCACGTCGCGAGATCGCCCGCAGCTTTGGCGCGCGCGTCCGCCCGTCCGAGATTGTACTGACCAACGGCGGCACCGAAGCCAACCAGCTGGCGCTGCTCGGTCTTGCCGAGGGCGCTCGTCAGCGCGATCGCAAGCGCGATCGTGTAATCGTTTCGGCCATCGAGCACGATTCGATTCTGGACAACCTGCCGTTGCTGCGTGCCGCCGGCTTTACCGTCGACCTAGTGCAGCCCTGCCGCATGGGCTACATTGAGCCTGCCACGCTTGTCGAGCTGCTAGGCGACGACGTGGCGCTCGTGAGCATCATGGTTGCCAACAACGAGACCGGCGTGGTGCAGCCCATCCGCGAGCTTGCCGCGGCCACGCATACCGTTGGCGCCCTGTTCCACACCGATGCCATCCAGGGGTATCTGCATATTCCGCTCGATGTCACCGAGCTGGGCTTCGACGCCATGTCCGTCGCAGCCCACAAGATTGGCGGTCCCGTGGCATCTGGCGCACTCTACCTTAAGAGCCGCACGCCGCTGCGCCCGCGCATCTTTGGCGGCGGACAGGAGGCCGGTCGTCGTGCCGGCACGCAAGACCTGCGAACGCAGCTCGCCTTTGCCGCTGCCGCCTCGTCTCTGACGCCCCATGTGGCTCAGGAGCGCGCGAAGCTGCAAGCCCTTTCCGACAAGCTCTACGCCACGCTTACGGCTCATCCGCGTATTCATGCCACCATGGGCGACTACGCACAGGCCGATCGCCTGCCGGGCATGGTGTCGATCTACGTTGATGGCATGGACTCCGAGGAGCTCATCGTCAAGCTCGATGCCGCCGGCTTTGAGGTTTCGGCCGGCTCGGCGTGCTCGAGCGGCAGCGTGGACCCGAGCCATGTGCTCAGCGCCATGGGCATTGGTCGCGAGCAGGCACTAGGTGCACTGCGCATTTCCTTTGACGACCGCGTGAATCCGGACGATCTGGACGAGTTTGCCCAGACGCTGCTCTCGATCGCAGGTGCCGCATGATCGTCGCCGAGCTCGAGCGCGCGCTACTGGCACGCTATCCCAAGACGGACACCGAGCCCTGGGACCACGTAGGACTCTCCGTTGGCGATCCGGCCGCGGAGATCACCGGCGTTGCCTGCGCACTCGATGCGACTGAGGCTAATGTTCGCCGCGCCCAAGAAGCAAGCGCCAACGTGCTGCTGACGCATCATCCCATATACATCAAGGCACCCGAGGCCTTTTGTCCGGCGGATGCCACACGACCCCAGTGCAGTGCGGCCCTCTACGAGGCTGCCCGCTGCGGGGTGAGCATTATCTCGCTCCACACCAACCTGGACCGCTCGCACGAAGCCCGTGTCTGCCTGAGCAAGCTGCTGGGTGCCGCACCCGTGAGCTCACTGGAGCACGTGGACGACCCCGAGGCCACCGGCCTGGGCGCACTTGCAACGCTCAACGACCCGTGCACGCTGCGCGATCTTGCCACCCGTGCTGCCACGGCCTTTGGCAGCGACCCGCGTGTGTGGGGCAAAGCTGATCGCCCGTGCCGCACCGTCGCCATTTTGGGCGGCTCCCTGGGCGACTTCGGAGAGCTCGCCATCGCCGCGGGCGCAGATGTTGTCGTGACGGGCGAGGCGGGCTACCACGTGGCGCAAGACCTTGCCTTGCGCGGGCTGCCGGTGATCTTGCTCGGCCACGACCGCTCCGAGGGGCCGTTCGTTGATATATTGATGAACTCTGCAGTTGACGCCGGGGCCGACCCCCGTCATGCGATTAAAATACTGAACCCTTGCCAATGGTGGACTGTGACAAAAGGAGAGAACTTATGAGCGCCGGCGCTACGCTACTCAAGCTGCAACAGATCGATTTGGAGCTCGCCCGCAACAAGAGCGAACTTGCCAATATGCCGGAGCTCAAGGAGCTCGCTTCCAAGCGCAAGACCTACGTTAAGCTCAAGGCCGAAATGACCAAGCTCTACGCCCAACGCAAGGACCTGGATATTGAGCTCGACGATCTCAACACCACCGAGATCCAGACCAATAACGCCATCGAGGCCGCTAAGAAGCGCCACGTTGACGGCTCCGACTACCGCGAGGTACAGGACCTGGAAAACGAGCTCGCCACCCTGGCCAAGCGCCTGGACAAGATTGAGCACACCCGCAAGGACGTCGTTGTCGCCCACAAAGAGGCGCTCGACCGCGAGACCCGCGCGCAGGCAATCATCGCCAAGTTCGAAGAGGGCGTGAAGGCCGATACCAAGGCCGCCCGCGCCAAGGCTGCCGACCTGCAGGCTCAGATCGAAGCCGCCACTAAGGAGCGCACCGCTCTTGCCGCCACGCTGCCGGCCGACGTGCTCACCGATTACGAGCGTCTGCTCAAGCAGTTCCGCGGCCTGGCCGTCGAGACCATCAAGGGCAACATCCCCACGGTCTGCCACACCGCGCTGCAGGCGTCATCCATGAGCGACCTCAACCACGACGGTAGTGAGATTACGCACTGCCCGTACTGCCACCGCCTGCTCGTGCTCCTCAGCAAGGAAGCCTAACGATGGCGGCGGCACCCAACAATTCAATGCAACTTGAGGGAAAAACGATCCTGCTGGGAATTACCGGCGGGATCGCCGCCTATAAGTCGTGCAATATCGTGCGCCTGCTGCAAAAGCGCGGCGCCCACGTCAAGGTCGTCATGAGCGAGCACGCCATGGAGTTCGTGGGGCCGCTCACCTTCCGCGCACTCACCAATGAGCCCGTTGCCGTGGGCCTATTCGACGACCCCTCCGACCCCATCCACCATATCTCGCTGGCGCAGGAGCCCGACGTGGTGGTCGTGGCGCCCGCGACGGCCAACATCATCGCTAAGATGGCCAACGGCATCGCCGACGACCTCATCTCCACCACGCTGCTTGCCACGCCGCGCCCCATCGTGATCGCACCGGCCATGAACAATGGCATGTGGAAGGCACCGGCCACGCAGGCCAACATGGCCACGCTGCGCGAGCGCGGTGTCAATGTTGTGGGTCCGGGTAGCGGTTACCTTGCCTGCGGCGACGTGGACACGGGACGCATGAGCGAGCCCGAGGACGTCGTCGAGGCCGTCTGTGAGGTGCTGAACCCCGTCCCGCAAGACCTGGCGGGCAAGCGCATCGTGATCACTGCCGGCCCCACGCACGAGCCGATCGATCCCGTGCGTTTTATCGGCAACCGTTCATCGGGCAAGATGGGTATCGCTCTGGCGGGGGAGGCCGCACGCCGCGGCGCCGCCGTCACGCTCGTGCTGGGACCGACATCTGTCTCTTATACACATCTGACGCTGCCGACGAAGGC
>UQMO01000052.1 GCA_900542125.1 uncultured Collinsella sp. | reverse complement strand
AGGCGGAGCCGGCCGCGTCGTCGAACGCCGCCGCGCGGATCACGTCCCTGACGGACTCGATAGCGCGGCGGCGCTCGGTCTTGCTGAGGTTCGCCATGCCCTTCTTGAAGTTGAGGACCAGGTCTTCGGCGTTCATGCTGCCCCCCATCATCGCGGTCTATGGGGTCAACGATATGGCACCGTGAGGACACATGTATGTCAATCCTGGTCTAACAGAGCCTTAAATAATCATTCGGTGCAAATTGATTATTTAATCCCCGTCCCAGAAAAATCATCGGGCGTGGTCTTGGGCAAACAGTCTAGTTGCGCTTGAGGTGGACGACGGTTTCGCAGTGGAAGGTTTGTGGGAACAGGTCGACTGGCGTGATTTTTACGGGGGAGAAGGTGCCTTCCTCGACAAAGCGTTTGAGATCTCGCGCCAGGGTGGCCGGGTCGCAGCTCACGTAGGCGACGTCGCGGGCACTCGTGCTGGCGATAAGGTCGATCGCCTCGGGGGCGAGGCCTGCGCGCGGCGGGTCGACCACCAAGACGTCGGCATCCTGGTCGGGGAACTCGCGTACCGCGTCTCCGCCAATGACGTCGACGTTATCAAGCTTGTTGATCTCCAGGTTACGGCGCAGGTCGCGCACGGCGGGGCCGTAGGCCTCGAGGGCAGCGACAAAGTCGCAGCGGCGGGCGAGCGGCAGGGTAAAGGTGCCGGCACCGCAGTACAGGTCCACGGCAAGCTCGTCTTCCTGCGGATCGAGCGTTTCCATGACAAGCTCGATCAAAATCTCGGCACCCTTGGTGTTGACCTGGAAAAAAGACGGGGCAGACAAGCGCATCTGACCCTCGGCGATATTCTCGGTCCATGAGCCCTCTCCGGCGAGCATTTCGACCTTGGAAACACGGCGGGCCTTCTTTTCGCCCTTGCTCATCACGCGCACGATGCTCGTGGGATGAGCGGCGTCCGCCAGCACGCGGGAGACCTGCGAGCGCGGAAAAGAGCCTGTGGGCGTCCAGAGTGCGACCTCGAGTGCCTTGGTGCGGCGCGATGCGCGAATGCCCACGCGTTCGAGCCCCAAGTCATGGCTGCCGCTTAGATAGTTGAGTGCGCCGACGACCGATTTGAGCGCCTTCGGGAAGCGCTTATCGAACAGCGGGCACGAATCGACGGTCACGATTTTGCTGGGGTCGACACCGTGCATGCCAAGGCGAACGCGACCGTTGACGACGGTCGGTTCGAGTTCGATTTTATTGCGGTAGCCCCAGTCGTCCTTGGTGTGGCGGATGGGCTGTATCAGCTCATCGACCTGCTCAGGAGCGAACTTGCCGATGCGCTCGAGCGTGGAGCGCAGGTTTTGCTCCTTGGCGGCGAGCTGTGCCGTGCGTGAGAGATTGCCCCACGAGCAGCCGCCGCAAATGCCCACGAAGGGGCAGGGAGGCTGAATGCGATCGGGGCTTGGCTCCAGAATCTCGGTGGTGCGGGCGCGCATGAACGACTTGCCGTTCTGTACGACCTCGGCCTCGACGGTGTCGCCTGCCACGGCGCCCTGCACAAAGACGGCCTTGCCGTTGTCGGCATGCGCCAGCCCGTCGGCGCCGTACGTCATCGATTCTATGGTGAGCTTCATATCCCTGCCTGTCATTCGCGTTGTTGTCCGCACCATGGTAGCAGGGAAAAGCGCCCCGCATCCGAGGCTTTCCTCAAATGCGGGGCGCTTCTACAAACGCCTATTTGGTCTTGCCGGTAATGAGCGTTTTAAGGCCTAGACCGATTAGGCCCAGACCCATGCGCACGCGACCGGGGCGATGGCGCTCGATGGCCTTGGTCTTGCCGGCGGGCTTATCGCGACGGGCACTCGTCCCGGGTGCGGACTTGGTGACCTGCGGCTCGGGCTGAGGTGCAGGTGCAGGCTCGGGCTCAATGACGGTCGCCTGGACCTCTTGGACCTTGGGTGCTACTGGCTGCGGCTCGGCCTCGGGGGCAGGTTCCGCCTCAATGACGGGCTCGGGCGCGGCCTCGGCGTTGCGATAGGCACGCTCCAGCAGGGCTTCCTGCGAGTTGAAGGGTTTCTCACCCTCTGCACGCTCCACGGGGACCCAGGTGCCGTCGCTCGTGAGGCTGCGGGCCTTCACGTTGTCGCGCAGCTGCATGCCCATGTACTCGTGCACTAGGGCGCGGCAGGTGGGGTCGAGCACGGGGAAGGCGATCTCCACGCGGTGCTCGGTGTTGCGCGTCATCATGTCTGCCGAGCTCAGGTAGATCATGTCCGAGTCCACGCCAAAGGCATAGACGCGCGCATGCTCCAAAAAGCGTCCGACGATGGAGCGCACGTGCACGTTCTCGGTCTTGCCCGGAACACCGGGCTTGAGACACGAGATGCCGCGGATGATCATGTCCACGCGCACACCGGCACACGATGCCTCGGCGATCTTATCGATAACCTCGCGGTCGGTCAGCGAGTTGAGCTTAAAGAACACGCGGGCGGGCTCGCCGACAAGGGCGCGCTGAATCTCGCGGTCCAGGCCGCGTATGATGAGCGGTTTCAGTCCGACGGGCGCCACGCCCAGGAAGCGATAATCGCCGCGCAGGTTGCCCAGCGACAGGTTGCGGAAGAACAGGTTGGCGTCCTCGCCGATACCGGGATGGGCGGTCATGAGCATAAAGTCACTGTAGAGCTTGGCCGTCTTCTCGTTAAAGTTGCCGGTGCCCAACAGCGTGAGACGGGTAAGCGCCATGCCCTCGCGATAGGTGAGCTGGCAGATCTTGGAGTGGCACTTAAAGCCCTCGGAGCCGTAGATAACGGTGCAGCCGGCCTCTTCCAGGCGCTCGGCCCACTCGATGTTGTTCTGCTCGTCAAAGCGTGCGCGGAGCTCCATGAGCACCGTGACCTCTTTGCCGTTTTCGGCAGCATCGATGAGTGACTCGCACAGGCGGCTTTGTTTGGCCACGCGGTAGAGCGTGATGCGCAGCGAGATGCACTCGGGGTCGTAGGCTGCTTCGTGCACCAGGTCCAGGAACGGGTTCATGGCCTCGTAAGGGTAAAAGAGCAGCTTGTCGTGCTGCAGCACCTGCTCGCGGATGGAACGGGTCATGTCGATGGTGGGGTTGGGCTGCGGCTTAAACGGCGTAAAGAGCAGCTCATTGCGTAGGTGCTCGGGAATCTTACCCTCAATGCCAAAGACGTAGCCCAGGTCAAGGGGGATATCGCAGGTAAAGACCGAGCGGCGAGAAAGCTCGAGCGCCTTGCGGATGGTCTTGAGCGTTGGCTTTTCGAGTGAGCCCGATACGGCGAGCACCACCGGCTGCAGGCGCAGGCGCTTCTTGAGGATGCGCTTCATGTGCTGGCGGTAATCTTCCTCCTCCTCGACGCCCTCGCCGTCCGGGTCGATATCGGCATTGCGGGTGACGCGGATCAGCGCGCGATCCAGCGGCTTGTAGGAGCCAAAGCAACTGCCGAGGCAGGCGAGGATAACGTCTTCGAGCAAGATATAGGAGTAGGTGCCGGCGGGCGAGGGAATCTCGACCACGCGGTTCATCGAGGCGGGAATCTCGATCAGGCCGAGCAGGCTTTCCTCGTCGGTGACGCCGTCCAGGCCACAAGCCAGATAGAGCGCGCCGTTGCGCAGGTTGGGGAAGGGATGGCGCGGGTCAATGACCAGCGGTGAGATAACCGGCGACACGTAGGCTTGGAAGTAGCGGGTTACAAAGGTGCGCTCCTCGGGCGTAAGCGAATCGATGCGGGCGCGGTGAACGCCCAGGGTGTCGAGCTTGCCTTCGATGCTCTTAAAGATGGACTCCCAACGGGTAAGGAGCCCGGGCAGCTCTGCCATGACAGCATCGACCTGTTCGGAGGCGGTCATATTGCTCTTGTTGTCGACAGGCTGCTTTTTGAGCTCTGCCAGATCGGACAGGCCGCCCACGCGCACCATAAGGAATTCGTCGAGGTTGGACTCGAAAATCGACACGAACTTTAGACGCTCGAACAGCGGAACGGTTTCGTCGAAGGCTTCGTCAAGCACGCGGTTGTTAAAGCGCAGCCAGCTAAGCTCTCGGTTTTGCGTGTACGAGAAGTCGCGCGGCGGCTTGCGCAGCTTAGCGGCCTTTTGCTTCTTTTCGATTTTGCTCGGCATATGCATCTGTCCGTTCAGTCCCCGCAGGGGACGGTAGCCTAACTCTAATTCACTATTGTCTCAATTTAGTCGACCGCCGGCACGGACGTATCTCGTGAACGGTATCTTTACCTACTTCTTACGCTGACAAGCCGAAGCACTAACGTCCGGTGATTTGAGCAAGCGATCTATATCCTCACTCAACTGGTGAGAATGTATGAATAAGAATGATAGCAAGCTGAATATAATCGAATGTAGGTCGAATCGAGGGCAAGCGTCATTTATATGCAGAAAACCGTTTTCACTATGCAATTTTGAATCATGGATAACTTTGAGTGTTCAAGCTTGATTTCCTAGAAAAATAACGTTTACCTAGGAAAATCTGCTTTACGAAACTGAAGTGTATCATGGGAAATCATATGCGATATACCGTTCATCGTACTTTGCTGACCGTTCGGGGGCGAGGTAGCATTACGGATGGAATTTGGATATAACTAGAGCTGTCAGCAAGCAGCGTCCCATATGGAGGGGCGCTGATACATTCGGCCAGTAAGGCCCGAAAGAAAGGTAGGAGGCCATGACGAAAGGTCTGCACGTGCCTTCCGAGATCGGCAAGCTCAGGAAGGTCTGCCTGCACCGTCCCGGCGACGAGCTCCTCAACCTGCCGCCCGACGAGCTCGAGCGACTCCTGTTCGACGACGTCCCGTTCCTGGAGGTCGCACAGCAGGAGCACGACACCTTCGCCCAGATCCTGAGGGACCAGGGCGTCGAGGTCCTCTATCTGGAGAACCTCGTCGCGGAGGTGTTCGACCAGGTCCCCGGCGCCCGCGCCGAGTTCACCGACCAGTACATCGCCGAGGCCGGCATCCGCGGCCAGCGCATGCCGCAGATCGTCCGCGAGAAGCTTGACTCCATCGAGGACAACCTCGAGTTCGTCAAGAAGACCATGGCCGGCATGACCAAGTCCGAGATCGACATGCCCCTCACGGCGTCCACGACCCTCGACTCCCTGGTCAACTCCGAGTCCGAGTCCGACCTGATCATCGACCCGATGCCCAACCTCTACTTCACCCGCGACCCGTTCGCGGTCGTCGGCGAGGGCGTCAACCTCAACCGCATGTACTCGGTCACCCGCAACCGCGAGACCCTGTACGGCAAGTACATCTTCAAGTACCACCCCGACTACAAGGACGTCTCGCTGTACTTCCGCCGCGACTGCCAGTTCCACACCGAGGGCGGCGACGTGCTGAACATCAACGAGAAGACCCTCGCCGTCGGCATCTCCCAGCGCACCCAGGCCGCCGCTATCGACATCATGGCCCAGAACATCTTCTGGAACTCCGACTCCAAGGTCGAGCGCATCCTTGCCTTCGACATCCCGGTCTCGCGCGCCTTCATGCACCTCGACACGGTCTTCACCCAGATCGACGTCGATAAGTTCACGATCCACCCCGCCATCATGGGCACCCTGCGCGTCTACGAGCTGACCGCCGGCAAGAACCCGGGCGACGTGAACATCCGCCTGATCGAGGACACCCTCGAGCACGTCCTGGAGGACGCCACCGGCGTCGACCAGGTCAAGCTGATCCCCTGCGGCGGCGGCGACCCGATCGCGGCCTCCCGCGAGCAGTGGAACGACGGCTCCAACACCCTGTGCGTCGAGCCCGGCAAGATCTGCGTCTACGCCCGCAACACCGTCACCAACGACGTGCTGTACAAGGAGGGCCTGGACCTTCTCGTCGTGCCCTCCGCCGAGCTCTCCCGCGGCCGCGGCGGCCCGCGCTGCATGAGCATGCCCTTCTGGCGCGAGGACCTCTAAGGTTTTCGAAGACCCGTACAGGTCTTAATACATACATCTAGCTGCCATTAGATGTCTCCCAATGGGGCGGTGCGGGTATTCGCACCGCCCCATTCTTGTATGAGGAACGTCAACACGATTGGATGACTGCTTTTGTAAGGAGCTTGGTCATGGATATCAAGGCAATCGGCGTTGAGGAGTGGCTCAACGTTTGGGAGAAGAGCGCCACGTGGGATATCGCCCAGTCGACGATTTCGTCGCTTACCATGGGCGAGCTTCGCGCGCTCGACGAACAGGACGGCGCCACGTTCTACGAGCGCCTGGATCGCGAGAAGATGAACTACGGCTGGATCGAGGGTTCGCCGGAGTTTAAGGCCGAGGTTGCCAAGCTGTATCGTCGCGAGGTCAATCCCGATTACATTCTGCAGACCAATGGCTGCACGGGCGCCAATCTCAACGCCATCATGGCTGTAGTCGAGCCCGGCGACCACGTTATCGCCGAGTGGCCTACCTATGCGCCGCTCTATGAGATCCCGCGTACGCTCGGCGCCGAGGTCGAGTATTGGGAGCTTCGCGAGGAGCTCGGATGGAAACCCGATATCGAGGAGCTCAAGCGCTCGGTGCGCCCCAACACGAAGCTCATCTGCATCAATAACGCATCGAACCCCATCGGTACGGTGCTTGATGTCGATATGCTCGGCCAGATTGCCGAGATCGCCCGCTCGGTTGGCGCCTATGTGCTGTGCGACGAGGTGTACCTGCCGCTTGAGAACACCGAGGACTTTTTGTCGATGGCCGATGTGTACGAGAAGGCCATCGTCACCAACTCGGTGTCCAAGACCTATTCGACGCCTGCGGCACGCGTGGGCTGGGTCGTGGCAGACGAAGAGATATCCAACCGTATCCGCACCTATCGCGATTACACCATGATTTGCGGCGGCGTGTTCAACGACGCCCTGGCAACCTATGTGCTCGAGCACAAGGACAAGATCCTCGAGCGCAATCGCAAGATCGTGTTTGGAAACCGCGATATCGCGCAGGCTTGGATCGATACGCAGCACCGCGTTTCCTGGACGGCACCGCAGGGCGTGTCCACCTCGTTCATCCAGCTGGATATTCCCGAGGATGACGAGGAGTTTTGCAAGCGCCTGCTGGCCGAGAGGGGAGTGCTGTTGGTTCCCGGTAGCCGCTTTGAGCTTCCCTGCGGCGCACGCCTGGGCTACTGCGCGAGCGAGGACGTTCTGCGCGAGGGTCTGAGGCTTCTGGGCGAGGCACTGGCGGAGTTCGATCGCTAGGATTCCGACTCCCTTCGAAGGCCGTATTCAAATTGGCTGACGATAATCGAAAACGGACCTGTTTCCCTAGGGGATCAGGTCCGTTTTTCTATACCGAGAAGTCAAGTTGTTACAAATGAGGCAGTACGGCATGCCGATATCCGCTGGGCCTTATACTGAGCTTCCGGTGAACGGTACCAAGCATCTGGTAAACGGTAACTTGTAATCAGAAAATGAATAGGACAAACTTTTTTCTGAATAAAAATGAAAATGGTTGAGACGCGGTATGAATCGCTAATTCTATTCATAGCTTTATTAGAAATATGCAATTTGAGGGTGGTTTAATAAAGTTAAGTTCCATTTGCTATTTGGATTGAAAACGCATTTAAGCACGTAAATAAACTTTATTAAATCAAAGTGTACCATGCGTGAAGTATATGTGTATGCCGTTCACCCCCTATAAAAAACCGTTCGGGGGCAAGGTGGAAGTATGGGCTGATTTTGGATATAAATATGTCGTCAGCAATAACGCCCCACACGGAGGGGCGCTAACGAATCGGCCCTGACAGGGGCCCGAAAGAAAGGTAGGAGGCCATGACGAAAGGTCTGCACGTGCCTTCCGAGATCGGCAAGCTCAGGAAGGTCTGCCTGCACCGTCCCGGCGACGAGCTCCTCAACCTGCCGCCCGACGAGCTCGAGCGACTCCTGTTCGACGACGTCCCGTTCCTGGAGGTCGCACAGCAGGAGCACGACACCTTCGCCCAGATCCTGAGGGACCAGGGCGTCGAGGTCCTCTATCTGGAGAACCTCGTCGCGGAGGTGTTCGACCAGGTCCCCGGCGCCCGCGCCGAGTTCACCGACCAGTACATCGCCGAGGCCGGCATCCGCGGCCAGCGCATGCCGCAGATCGTCCGCGAGAAGCTTGACTCCATCGAGGACAACCTCGAGTTCGTCAAGAAGACCATGGCCGGCATGACCAAGTCCGAGATCGACATGCCCCTCACGGCGTCCACGACCCTCGACTCCCTGGTCAACTCCGAGTCCGAGTCCGACCTGATCATCGACCCGATGCCCAACCTCTACTTCACCCGCGACCCGTTCGCGGTCGTCGGCGAGGGCGTCAACCTCAACCGCATGTACTCGGTCACCCGCAACCGCGAGACCCTGTACGGCAAGTACATCTTCAAGTACCACCCCGACTACAAGGACGTCTCGCTGTACTTCCGCCGCGACTGCCAGTTCCACACCGAGGGCGGCGACGTGCTGAACATCAACGAGAAGACCCTCGCCGTCGGCATCTCCCAGCGCACCCAGGCCGCCGCTATCGACATCATGGCCCAGAACATCTTCTGGAACTCCGACTCCAAGGTCGAGCGCATCCTTGCCTTCGACATCCCGGTCTCGCGCGCCTTCATGCACCTCGACACGGTCTTCACCCAGATCGACGTCGATAAGTTCACGATCCACCCCGCCATCATGGGCACCCTGCGCGTCTACGAGCTGACCGCCGGCAAGAACCCGGGCGACGTGAACATCCGCCTGATCGAGGACACCCTCGAGCACGTCCTGGAGGACGCCACCGGCGTCGACCAGGTCAAGCTGATCCCCTGCGGCGGCGGCGACCCGATCGCGGCCTCCCGCGAGCAGTGGAACGACGGCTCCAACACCCTGTGCGTCGAGCCCGGCAAGATCTGCGTCTACGCCCGCAACACCGTCACCAACGACGTGCTGTACAAGGAGGGCCTGGACCTTCTCGTCGTGCCCTCCGCCGAGCTCTCCCGCGGCCGCGGCGGCCCGCGCTGCATGAGCATGCCCTTCTGGCGCGAGGACCTCTAAGTCTTTCCGTTTCCGGTGCGGTCCCCCTACAACCGCACCGGCTTCGCCCGTTAAACGGGCAACACTAATACTTACGTAATTCATTTCTTCGAAAGGAATCGAACCATGGGTGTTAACCTCTCCGGCCGTAGCTTCCTCAAGCTTCTCGACCTCACCACCGAGGAGATCGAGTACCTGCTCAAGCTTTCCAAGAACTTCAAGGATATGAAGCGCGCTGGCGTTCCGCACCGCTATCTCGAGGGCAAGAACATCGTTCTGCTCTTCCAGAAGACCTCCACTCGTACCCGCTGCGCCTTCGAGGTCGGCGGCATGGATCTGGGCATGGGCGTCACCTACCTCGATCCGGGTTCGTCGCAGATGGGCAAGAAGGAGTCCATCGAGGACACCGCCCGCGTTCTCGGCCGCATGTATGACGGCATCGAGTTCCGTGGCTTTGCCCAGGACGACGTCGAGGAGCTCGCTGCTAAGTCCGGCGTGCCTGTCTGGAACGGCCTGACCACCGAGTGGCATCCCACCCAGATGCTCGCCGACATCCTGACCGTCCAGGAGAACTTCAACTACGACATCAAGGGCAAGACTCTCGTCTTCATGGGCGACTGCAAGAACAACGTTGCTCGCTCCCTCATGGTCGTCTGCTCCAAGCTCGGTATGAACTTCGTGGCCTGCGGCCCCGAGGAGTGCATGCCCGCTGACGACGTCATCGAGGCCTGCAAGCCCATCGCCGAGGCCAACGGCTGCACCATCAAGCTGACCACCGACGTCAAGGACGGCGTCACCGGTGCCGACGTTATCTACACCGACGTGTGGGTCTCCATGGGCGAGCCCGACGAGGTCTGGGCCGAGCGCATCGCTCAGCTTACCCCGTATCGTGTTACCTCCGAGGTCATGGCTATGGCCAACCCGGGTGCCATCTTCCTGCACTGCCTGCCCAGCTTCCACGACACCAACACCACGATTGGCGCAGAGAAGTGCGATCAGTTCGGCATCACCGAGCAGGAGGTCACCGACGAGGTCTTCGAGAGCCCCGCTTCCAAGGTCTTCGACGAGGCCGAGAACCGCATGCACACCATCAAGGCTGTCATGTACGCCACGCTCAAGTAAGAGCATCTAGCATCTCGCTCGGGGTGTATTGCTGCACACCCCGAGCAGTTTTATCTGGTAATAATCTCGCATCAAGCGGCAGGCACGGCACGGAAGAGCCGCTTCTGGCGAGATCAGTAAATGATTTATGAAGGGGGGATGAGAACTATGACTGAGACCGCTAAGAAAAAGCGCGGTATGCCTTCATCGTTCACCATTCTTCTTGCTCTGCTGGCAATTGTCGCAGTGATTACCGTTATCGTCTCCGGCACGTCCGGCGGCGCGGTTACTGCCGCCCGTCTGAGCGATTTCTGCACCGCCCCGATTAAGGGCTTCGCTGACGCTCTGCCCGTCTGCCTCTTCGTTATGATCCTGGGCGGCTTCCTCGGTATGATGACCGAGACCGGCGCCCTGGACAACGGCATCGCCGTTCTGGTGCAGAAGCTTAAGGGCAACGAGATTATGCTCATTCCCGTGCTGATGCTCATCTTCTCCCTCGGTGGTACCACCTATGGTATGTGCGAGGAGACCGTTCCCTTCTACGCCCTGCTCGCCGCTACCATGATGGCCGCTGGCTTCGACCCCATGGTCGGTGCCGCTACCGTCCTGCTCGGCGCTGGCTGCGGCTGCCTGGGCTCCACGGTTAACCCGTTCGCCGTCGGCGCTGCCGTCGACGCTCTGACCGGCGTTGGCATTGAGGTCAACCAGTCCATCATCATCGGCCTCGGTGCCGTCCTGTGGATTGTCACTACCGCTATGTCCATCTTCTTCGTGATGAGCTACGCCAAGAAGGTCAAGGCTGACAAGGGTTCCACCATCCTGTCGATGCAGGAGCTCAAGGACGCCGAAGAGGCTCACGGCAAGGCTGCTTCCGAGGTCCACAAGGAGGTCAAGCTCACCGGTCGTCAGAAGGGTGTTCTGATTGCCTTCGCCTTCACCTTCGTCGTCATGATCGTCGGCTTCATTCCGCTGGCCGACCTCAACGAGGGCGTCGCTAACTTCTTCGACGCTGGCGCTGTCTACGACGCCGACGGTAACGCCGTCGTCCAGGGCTGGTCTGCCCTGATCACCGGCCTGCCCATTGGCCAGTGGTACTTCGACGAGGCTTCCACCTGGTTCTTCCTTATGGCCGTCCTGATCGGTATCATCGGTGGCCTGTCCGAGAAGCAGATCGTTAACACCTTTATCACCGGCGCTGCCGACATGATGTCTGTTGTTCTCGTCATCGCCCTCGCCCGTGGTATCTCCGTCCTCATGGCTAACACCGGCCTCGACGTCTTCGTCCTCGACGCTGCCGCCAATGCTCTGGCTGGCCTGTCCGGCGTGATCTTCGCTCCCATGAGCTTCCTGGTCTACTTCGGCCTGTCCTTCCTGATCCCCTCGACCTCCGGTATGGCCACCGTCTCCATGCCCATCATGGGACCGTTGGCTGTTAAGCTCGGCTTCTCGCCTGAGGTCATGGTCATGATCTTCTCCGCCGCCATCGGTGTCGTGAACCTGTTCACCCCGACCTCCGGCGCCATCATGGGCGGTCTCGCCCTGGCCAAGATCGAGTGGACGACCTGGCTCAAGTTTGCCCTTAAGCTCATCGTCGCGCTCTCTGTCGTCTGCGCCATCATCCTGACCGTCGCCTGCGTGTTGATCTAAGTACCCAACGGGTACCCCACGGAAACCTTGACGATCCTGTAGAGGATCACCTGGTCATCGTCTGTCCGGTGGGGTAAACCCACCGGTAGACTCCTACCTTTAGCCCCCTTCCGTTCCGTGCGCGGGAGGGGGCGACTTTTTGTTCCGCGGTTTTACCAAACCGCGGAACCGGTCGACGCTACGCGCCGTCCAGAACGACAATTTGTCATTCAAAAGGCAAGGCATGACCAAAAGGTCTATGCCTCGCCTTTTTCATGCCAACTTGTACGTTCTGGACGGCGCTCGCTGTCCGTCCTCTGCCTGCGGCGCTTTCCATTGTTGGTGCAGAGGGCGCTTTGCCTACTCTGGTGGGCTTTCGCTGGCTTATGCTCAACCTGCGACGTTTCCATTATTGATACAAAGGCCAGGTTTGTTTGAACCAAAAAGGGGAAGTTGCGGTGGAATAGTTCCTGTTTGGCCGTCTTGAGGGGTTAAACGGGAACTATTTCACCGCAACTTATCGATGGCGTGTTTGGTTGGTGCCAGTTGATTGCTTGGGCGTTGGGGAGGGTCTGCTCCGTTATAATCGCCTAGAACATTAAATGGAAACGGGACGGGAGCCATATATGCGCCAGGGTTTCGACAACGCGAAGTATATCGAGCTGCAGGCTGCTCACATTAAGGAGCGCATCTCGCAGTTTGGCGGCAAGCTCTATTTGGAGTTTGGCGGTAAGCTGTTCGATGACTATCATGCGAGCCGCGTGCTGCCGGGTTTTGAACCGGACAGCAAGTTCCGCATGCTCAAGAGCATCGCCGACGATGTCGAGGTTATCATCGCGATCAACGCGAACCACATCGAGAAAAACAAGGCTCGTGGTGACCTTGGCATTACCTATGACGAGGATGTGCTGCGCCTGGTTGACCTGTTCCGCGGCAACGGCTTTGCCGTCGCGGCTGTGGTCATCACCCAGTACGCCGGCCAGCCCGCTGCCGATGTATTCCGCAACCGCCTGAACGCGCTCGGTATCCCCGCCAAGCTGCACTATCCCATCGAGGGGTATCCGCACGACGTCGACCTGATCGTGTCCGACGACGGCTATGGCAAGAATGAGTTTGTCGAGACCACTCGTCCGCTCGTCGTGGTCACCGCTCCCGGCCCCGGCTCAGGCAAGCTCGCCACTTGCCTCTCGCAGCTCTATCACGAGCACAAGCACGGCACCGCCGCCGGCTACGCCAAGTTCGAGACTTTCCCGGTCTGGAATCTGCCCCTCACGCATCCGGTCAACATCGCCTATGAGGCAGCAACGGCCGATCTCGACGATGCCAATATCATCGACTCCTTCCACTTGGAGGCCTACAACAAGACCACGGTCAACTACAACCGCGACGTCGAGGCCTTCCCGGTGGTCCGTGCTCTGATGGAAAAGATCCTGGGCAAGAGCCCCTATCAGAGTCCTACGGACATGGGCGTCAATATGGTCGGCTTTGCCATCACCGATGACGATGCCTGCCGCGACGCTTCCAAGATGGAGATCGTCCGCCGCTACTTTACCGCGGTCGAAAATGTGCGCCGTACCGGCATGGGCGATGAGCAAGTCGACCGTCTCAAGATTATTATGAAGAAAGCCGGCATCGATAAGAACTACTCACCGGCGCGCTCGGCGGCCCTCACCAGGGAGCAGCTGACGGGTGGTCCCGTGGGTGCCATGGTCATGCCCGATGGCTCCGTGGTGACCGGTAAGACCTCCACGCGCCTGGGCGCCGCAAGTTCGCTCATTATGAACGCCCTCAAGCATGTCTCGGGCGTCGACCTTGAGCTCGAGGTCATTAGCGATGAGGCGATTGAGCCCATCAGCAAGCTCAAGACGCATTTCCTGGGCAGCAAAAACCCTCGCCTCCACACCGACGAGACGCTTATGGCGCTGTCGATCACCTCGGCCACGAGTGAGACGGCCGCTCGCGTCCTTTCGGGCCTGGAGCAGCTGCGCGGTTGCGATGCCTTCTTTAGCGTGATTATCTCGCCGACGGACGAGACGGTACTGCGCAAACTGGGTATCAACGTGTGCTGCGAGCCCAAGTTTGAGCGCCGCGGTTTCTTCCACCGCTAAGTTTGAAGCACCGCGGTAATTGCATTGCATTTTGGCCGTATCGGGTTGGCGCCCGGTACGGCTTTTTGATCAATAAAGCGCCTATTTCGGCGAAAAATAGCCGTTTACCTGCCTAGAAACAATTTGAGCGGTATACAATAACCGTAACTGTTTCATCCTTAGCGGGATGCCGCATGATGGATATTACCTGCCATCGTGAGGTGTGTCGGTCGCGCACGGCGCGTTAGATGCTCGTGCTCGGTTTGAGGAGGCTGCTATGGCGGGCAAGGGTCGTGCGAGTGTCAACGATATGAAGCGTGTTGAGGTGCTGGTGTTGATGGAAATCGACCAGCAAACCGAAGACAATGGCGGGCCGTATGGTTTCTCGCGCAAAACGCTTGCCGAGCGCGTGGGGGTTTCGCCGTATCGTGCCCGCGCCGCAATCGATCGCTTGGATTCCGAAGGCATGATTGATGTCGTCTCGCGTTATAGCGACGGCGGCGGTCAGCTTGCAAATGGCATTTGCCTCACCGAACGTGGCGAGTGGTATCTTGAGGGCGTCCGTACCGGCATGCTCGTTCAAGAAATGCTTGAGGACGAGGTTGCTGATCGATAGCAGCATATAACCCTTGCCATAGCGACGCCGCCTGGGAAACCGGGCGGCGTTTTGTTTCAAGATTGAGAAATGCAATCGCACGCGAGAAAAATTGCGAACGGTCCGCGGCGCGAGTATTACAATGAAGACCCGTAAGATGTGGATAAACAACTTCTACGGGAAGCGCAGGTAACTCAATATGACCAAGCATGTGTTCGTAACCGGTGGCGTGGTTTCGTCCCTGGGCAAGGGTATCACCGCGGCCTCGCTGGGCCGTCTGCTCAAGTCGCGTGGCTACAAAGTAACGATGCAGAAGGCCGACCCGTATCTGAACGTCGACCCCGGTACCATGAGCCCGTTCCAGCATGGTGAGGTCTTCGTTACCGAGGATGGTTACGAGTCCGACCTGGACCTGGGTCATTACGAGCGCTTTATTGATGAGAACCTGACCCGCGATTCCAACTTTACGACCGGTGCTATCTACAAAAGCCTAATCGCCCGCGAGCGTCGCGGCGACTTTTTGGGCGGTACCGTGCAGGTGATTCCCCACGTCACCAATGCCATTAAGGACAAGTTCCGCCGCATCGAGGAGCAGACCGGCTCCGATGTAGTCATCACCGAGCTGGGCGGCACGATCGGCGACATCGAGTCCCAACCGTTTGTCGAGGCCATCCGTCAGTACCGCAAGGAGGCCGGCCCCGAGAACGTCTGCTACATCCACGTGTCGCTCGTTCCCTATATCGCCGCCGCCCATGAGGTCAAGACCAAGCCCACGCAGCATTCCGTCAAGGAGCTCCGCAGCTTTGGCATCCAGCCCGATATCATCGTGCTGCGCTCCGACCACCATATCGATGACGCTATCCGCGGAAAGATCGCAAGCTTCTGCGACGTCGACACCGATTGCGTCTTTACCAACGAGGACTGCGCGAGCATTTACGATGTTCCGCAGCTGCTTGCCGAGCAGGACTTTGACCTGCGCATTTGCGAGCGCCTGGGTCTGGATCCGCGTGAGCGCGACATGAGCGAGTGGAACGAGTTCCTGCGCAAACAGAATCACGCCAACCATCACGCCGACAAGGTGAAGATCGCCGTCGTGGGTAAGTACACGCAGCTGCCCGATGCGTACCTGTCGGTTATCGAGGCCCTGCACCATGCGGGCGTCTTCTACGATCGCCATGTGGACGTCCAGCTGGTCGACGGCGAGAGCCTCGACGAGCAGAATGTCTCCGAGGTTCTGGGCGACGCCTCGGGCATCCTGGTCCCCGGCGGCTTTGGCAAGCGCGCCCTGGAGGGCAAGATCCTCGCGGCCGAGTTTGCCCGTGAGCACAAGATTCCGTATCTGGGCATTTGCCTGGGTATGCAGGTCGCCGTGTGCGAGTTCGCCCGCAATGTCGTTGGCCTTGCCGGTGCCAGCTCCTCCGAGTTTGATCCGGACGGTCCGTATAGCGTCATCGATCTGATGAGCTCGCAGGAGGACGTGACCGAGAAGGGCGGCACCATGCGCCTGGGCGCCTATCCGTGCAAGCTCGCCGCCGATACCCTTGCTCGCGAGGCATATGGTGAGGAACTCGTCTACGAGCGTCACCGTCACCGCTTTGAGTTCAACAACGCTTTCCGTGACCAGCTCGAGGACGCCGGCTTGGTTATCTCGGGTCTGTCGCCCGACGAGCGCCTGGTCGAGATGGTCGAGCTGCCGCGCGACGTGCATCCGTGGTATGTGGCAACCCAGGCTCACCCCGAGTTCAAGAGCCGCCCGACCAACCCGCAGCCGCTGTTCCGAGAGTTCGTGCGTGCCTCGATCGGTCAGCACGAGGGTGTCGATCGCCTGCAGGTGACGCCCATGAACCTCGCTACGGACTAAGGGTGCCGGCGAACAAAGAACATACCGAAGCTACTCCCTCGTCGCTCGCCGTGGCGGCGGGGGAGTATCTCGATTACCTCGCGGTCGAGCGGGGTTTGGCGCGCAACACGATTGCGGCCTATCGTCGTGACCTGACGACGTACTGCGCCTATCTGGAGCGGGCGGGTATTGTGTCTTTTGAAGAGGTGACTCGTCAGGTCGTGGAGGGCTTTGTCGCCGACCGTCGCGATGGGGGCTATTCCGATGCCTCGGTGGAGCGTGCGCTTGCGGCCGTGAAGGGCCTGCATGCCTTTTTGGTGCGCGATGGGGCTGTGGCCCAAAATCCAACGGCGGCGTTGCGCCTGCCTAAAAAGGCTGAGCGTTTGCCGGAGTATCTATCGGTGGAGGATGTCTCGGCGCTGCTCGATCAAGACTTTCCCGAGGGCGAGATGGGGCTGCGCGATCATGCCATCTTGGAAGTGCTCTACGGATGCGGTTTGCGCGTGAGTGAGCTGGTTGGGCTCGATGTGGGCGATATCCATATTGATGACGGGTTTGTCCTGGTGCGCGGTAAGGGCTCCAAGGAGCGTCTGGCCCCGTTGGTGGGAAGCGCGGCTCGCGCCCTGACACACTATATAGGTGACGGGCGCACTCTCCTGGCCGCGCATGCTCACGGAATGGAGACCTCGGCGGTCTTTTTAAATAAGAACGGACGTCGCCTGTCGCGCCAGGCCGTGCATGCGATATGCGAGCGGTATGGGCGCCAGGTGGGGCTGGTTGGGCTCCATCCCCACACCCTGCGCCACTCCTTTGCCACCCACATGCTCGCGGGCGGTGCCGACCTGCGTGTGCTGCAGGAGATTTTGGGCCATGCCGATATTTCGACCACGCAGGTCTACACGCATGTCGACCGCACGCAACTGACCGAGGTCTATCTGGCGGCGCATCCGTTGGCACATCGCTAGCACCTCGCTGACCTGCATATTTATAAATATTAAAGGGGACGGGCCCCAGATTGCCGAGACGCACTTTTGCGCACATGGGCAATCTGGGGCCCGTCCCATTTTTCGCCAGACACCGACGCGTTGGTGGGCCGTGTGTACCGTGGGTGGGGGAGTTTGGGGGCGATGTGAACGGTGTGTAAAGGGACGTAAAAATCGCCTCAAGGTCAACTTGAAGGTTGAGGTTCGCGGGCGTGGTTCTACAGGTGGCATCCCGCCTTTGCTGCAAACACAACATATTGTGTTTTCGAACATATGCTCGGGGGTGTTTTACAACATCTGTCTCTTATACACATCTGACGCTGCCGACGAAGGCTTAGGTGTAGAT
>UQMO01000051.1 GCA_900542125.1 uncultured Collinsella sp. | reverse complement strand
AAGTACGACTTCGAGAAGAACCAGAAGCCCGCTCCTGCAACCAAGCCGGTTGAGGCCCCCAAGGCCGCTGCCGTCGAGGCCCCCAAGGCCGAGGCTGCCGACTTCGTGAAGGTCGAGAATGTCTTTGTCGCCGAGGACTTCGCTTCTCGTGACGAGGCTCTGAGCTTCGTTTCCAACCAGGCCGTCAAGGCAGGTATCGCCAGCGACGCCGACGCCGTGATGAACGCCTTCCTGGCTCGCGAGGCCGAGGGCACCACGGGCATGATGGAGGGCTTCGCCATCCCGCATGCCAAGTCCGACGCCATTACCGAGGCTGCCGTCATCGTCGTTAAGGACGAGTCCGGCGTGACCGGTTGGGACACCATGGACGGCGCTCCCGTTAACGTGGCTATCGCCCTGCTCATCCCGGGTGCCCAGGCTGGCACCACGCACCTCAAGATCCTGTCCAAGGTCGCCGAGGCGCTCATGGACGAGGACTTCCGTGCCACCGTCAAGGGTTCCACCGACGCCGCCGAGATCGCCAAGACGATCAACGCCCGTCTGGTCTAATCCCGCAACACGCGAATAGCATCGCCCCCTGTATATAAGGCGGAGTCCCTCCCCAGGGTCTCCGCCTTTTTTCTATCCCTCCCATAAGTTGCGGTGAAATAGGGACTGCTTAAACGATTCAACCCCAAATCCAGTCCCTATTTCACCGCAACTTATAAAAGGGTATAGAGGGGGCTTCCTATCGAGTCTTTATCGCGAACAGTTCATCAGCCAGAATTCCGTTCGCACGATATTACTTTGGACCGACCGAGTTTCCGCAGCTCGCCTGCCGGGCGGGCGCGGGTTAAGTTTGTCGCGAGTTCCGCACGCAAAGGAAAGCACTTAATGTGCTTTCCGTCTTGCGCAGGACTGTAGAGCAGCAAACTTAAAACCTGGGCCGCCCGGGCCGGAGATCCGACCCGCGCACAGAAGGGGATTCCTTTTGTGTAGGCTTTGCGGAAATATGGCTATTTTGGGATACGCCCGGCGGCGTGGTCTGTTGACGGCACAGCTAACGGCACGTATCCTATCGAACTGCGTGTTTCGTAGGGGGATGCTGACCCCTCGATTCAAGCCGTTGCACTTTACAGAAAGCTGGAATCATTCGAGAAGGAGTACGCTTTGCCTACTATTAACCAGCTGGTTCGCCAGGGCCGTCGTTCCGTGCCCAAGAAGTCCAAGAACGCTGCTCTGCAGCACAACTCCCAGAAGCGCGGCGTGTGCACCCGCGTCTTCACCACGAGCCCCAAGAAGCCGAACTCGGCTCTTCGTAAGGTTGCCCGTGTTCGCCTTGTCAACGGCATCGAAGTTACTGCTTACATCCCGGGTGAGGGCCACAACCTGCAGGAGCACTCCATCGTGCTCGTCCGCGGCGGTCGTGTCCGTGACCTCCCTGGTGTCCGTTATCACGTCATCCGTGGCGCCTACGACGCTGCTCCGGTCCAGAACCGTATGCAGGCCCGTTCCAAGTACGGTGCTAAGCGCCCCAAGGCTAAATAAGCCAGATAACGTTTTGATACTTTCGCCGTGTGCCGCCTAAGCGCCGCACGGTAGACACTTAAGGAGATTTCACATGCCGCGTCGTGCAGCAGCTAATCGTCGTGAGGTTCAGCCTGACGCCGTTTACAACAACCGCCTGGTGACTCAGCTCATCAACAAGGTCCTTCTTGACGGCAAGAAGGCCACCGCTGAGCGCATCGTTTACACCGCTTTCGAGATCGTTGCCGAGAAGTCCGAGGGTGGCGACGCTCTCGCTACCTTCAAGAAGGCTATGGACAACGTCAAGCCCACGCTCGAGGTTAAGCCCAAGCGTGTCGGTGGCGCTACCTATCAGGTCCCGATGGAGGTCAACTCCCGTCGTTCCACCGCTCTGGGCATCCGCTGGATTGTCAACTTCTCCCGCGCTCGCAAGGAGAAGACCATGGCCGAGCGTCTCGCCAACGAGATCCTCGACGCTTCCAACGGCCTGGGCGCTTCCGTCAAGAAGCGTGAGGACGTCTTCAAGATGGCCGAGGCCAACCGCGCGTTCTCTCACTATCGTTGGTAAGTTAAGGTAAGGAACTAACATGGCTAAGCCTAAGTACAAGCTTTCCGATACCCGTAACATCGGCATCATGGCCCACATCGATGCTGGTAAGACCACCACGACCGAGCGTATTCTTTACTACACCGGTAAGACCCACAAGATCGGTGAGGTCCATGAGGGCGCTGCCACCATGGACTGGATGGTTCAGGAGCAGGAACGCGGCGTAACCATTACCTCCGCTGCTACCACCTGCTTCTGGAACAAGGACGGTAAGGACTACCGCATCCAGATCATCGACACCCCGGGCCACGTTGACTTCACCGCCGAGGTTGAGCGCTGCCTGCGCGTCCTCGATGGCGCTGTCGCCGTCTTCGACGCCGTTGCCGGCGTTCAGCCCCAGTCTGAGACCGTTTGGCGTCAGGCTTCTACCTTCAACGTCCCCCGCATCGCCTTCATCAACAAGTATGACCGCGTGGGCGCTGACTTCTTCAACGCTATCGAGACCATGAAGGATCGTCTCGACGCCAACGCCGTGGCCGCTCAGGTCCCGATGGGCGCCGAGGACAACTTCTGGGGCGTTATCGACCTGGTCACCATGACTGCATGGGACTTCAAGGCCGACGAGAAGGGCATGACCTACCCCGAGCCGATGGACGAGATCCCGGCTGAGTTTGCCGACATCGCTGCCACCAAGCGTGAGGAGCTCCTCGACGCTGCTGCCAGCTTTGACGACGAGCTCATGGAGAAGATCCTCATGGAGGAGGACTTCACCGTCGAGGAGCTCAAGGCTGCTCTGCGCAAGGGTGTTCTGGCCAACGAGCTCAACCTCGTCTTCGTGGGCTCCGCTTACAAGAACAAGGGCGTTCAGGAGCTGCTCGACGCTGTCGTCGACTACCTGCCCAGCCCGCTCGACGTTGAGGCCGTCACCGGTACCGATCCGGACACCGGCGAGGAGATCCAGCGTCATCCTTCCTTCGACGAGCCCTTCTCCGGCCTGGTCTTCAAGATCATGACCGACCCGTTCGTCGGTAAGCTCACCTACGTCCGCGTTTACTCCGGCCGCGCTGAGTCCGGCTCCTACGTTGTCAACGCTTCCAACGGTCAGCGCGAGCGTCTCGGCCGCATCCTCGAGATGAACGCCGCCGAGCGTATCGACCGTGACGACGCCGCTGCCGGCGACATCGTCGCTTGCGTCGGCTTCAAGAACTCCACCACCGGTGACACCCTGTGCGAAGAGGGCAAGGAGATCGTCCTCGAGAAGATCGAGTTCGCTAAGCCCGTTATCGACGTTGCCATCGAGCCCAAGACCAAGGCCGAGCAGGACAAGATGTCCCTGGCTCTGACCAAGCTCGCCGAGGAGGACCCGACCTTCCAGGTGTCCACCAACCACGAGACCGGCCAGACCATCATCGCCGGCATGGGCGAGCTGCACCTCGAGATCATCGTCGACCGTCTGCTCCGTGAGTTCAAGGTTGACGCTAACGTGGGTAAGCCCCAGGTTGCCTACCGCGAGACCGCTGGTCACGACGTCGAGAAGGCTGAGGGCAAGTTCGTCCGTCAGTCCGGTGGTCGCGGTCAGTACGGCCACGCCGTCATCAAGCTCGAGAAGATGGAGGAGGGCTTCGGCTACGAGTTCGTCAACGCTATCGTCGGCGGCGTCGTGCCCAAGGAGTACATCCCGTCCATCGACAAGGGCATCCAGGAGGCCTTGAACACCGGTGTTATCGCCGGCTTCCCGGTCCTCGACGTTAAGGTCACCCTGTTCGACGGTTCTTACCACGAGGTCGACTCCTCCGAGGCCGCCTTCAAGATCGCCGGTTCCATGGCTATCAAGGACGCTCTCAAGAAGTCCGACCCGCAGCTGCTCGAGCCGATCATGGCTGTCGAGGTCGAGACCCCCGAGCAGTACATGGGCGACGTTATGGGCAACCTCTCCGGTCGCCGCGGCAAGATCGAGGGCATGGAGGATCGCAAGAACAGCAAGCTCATCCGTGCCAAGGTGCCGCTGGGCGAGATGTTCGGTTACGCTACCGACCTTCGCTCCCAGACCCAGGGCCGTGCATCCTACACGATGCAGTTCGACTCTTATGAGCCCGCGCCCAAGTCCATCGTGGACGAGGTCATGAGCAAGAACGCCTAAGTTCGAGCTCCCTGTTACGTAATCCGCGAGAACATCTCTCGCACTCTTTGGAGGTTTAAGTTGGCTACCCAGAAGATCCGCATTCGCCTCAAGGGCTATGATCACGAGGTCGTCGATCAGTCCGCGAAGCTCATCGTCGAGACCGCTCAGAAGACCGGCGCTCGCGTTTCCGGTCCTGTCCCCCTGCCCACCGAGCGCAACCTGTACACGGTTATCCGCTCGCCGCATGTGAACAAGGACTCCCGTGAGCAGTTCGAGATGCGCACCCACAAGCGCCTCATCGACATCCTCGACCCCACCTCGGGCACCGTTGATTCGCTCATGCGTCTCGACCTCCCCGCTGGCGTCGACATCGACATCAAGCTCTAAGCGATATCGCTCATAGCTTAAAGAGCCCCGCTGCCATTATGGTAGCGGGGCTCTTTTGTTTTGAATGGTGGCCTTGGGGGCCCGGATAATGCGGCCGAATGGGTGGCTATGGCGTCTTATTTACCCATGGGGCGCAGCGATGCCTCCTCAAAATGGAAGGATCGCAAACCGCCTTCCGTTTCGATACACGCGCGACCAAAGTCATCGACCGTTTGAAAGATTCCACGCGCCAGCTCGTCTCCTGCGGGGGAGCGGGCGATAACGTGCTCCCCAATCCAATTGAGGTGAGTGACATATTCCCCGTGGACGGGCGCGAGCGGTCCGGCGTTTTCTTCCATGGCGTTGAGGCGCTCTGCCCATGTGCCTACAGCGTTCACGACCGCGTGATAGACCTCCTTGAGTAGCACATCGACGGCGGGAACATTCTCGTTGAGGTCCGAGAGACCGATTGCCGGCAGGCCGCCATCGGGAACCTCCGAAGGCACATAGTTCACATTGACGCCAATGCCGCAGACGGCGAAAGGTTTGCCTTCGTTATCGCGTGCCGCCTCGACCAGAATGCCGCCGAGCTTGCGTCCTCGCGCGACCAGGTCGTTGGGCCATTTGAGGCCAATCTCGTTTGCAAGACCCTGCTTTTCGAGCGCCTCGAGCACCGCTAGGCCGCTGACGGCGGCAAGACCAGAGTACTTTGCAGGATTAACGCATGGACGCAGGACAATCGAAAGCAATAGGTTGCCGGCGGTTGAATCCCACTTGTGGCCGCGCCGGCCGCGTCCTGCTGTCTGAGCCCGGGCGGCAAGTCCTGTGCCGTGCGGCGCTCCTTGTTTTCCTGCTTCGAGCAGGTCATCGTTGGTCGATCCGGTTACGTCGACTATCGTTAATTTGGCATCCATAGCGGCTGCTACCTCCTTAATGAATAAGTGAATAACGCAATGGTGTCGTGAGGCAGACACAATGTGAAGCCTTTGTCGCATTTGGACAATTTAATGTTAACACGTCAACAATGACTGAAATGCGCTATCCTCTCTTGGTCGATGTAAACACGTCAACAACTCAAAGGAGGTTAGTGATGGGTTTCACGATACTGGGAACGGGCTCGGCTCTTCCCGAGCGCAGCGTTTCCAACGACGAGCTGTCCGAGTTCCTCGATACCTCGGATGAGTGGATTTTTACCCGCACGGGGATCAAGAGCCGCCATGTGTGCACCACCGAGTCACTCGACGACCTTGCCGTGGCAGCGAGCGAGCAAGCGCTCCAGACGTCCGGAATCGATGCGAGTCAGCTGGATCTTATCGTCTGTTCAACGACGACGGGCGATCATCTCGTTCCCGCCGAAGCGTGCGCCGTTGCTGAGCGCCTGGGTGCCACATGTCCTGCCTTCGACGTTTCGGCGGCTTGTGCCGGCTTCGTATTTGCGCTCGATGTCGCCGAGGGTTATATCGCCCGCGGTCGCGCCAAGCACGTGCTGGTCGTTGCCGCCGAGCAGATGACGCGCGCGCTCGACTGGACCGACCGTGCCACGTGCGTGCTCTTTGGCGATGGCGCGGGCGCTGCAGTCATGGAGGCCGGGGGAGAGAATCCCCTTGCTGTTGAGCTTTCGACGTCGCCTGACGTCGAAACACTGCGCGTCCCCGGATTGGCGGGCTCCTCGCCGTATAGGACGGTACAGGACCGCGAAAGCGTGCTTTCCATGAATGGCCGCCGCGTCTTCAAGTTTGGCGTCAATGCCATCTGCGACACGGTCAACAAACTCGCCTGCGACGCGGGCATCGCGGTCGAGGACATCGACCACTTTGTATTCCATCAGGCTAACGAACGAATCCTGAGTCAGGCGGTCAAGCGCCTCGGCGTGCCAGACGAGCGCGTGGTTCGAACGCTGCGCGAGACCGGCAACATTTCGAGCGCTTGCATTCCGCTTGCTCTCGATCGACTGGCAAATACCGGCGCGCTGCACGCGGACGACACCATCGCCCTGGTCGGATTCGGCGCCGGCTTGGATGTAGGTGGCTATCTACTTCGCTGGAAGTAGTTGCACATAGGAAATGAAAACGCCCCTGGGGGCACAAACAAAGGAGAACTACCATGGCAGATCAGAAGACCTTCGAGCGCGTTTGCGACGTTATCCGCGAGACCGCTGGCCTTGACGACGTCGAGATGAAGCCCGAGTCCACGCTCGAGGAGATTGGCCTCGACAGTCTGGGCACCGTCGAGATCCTCGTCGCCGTCGAGGACGAGTTTGGCATTGAGCTCGATACCGAGGAGAACCCCAAGACGGTCGGCGAGTTCGTCGATACGGTCGAGGCGGCATTGGAGAAGTAGTGATGCTCAAGTCTCCTCTCTGCGATCTGCTCGGCATCGAAAAACCCGTGTTCCAGGGTGGCATGGCCTGGATTGCCGATGCCTCGCTGGCATCTGCCGTGTCCGAGGCGGGCGGCTTAGGCATTATCGCGGCCATGAATGCCGACGCAAACTGGCTGCGCGATCAGATTCACGAGCTGCGCGCCAAGACGGATAAGCCCTTTGGCGTCAACGTTATGCTCATGAGCCCGTTTGTCGACGAGGTCGCACAAGTGGTGATTGATGAGCAGGTGCCCGTTGTGGTGACCGGCGCCGGCAATCCCACCAAGTACATGAAGGCCTGGAACGATGCGGGCATCAAGGTTATTCCCGTCGTGGCTTCGGTGGCGCTGGCGCGTCTCGTGGCGCGTCGCGGAGCCACTGCCGTGGTTGCCGAGGGCACCGAATCAGGCGGCCATATTGGCGAGACCTCGACGATGGCACTTGTCCCGCAGGTTGTCGATGCGGTCGATATTCCCGTGGTTGCGGCTGGCGGCATCGCCGATGGCCGCGGTGTGGCGGCCGCCTTTATGCTCGGCGCTGCCGGCGTCCAGGTGGGAACACGCTTTCTGGTCGCAAACGAGTGCACCGTATCCGAACAGTACAAAGAGCTGGTGCTCAAGGCGGGCGACACGTCGACGCGTGCGACCGGTCGCTCGACGGGACATCCGGTTCGCGCCCTCAAGAGCCCCTTCACCAACGCGTATGCCAAGAACGAGGCGGCGGGCGCAAGCCCCGAGGAGCTCGGGGCCATGGGCACGGGAGCGCTTCGTAAAGCCGCAAAGGACGGTAATTACGAAGAGGGTTCGTATTTGTGCGGACAGATTGCCGGTATGGTCAACGAACGCCAGAGCGCACGCGAAATCGTCGACGATCTGGTCGATGGCGCCGAGCATGTCCTGAAGGGTGCGTCCGCATGGGTAGCGTAGCGTTTCTGTTTGCCGGTCAGGGTGCCCAGCATCCCGCGATGGGCGTCGACCTCATCGAAGCATCACCGGCGGCTGCCGAGGTGTTCGCCATTGCCGATGAGGTACGCCCGGGGACCAGCGAGCAGTGCCGGAGCGCCTCGAAAGAGGAGCTCTCGCAGACCGAGAACACGCAGCCTTGCGTGTTCGTGCACGACTTGGCTGCCGCCGTCGCCCTGCGCGAGCGCGGCGTGGTGCCTGCCGCCTGTGCGGGATTCTCGCTGGGCGAGGTCGCCGCGCTCACCTTTGCGGGGGCATTCGATACGCGAGCGGGCTTTGAGCTCGTGTGTGAGCGCGCGGCGCTTATGGCCACGGCGGCCGAGCGTCACCCCGGCGGCATGCGCGCCGTCATCAAGCTCGATGCAGCGCAAGTTGAGGGCCTGGCAAAACAGGCCGGCGAGGACTGCTGGCCGGTCAACTACAACAGTTCCCAGCAGACGGTTGTGGCCGGAGCGCCCGATGCGTTGCAGACCCTCGACGTCCTGGTAAAAGAGGCTGGCGGTCGTGCCATGAAGGTCGCGGTGTCGGGTGCATTCCATAGCCCCTATATGGCCGAGGCGACCTGTGGCCTTGCTGCATATATCGAGGCCGGTCACGCGCCGTCCCCGTTGCTCATTCCTGTTATGGCAAATATGACGGCGGCACCTTATCCGGCCGACCCGCAGGCGGCATCGGAGGTGCTGGCCAACCAGGTGAGTCATGCCGTGCGCTGGGTCGACACGCTGCATGCTCTGCAGGATCAAGGCATCGATACGTTTATTGAGGTCGGCCCCGGCAAAACGCTGTCGGGCCTGGTCAAGCGTACGCTGAGCGACGTTCGCGTGTATTCGTGCGAAACGGCCGAGCAGGTCGCAGCTATTGCCGACGAGCTCGCATAGTCCACAGGGCTGTAACCCGAAAGGAATGACATGGGCAACTTGAACAACGGCGCGCTCGAGCGCAACGACTCACGTCGCGTGGCGCTTGTCACGGGCGGCTCGCGCGGCATCGGTCGCGCTTGTGCCGTGGGCCTGGCGGAGGACGGCTTTGATATCGCCGTCGTCTATGCCGGTAGCGCAGATGCGGCGTGCGAGACGTGCGAAGCCTGTGAGGCGGCTGGCGCCACGGCGCGCGCATATCAATGTGACGTGGCCGACCCCGCCGCCGTCAACACTTGCGTGGAGACGGTCCTCAACGACTTTGGCTCCATTTGGGCGCTCGTCAACAACGCCGGCATCACGCGCGACGGCCTGCTCATGCGTATGGGTGACGATGCCTTCGACCGCGTGCTCGATGTCAATCTCAAGGGCACGTTCAATACGACGCGCGCGCTCACCAAGACCTTTATGCGCCAGCGCGGCGGTTGCGTCATCAACATGAGCTCGGTTGTGGGCCTGATGGGCAATGCCGGGCAGGCCAACTACGCTGCCTCCAAGGCGGGCGTGATCGGCCTGACCAAGGCGGTGGCGCGCGAGCTTGCGCCCCGCGGCGTTCGAGTGAACGCGGTTGCCCCCGGGTTTGTCGAGACGGATATGACGGCAAAGCTCTCGGAAAAGGTTCGCGCGGCAACCGAGGAGCAGATTCCCCTTAAGCGTATGGCGCAGCCCGAGGAGGTGGCCGGTGTGGTGCGCTTTTTAGCGAGCGATGCGGCTGCCTACATTACGGGCGAGGTCGTGCGCGTCGACGGCGGAATGGCGATGTAGAAACCAGAGCCACACAACGGCTTGGATGAGGAGACCATGATGGAACAGAGAGTTGCAATCACCGGCATCGGTGCCGTATCGCCGCTCGGCAACACCGCGCTTGCCACCTGGGCGGCAATGTGCGCCGGCACGTGCGGCATCGGCCCGATCACGCACTTCGATACCGATGCGTTTGCCGTTAAGGTGGCGGCCGAGGTCAAGGGCTTTGACGGCAACGAGTACTTTGGCAAGCGTGACGCCAAGCACCTGGACCCCTGCGTCCAGTTTGCCCTGGCGGCGTCAGACGAGGCCATGCACGATGCGGGCTTTGATGTCGAGGGCGCCATTGATCGCGAGCGCCTGGGCGTCTACGTGGGTTCAGGCGTGGGCGGCATGCAGACACTCGTCGACAACGTCCACACGATTGCCGATCGAGGGCCTCGCCGTGCATCGCCCTATATGATCGCGATGATGATCCCCAATATGGCATCGGGCAACATCGCAATCCGTCACAAAGCAAAGGGGCCGACCCTGCCCGTGGTGACCGCGTGCGCCACCTCGGCCCATGCGGTGGGCGAGGCGTTCCGCGCCATCAAGCACGGCTATGCCGACGCGATCCTCGCGGGCGGCGCCGAGGCTGCAATTATCCCCGATGCCGTTGCGGGCTTTACGTCCTGCCGCGCATTGACCACCAACCCCGATCCCGCGACGGCCTGCCGTCCGTTCGATGCAGACCGCGACGGCTTTGTGATGGGCGAGGGCGCCTGCGTGCTCGTGCTCGAGAGCATGGAACATGCGCAGACGCGCGGTGCGCACATTTATGCCGAGGTCGTGGGCTACGGCAACACCGATGATGCCTATCACATCACGAGCCCTGATCCCGAGGCTGCCGGCATTGCCCGCGCGATATCGCTGGCGGTGACCGAGGGCGACGTCAAGCCATCCGAGGGTCTCTACATCAATGCCCACGGCACATCGACCAAGCTCAACGATTCGTCCGAGACGGCGGGCATTAAGCGTGCGCTCGGCGAGGACGCGGCGCGCGCCGCGCACGTCTCGTCGACTAAGTCGATGACCGGCCACATGATCGGTGCCACGGGCGCCATCGAGGTCATGGCCTGCGCCATGGCGCTCGAGCAGGGCGTGGTGCCGCCGACCATTAACTACCGCACGCCCGATCCCGCCTGCGATCTTGACTACACGCCCAATCGCGCAGTTCGCGCCGACCTTACCTGGGCGCTTTCGACCAACCTAGGCTTTGGCGGGCACAACGCCGCCATCGCGCTGCGTAGATATACGAGGAGCTAGAGCATGGATTCCAAAAGACTTGCCGAGATAGCCGATGTTATGGAGGACCGCGGCCTCACGCGCGTACGCGTTGAGGAGCCCGATGGCACCGCGGTCGAACTCGAGCGCGCGAGCGCCGCACAGCCGGTTGCCGTGCCCATGCCCATGCCGAGCGCTATGGCCGCTCCAGTTGCAGCTCCCACAGTCGCGCCTGCCGCACCGGAGCCCGCCGCGCAGACACCTGCCGCCGCACCGGAGCCTAAGGGCACAGAGGTGACCGCTCCCATGGTCGGCGTTTTCTATGCTGCCCCGGCGCCGGGCGACGAACCGTTTGTGCACGTGGGCTCCAAGGTCAAGGCCGGCGAGACCCTCTGCATCATCGAGGCCATGAAGGTTCTCAACGAGGTGACGGCAGAGGCGGATGGCGAGGTGCTCGAGATCTGCGTGGCCGACGGTGACCTCGTGGAGTTTGGCAGCTGCCTCATGAGGATCGGATAGGTGATATCCATGAACAAAGAAGAGCTCAAGAAGCTGTTGCCGCATCGCGAGCCGATGCTTTTGCTCGACGAAGCCGAGCTGGTGGGCGACGAGGCCCACGGCAAGATCACGATTACGGGCGACGAGTACTTTTTGCAGGGGCATTTTCCGGGAAACCCGGTTGTCCCCGGCGTGATTCAGTGCGAGATGCTTGCCCAGAACTGCTGCGTGCTGCTGATGGGCGATGAGGAGGCGCGCGGCGCGACGCCGTTCTACACGAGTCTGGACAAGGTGCGCTTTAGGCGTCCGGTGCGCCCGGGCGACACGGTTGATCTGGTGTGCTCCATCACGCGTGCGCGCGGGCCGTTCCGCTTTGCGACGGGTACTGCGAGCGTCAACGGTGAGGTTTGCTGCCGCGCCGATATGTCTTTTGCACTCATGCACGAAAGTTAAGGAAGGCTTCATGTTCGACAAAGTGCTCATCGCCAACCGCGGCGAGGTCGCGGTCCGTGTTATCCGCGCGTGCCGCGATATGGGCATCAAGACCGTCGCCGTCTACTCCACGGCCGATGCGGACGCGCTGCACGTGCAGCTTGCCGACGAGGCGTATTGCATCGGCGGCCCGCGTCTTGCCGAGAGCTACCTCAACGACGATGCCGTGCTCACCTGTGCCGTAAAGTCGGGAGCTAAGGCGATCCATCCCGGCTATGGCTTCTTTTCCGAGAAGGCGAGCTTCGTGCGCGACTGCGACAAGTATGGCCTGGCGTTTGTCGGTCCTTCGGCCGAGGTGATCGACAACATGGGCGACAAGGACGCCGCACGCCGAACGGCTGCCGCGGCGGGCGTGCCCATCGTTCCGGGCTGCGATTTGCTCAAAAGCCCTGAGGAGGCGACGGCCGAGGCCGAGCGCATCGGCTGCCCCGTGCTTATTAAGGCGCGGGCGGGCGGTGGCGGTCGTGGTATTCGCAAGGTCGAGCGCGTGGAAGACGCGGCAAAGGCCTTTATTGAAGCACGTGCCGAGGGCGAGGCCGTTTTTGGCGACGGCGAGTGTTACATGGAGAAGTTCGTCGCGCCGGCGCACCACGTTGAGGTGCAGATTATGGCCGATAAGCAGGGCCATGTGTTTTCGCTCGGCGAGCGTGAGTGCTCGGTGCAGCGCCGCAACCAAAAGCTGATCGAGGAGAGCCCCGCACCGTGCCTCGACGGACACGACGACATTCGTGCCCGTATGCACAAGGCGGCGCGTGACCTGGCTCGTGCCGTTGGCTATGAGGGCGCCGGCACCATTGAGTTTCTGTACTCAGATGACGGCAATTTCTACTTTATGGAAATGAACACGCGCTTGCAGGTGGAGCATCCGGTTACGGAGTTTGTGACCGATACCGACCTGGTCAAGTGGCAGCTGCGCGTGGCAGCCGGCCAGCCTCTGCCATTTGAGCAGGAGGACGTGCCGGTCCGCAACCACGCCATGGAGTGCCGCATCAATGCCGAAACGCCGGACTTTCTGCCGTCATGCGGAACGGTCACCGCGTTGCGTGTACCGGGTGGTCCGCGCGTGCGCTGGGATTCGGCCATGTTCACCGGTGCGACAGTTCCGCCGTACTACGACTCCATGCTCGGCAAGCTCATCGTGTGTGCGCCCACGCGTGACGGCGCCATTCGCAAGATGCGCTCGGCCCTGGGCGAGCTCGTGATTGAGGGCGTGAGCGAAAACAGCGAGCTTCAGCTCGACGTGCTGGCAAACGGCGAGTTCTTGTCGGGCATGTATCACACCGATCTGATGGGGCATCTCTATGCTGATGAATAGAAAAGCGAAGACGGTCAATGTCCTTGAGGGGCCGATGACCGAGTCGTGCGCCGAGTTTCCCGCGCGCCATGTGTTTATCAAGTGTCCGGAGTGCCGCCGTGTGATCGATGAGGCACGCCTGCACGACAACCTCGAGGTCTGCCCTCGTTGCGGCAAACACTTTCGCGTGAGCGGTCGCGCGCGCATGCGCATGACGGTCGACGAGGGCACGTTTGAGGAATGGGATGCCAATCTGGCGTCGGAGGACTTCCTCTCGTTTCCCGGCTATGCCGACAAGCTCAAGAGCGTGAGCGAGCGTTCGGGCGAGCGCGATGCCGTTGTGTGCGGCAGGGGCAAAATCTGCGGTTGCGATACCGCGCTCTTCTTTATGGACGCCAACTTTATGATGGGCTCGATGGGTTCCGTGGTGGGCGAGAAGATCTGTCGCACATTTGAGCATGCGACCGAGCTGGGATTGCCAGTTGTCGGCTTTACCGTTTCGGGCGGTGCGCGCATGCAAGAGGGCGTGACATCGCTTATGCAGATGGCCAAGATTTCTGCGGCGGTTAGGCGCCATAGCGAGGCGGGCGGCCTGTATATCACGGTGCTCACCGACCCCACGACCGGAGGCGTAACCGCGAGCTTTGCCATGGAGGGCGACATTATCCTGGCCGAGCCCGATGCCCTGACGGCATTTGCCGGCCCGCGCGTGATCGAGCAGAACATGCATAAGCGACTGCCCAAGGGATTCCAGCGCTCCGAGTTTTTGCTGGAGCACGGCTTTTGCGATGCCGTTGTTCCGCGTGGCGAGATTGCGCTCACGGTAGGCGAGCTGCTGGCGCTGCACGAAGGGCATGCGCCCGGCCTGGGGGCACCGCACGAGATCGTGCATACGGGTCGCCGCGGCAAAAAGCTGGGGCACTTGTTTAAGCGATCGGCGGCACCAAAAACCGCGCTCGAGATTGTCAAGCAGACCCGCTCGGCAGATCGTGCCACGGCGGGTGAGATAATCTCGCTGGGCCTGGATGGATTTGTGGAGCTGCACGGCGACCGTTACTTTGGCGACGACGCCGCTGTGGTGGCTGGCATTGGCTGGAAAGACGGACGCCCCGTAACGGTCATCGCCATTGAGCGCGGCACCACGACCAAAGAGCGTATGCGCCGCAACTTTGGCATGGCGCATCCCGAGGGCTACCGCAAAGCGCGTCGCCTTATGCGCCAGGCCGAAAAGTTTGGTCGACCGGTTCTGTGCCTGGTCGATACTTCGGGCGCGTTTTGCGGCATCGGTGCCGAGGAGCGCGGTCAGGGCGAGGCGATTGCCCAGAATCTCATGGAGATGAGCGGCCTTAAGACGCCGATTGTCTCGGTGGTGACAGGCGAAGGCGGCTCTGGTGGCGCGCTGGCGCTGTCCATGGCCGACCGCATCCTGATGCTCTCGAGCTCGGCCTATTCGGTCGTGAGCCCCGAGGCCTGTGCGTCGATCCTGTGGAAGGATACCGAGCGCGCGAATGAGGCCGCCGAGGCGCTGAAGCTCACGGCTCCCGATCTGTTGGCGCTCGGCATCATCGACGGCATTGTCGACGATAGGGGCCTGTCGCATGAGGAGATCGCCGGCGCCGTCATGTCCTCGGCATTTGATGCCTTCGATACGCTTGGGCGGCTCGACGACGCGACCCTCGCAAACCTCCGCTACGAAAAGTACCGCGCAATCGGTCGGTACAGCACGATGTAACAAAGGGACAGTCCGCATGTCACATTGGGAAAGGGTTCCTGTGTCACAAGTTTCTAACACCTCGTTTACAACGACGGTTTCATCAAACGCCATGGCCGTGGTGGACTATCTGTCCAAAAGCATGATGTCGGCGCTGCCGTTTATTGTCTGCGCGGCGTTGTTCCGCACCGTCGCCGTCATTATGGGCGAAGGCATGCTGGGCCTATGGTCTGCCGATTCCGAAATCTATCGCCTGTTCTACAGTTGGCTCTATAACGCCGGCTACTACTTTTTGCCCATTTATCTTGGTTGGGCGGCCGCCCGCCAGCTCGGTTGCTCGGAGCAGCTGGGCATGATGCTGGGCGGCGTATTGATTGCGCCCGATCTGCTTAAGCTCGTCGATGCCGCATCGACGACGGGGGCATCGATGACTTCCGTGTATGGCCTGCTTCCCGCGCCGGTCAACGATTACACGACGACTGTTATTCCGGTTCTCATCTCGGTACCCGTGCTTTGGCGAGTGGAGTGTTTCTTTCGGCGCGTTATCCCTCAGGCCGTGGCGTTTTCGTTCGTTCCGTTTGCGACCATGCTCGTCATGGTTCCGGTTTCGCTGTGTATCACGGCACCGGCGGGCAGCTATCTGGGCATGCTGTTGGGCCAGCTTATGTTTATGCTTGGCAATTCCGGTGGCATCGTGTCGCTGCTCACGCTCATGGGGCTTGCCGCGGGCTGGGAGTTCCTAAAGATCGCGGGCGTCAGCAACGTCGTCCTATCGCTCGCCTACGCGCAGTTTATGAGTGTGGGAACGGATTCGTGCATTCTGATCGCCGCGACGATGGCAACGTTTGCCGTTTGGGGCATGCCCTTTGGCGCGTCGCTCCGCGTTGCGGATAAGGACGAGAAGGCGCTCATGCTGGGCTATTCGATCTCGGGTGTTCTTGGCGGCGTAAGCGAGCCGGCGCTGTACGGTTGCGGCTTTAAATATGGCAGGTGCCTGACGTACATGGCCATTGGTGGTGCCGTCGGAGGCCTTGTTGCGGCCGTGGGCCACGTTACGGCCTATACCATCGGCATGACGAATGTCCTCATGGTCATTGGCTTTGCCACAGGTGGTTTTTCGAACCTGCTGTGGTGCTGCGTTGCCGGCGGCACGGCATTTGCGGTGTCTGCGGCGCTGAGCTACTGCTTTGGCGTGGTGCCGGCGAAGGGGCAGGCGGCAGGAGACGGAGCCGATTCGCCCAAAACCTCGAAGAGCGTGGCCGAGGCAAGCGCATAAATCGATCGACAAAGGGGCAGTCCCGCATGTCACATTCCAAGGCCGCGGCCCGTGTGGGCTGCGGCCTTTTTGTATCTGGGGAACAAAGTGGCTACACTACAATCCGGTCAAGCAATAGATATATAAGTAGTACCGTGGGGGCGGATGCAGATGGTCGAGTGGATTGTTAGGCGCGCGCAGGGCGATCGTGCGCGTGTGGGCACGTTAGCGGGCATGGTGTGTATTGTCGCCAATGTGGCGCTATGCGCTGCAAAGGGTGCCATTGGTGTGGTTTCGGGATCGGTTTCGATTGTGGCGGATGCCATGAACAACCTGTCCGATGCCAGCTCGAATATCGTGAGCGTGCTGGGCTTTAAGTTGGCGAGCAAGCCGGCCGACCCCGAGCATCCTTACGGCCACGGTCGCTACGAGTATCTTTCGGGATTGGTCGTGGCGGCCCTCGTGCTGCTGATTGGCGTTGAGCTGGTGAAGTCCTCGGTTGAGCGCGTCATCCACCCCGAACCTGTCGAGTTCTCGCTTGCCCTGGTGGCAGTTCTAGTGCTCTCGATGGTCGTTAAGCTGTGGATGGCGGCCCTCAACCAAAAGCTCGGCGATCGCATTGAGTCCGAGACACTGCATGCGACCGCGCAAGATTCCAAGAACGATGTTCTTGCCACAGGCGCCGTGCTGGCGTGCGCAATTGTTTCGCAGGTGACGCACATCAATCTTGACGCATGGGTCGGCCTTGCCGTTGGCGCTTATATTGGCTGGAGCGGCTTTGAACTCATCCAGGATACGGTGAGCCCGCTTTTGGGCCAGACGCCCGATCCTAAGCTGGTCAAGCACATTCGAGACAAGATCATGAGCTACCCCGGCGTTTTGGGCGTTCACGATCTGATGGTTCACGACTACGGCCCGGGCAGGAAGTTTGCAAGTGCACATGCCGAGATGGCAGCCGAGGCCAGCCCGCTGGAAAGTCACGACACGCTCGATAACATCGAGCAGGCGTTTAGGAACGAAGACGGCATGATTGTCACGCTCCATTACGACCCCATCGTGACCGACGATCCCAAGGTGGCGAGCGTGCGTTTACGCATTAACGCCATGGCTCAACAGATCGATAGCCGCCTTTCAATTCACGATCTGCGCTGTGTGCCGGGCCCTACGCACACCAACGTGATCTTTGACTGCGTGCGGCCCTCGGATCTGCAGATGAGTGCCGAGGACCTAAAACACGAGTTGGCACAACGGGTCGAATCGGAATATCCCAAGTCGGTTGCCAAGATTACGATCGACGAGGACTATGTCGGCCATACCCACGAGTAAGGTCACGCCGATAAAGCAACTGATGCAGAAGGGGAGAGCATGAAGCGCCTATACCTACTCCGCCACGGCCAGACGGAATTCAACGTCAAAAAGCTCGTCCAGGGTCGCTGCGATTCTCCGCTCACCGATCTGGGCCGCCAGCAGGCACGGGCGGCAGCCGCATGGCTCAAGGCCCACGGCGTCGTTCCCGACAAAGTGGTCTCATCACCCTTAGGCCTGTCTCTTATACACATCTGACGCTGCCGACGAAGGCTTAGGTGTAGAT
>UQMO01000050.1 GCA_900542125.1 uncultured Collinsella sp. | reverse complement strand
TCTACACCTAAGCCTTCGTCGGCAGCGTCAGATGTGTATAAGAGACAGGTATTAGGTGGTTTCTTGAACTCGGTAAGCCTGCGGTAAGATATACGTTTGTTTACGTAATGCGTTCTCGGGAGCCTGCATGCTCGCCTTTTTACAAACCAACACACCCATCGTGATCTTCAACCAGATTGTCGTCACGCTGCTCACGGTCTGCTTTCTGTACCAGGTGGTCTTCTTTGTCATCGGTGCTCTTCGTGGCGAGGTCGCGCCTCCCAAGGCCAAAAAACTCCACCGCTATGCGTTCTTTATCGCGGCGCATAACGAGGAAGCCGTGATCGCCAACCTCGTACGCTCCATCAAGGATCAGGACTATCCGTCCGAGCTTATCGAGGTCTTCGTCGTCGCCGACGCCTGCACCGACAACACGGCGCAGCTTGCGCGCGAGGCCGGTGCCATTGTTTACGAGCGCAATGATCTGGCCCGTAAGGGCAAGAGCTGGGTCATGGACTTTGGTTTCGACCGTATCCTTAACGAGTATCCCGACACGTTTGAGGGCTACTTCATCTTCGATGCCGACAACGTTATCTCCCGCGATTACGTGTCTAAGATGAACGATGCCTTTGACCAGGGTTTCCATGTGGTCACGAGCTATCGCAACTCCAAGAACTTCGGCAGCTCGTGGGTCTCGGCAGCTAATGCCACCTGGTATCTGCGTGAGGCACGCTTTCTCAACAACGCGCGTAATATCTGCAAGACGTCTTGCGCCGTCTCGGGTTCGGGCTATCTCATTTCTGCCAGCGTGATCGAAGGCATGCACGGCTGGCAGTTCCACACGCTGACTGAGGACATTCAGTTCACCACGTTCTGCGCCATCCATGGCATTCGCATCGGTTATGCACCGGCGGAGTTCTTTGACGAGCAGCCCGTGACGTTTAAGGCGTCCTGGAAACAGCGCATGCGTTGGACTAAGGGCTTTTACCAGGTATTCTTTACCTATGGTAAGCACTTGGTCAAGTCGACCTTCCGCTATCATCGCTTTGCCGCCTACGACATGTTTATGACCATCGCTCCGGGCATGCTGCTGTCCCTGATCTCTATGCTCGCCAACGTGACCTTCCTCGTCGTGGGCGGTCTTTCGCACGGCTTTTTGGCCACCGAGGTCGAGATGCAGGCGTGCGCCGCCTCGCTCATCATGACCTTCGCGATGATGTACCAGACCTTCTTTATCCTGGCGCTACTCACGACCATCTTCGAGTACAAGCATATTCACTGTGCGCAAAAGTGGCGTTTGGTGACCAACCTGTTTACCTTCCCGATCTTTATGTTCAGCTATATCCCCATCACGGTGGCTGCTCTGTTCCTAAAGGTCGACTGGGTCCCGACGCAGCACGCCGTCAACGTTACCCTCGATGAGGTCATGCAAGGCGCCAAATAACCACGATCAAAACCACCACAAAGGGGACAGGCACCTTTGTGGTGGTTTTTGCGTTTGAGCTGCTGCCCAAGGAGGTGTTAGATGGTCTATATCCCGTTTTGGATTTGCATCTTTGCCGGCGCGGCGATTGATGCCCGTGAGCGACGGTTTCCCAATCAGCTTGCCGGCGCGTGTGCGATGGCGGCGTTTGCAGGCGTTTGGCTCGACAAGGGCGTTAACACGGCGCTTGACCATGCCGGTCTTGCTGCCATCGCCTACCTTGCCCTTATGCTTACTGAGTCGCTTTGGCGTCGTGTTCGCCACGCTCCCGGCATTGGTATGGGGGACGCCAAGGCGCTCTTTGCCCTTTGTACCTTCGATCCCTTGGGTGGTATCGTCGCGTTTGCGGCTGCGCTCCTGGCCCTTGCCGCCGCCTGTCTCATCACAAAATCGCGCTCCCTGCCATTGCTGCCGTTTTTGGTGCCGATATTTGCCATAATCGAGGTTGTGGGTAGTACGCTGTAACCGTTTGCGCGCCCTTTTTTAGGAGCATGCCATGGCAATCAATCAACAGACAGCCGCCATCAAGGCGCGTATGGATCGCATTCCCTCGGCGTTGTCGCCCGAGCTGGTCGAGCGTATCGCTGCCGACCGTGCCTCGGGTGTCATTAACCCTTATCGATGCAACGATGGTCAGGTTATCCGCCGTGTTGATCGAGCCGCAGATGTGGGCACGCTCATGCGTCCGGCATTTATGCGCGATACCGAAAAGATTTTGCATCTGCCCGCATACACCCGTTATGCAGGCAAAACGCAGGTCTTTAGTTTTCGCAGCAACGACGACCTGTCGCGTCGCGGCCTGCACGTGCAGCTTGTTTCGCGCATCGCGCGCGATATCGGACGTGCCCTGGGGCTCAACTGCGATCTGATCGAGGCGATTGGCTTAGGCCACGACTTGGGCCACACGCCCTTTGGCCATGCCGGTGAGCGATTCCTCAACGATATCTATCACGAGCGCACGGGTCGTTATTTTTTCCATAACGTGCAGTCGGTCCGCGTGCTCGACGCGCTGTACGGCCGCAACGTGTCGCTCCAGACGCTCGACGGCGTGCTATGCCACAACGGTGAGTACGAGCAACGTGTGTTTGAGCTCTCGGATATGGGCTCCTTTGACCAGTTCGATCAGACGGTTGAGGATTGCATTGCCACGGGTTATAGCGCAATCGAGCACCTGCGCCCCATGACGCTCGAGGGCTACGTGGTTCGCATCTCGGATATCCTTGCCTACGTAGGGCGCGATCGCCAAGACGCCATTGCGGCGGGCCTTCTGTCGCCCAATGCTTTTGATGACGGTCGGGGTGGAGCCTACAACAGCTGGATCCTCACGCATGCCTCCATCGATATCGTCGAGCACAGCTATGGCAAGCCACGCATCGAGATGAGCGAGGACCTGTTTGAGGAGATCCGCCGAGCCAAGCGCGAGAACTACGAGAAGATCTATAGCAAGGGCGGCATCGAAGGCGACTCCGAAGTGGAGCTGCGCGAGGCCTTCGAAAAGCTCTACGACCGTTGCCTGCAGGATATAAACGAAGGCAACGAGTCTTCTTACATCTTTAAGCACCACATTTCTCGCATTGAGTGGCAGCTTTCCTACTACGATCGCGCCTATGCATGGCAGGATGATATAGATCAGACCGTAGTAGATTACATTTCGAGCATGACGGATGGCTATTTCTGTGAGCTCACGAGCAAGCTGTTCCCGGGATTGAAGTTTCCGCACCGTACCTATATTAACGAACGGTAGTTCGTATTTATTCGGTATACTGTTGATGGAAAACGTTTTTGATTGACGCACGGGATGGCTATGGACGACCTTTTTTCTGCTTCGACGCGCGAGCGTTCTTTTATGAATGCGCCGCTTGCGGTGCGCATGCGGCCCAATTCGCTCGACGAGTATGTGGGTCAGCAAAAGGCCGTCGGCAAGGGCTCGTGGTTGCGTGCCGCAATTGAGCACGATGTGCTGTCGAGTGTGATTCTGTACGGGCCGGCCGGTACGGGCAAGACGACGCTGGCCCACATTATCGCCAACCATACCAAGAGCGAGTTTGTCGAGGTCAGCGCTGTGACGGGCACCGTAAAGGATCTTCGTCGCGTGATTGACGAGGCTAAGACGCGCCTGAATACGTACGACCGCCGCACCATTCTTTTTATCGATGAGATTCATCGCTTTTCCAAGTCGCAGCAGGATGCCCTGCTGCATGCAGTTGAGAACCGTACCGTCATTATGATTGGCGCCACGACGGAGAACCCGTACTTCGAGGTCAACTCGGCATTGCTCTCGCGCGGTCGCGTGGTGGAACTTGAGCATCTTAAAGACGAGGATATCGCCACGCTTATTGAGCGTGCGCTCGAGGCGCCGCAGGGTTTGAACGGTAAGTTCTCGGCCGATGAGGATACGGTTAAGACCATTTGCACACTGGCAGCGGGTGACGCTCGATCGGCGCTCACGACGCTTGAGCTTGCGAGCGAGATTGCCGTCACGCGCCCCGATACCGAGGGAACGCCCGCGCCGGCGGCGGGGGAGCGCTATCCTATCACTGTTGACGACGTGAAGATTGCCAATCCGCGCCGTGGCTTTTCGTACGACAAAAACGGTGACATGCACTACGACATCATCAGTGCGTTTATTAAGTCTATGCGCGGTAGCGACCCCGATGCCACGATTTATTGGCTCGCGCGCATGATTGACGCGGGGGAGGATCCTAAGTTTATCGCTCGTCGTATTATGATTCAGGCTTCTGAGGATGTTGGCAACGCCGACCCACAGGCGCTTTTGGTGGCACATGCCGCGTTTAAGTCTGCCGAGGTCATTGGCTATCCCGAGTGCCGTATTAATCTGGCTCAGGCTGCTCTCTATGTGTGCTTGGCGCCTAAATCGAACGCGTGCGAGGCTTCGATCGATGCGGCGTTGGCCGATATCCATTCAAGTGGGCTGCGCGAGGTGCCGAGTTATCTGCGCGATCGTCATCGCCCGGGCAGCGACGAATACGGTGTGTATAAGTATCCGCATGATTATCCCGAAGGCTGGGTCGATCAGCGCTATTTGCCCGAGGGGCTGGAGCGCGGTGCGTTTTGGCAGCCTGCCGGCCGCGGCTGGGAAGAGTGGCGCGTAGAGCAAAGCGAACGCGACCGTAGCGGAAACGCGCCCAAGTAGGTCCTTGGGACCTCGCACATTCCCTTTGGGTATCTTTCCCCTTCTTTGGGGTACCATGAAAAGCGTCTGTATTTCGATTCCTTCGGGAGGCTTGTATGAGTCCCATTCAAATCGCCCTGCTGCTGCTCGCCGTTGCCGGCGTGTGGGCTGTTATCGAGCTCGCGCTCACACTGCGCAAGACCCGCGACGTCGTTGATTCGCTCGATAAGACCGTGAACGACCTCAACAACACCATCGCCGAGGCTCAGCCTGTGGTGGCAAAGCTCGATGGCGCTGTCGATGAGCTTACGCCGGCGCTTGCCCAGATGGAGCCGCTGCTTAAGTCGAGCAAGACGGCAGTTGATGCCCTTACCTCCAATCTCGTAGAGGTCGAAGCCGTGGTTCGCGACATTTCCGAGGTTACGGGCAGCATGGCCGAGGCCAGCAATGCTGTGTCGAGCGTGACCGACTCTGCCGCCGGTGCTGTGCAGAAGCTCTTCAATAAGGTGAAGGCTCCTGCAGCTGAAGCCGAGCGCAAGCTTTCCGCTGCCGCCGAAGAAGCCGAGCAGCCTACCGAGCGCGTCCTAATTGGCGAGGACGAGGCCGCCGCGGGCGACGATGATGGTCAGAAGTCTGTATCCAAGCCGGCTCAGTATTACACCTATACGCCCGCCGAGACCTCTGAGGAGTCCTGCGATGAGTAGCGAAGCAACCTGCCCTATCACGCTGACCGTTGCCGGTGACCCGCGTCTCGCTCGCATTGTGCGCATGACGGCAGCCAACGTTGCTGCCCTGTGCTCTATGTCTGTCGATCGCATCGAGGACATCCGCATGGCTGCTGAGGAGGCTTTCATCTTTGGTTGCACCGCGGTCGACTGCGATGACATCACCATCAAATTCGATGTCGATGAGACCCACGTTGGCATGACTATTACCTTTGGCGACCAGGCTACGGTCGATGAAGACGACCAGGCTGCGGTGTATGCCGAGCTCATCCTCGCGAGCGTGTGCGATTCCTACGAAAAGACTGCGGCGCCCCTGACGCTTTTCCTCGACCTCAAGGCGGATATCTAATATGACCGAACGTTCCCGGAGCGGTAAGACCGCTTGGGACAAGGAGAAAACCCGCGAGCTGTTTCGTCGCTACAAAGAGACCGGTGATCCGGACGCACGTGAGCAGCTCGTCATGTCCCATATGAACCTGGTAAGGTTTCTTGCCAACAAATTTAAGAACCGCGGCGAGCCGCTCGACGACCTTATGCAGGTCGGCTATCTGGGTTTGCTCAAAGCTATCGACCGCTTTGACCCCGAGCGCGGACTCGAGTTCACGACGTTTGCCACGCCTACCATCCTGGGCGAGATCAAGCGTCACTTCCGTGATAAGGGCTGGAGCGTGCGCGTGCCGCGCCGTTTGCAGGAGCTTTCTGCCAAGGTCAACCAGGCCACCGACAAGCTCACCAATGAGTTGCAGCGCTCGCCTAAGGTTGAAGAAATCGCTGAGTACCTGGGTGTGACCGTCGACGAGGTGCTGGAGGCCATGGAATCGTCTTCGGCCTATACCTCGGTGCCCATCGAGGCTCCTGGCGCGTCCGATTCCGATGATGCCCCCTCGATTCTCGACCGCTATGCCGATGACGACAACGAGCTCGATTTTACCGATGACCGCCTGGTGATCGAGGAAGCCATTCGCGATTTCTCGCCGCGTGAGCGTGAGGTTATCGAGCTGCGCTTTGTGAAGGGCATGACCCAGATCGAGATCGCCAAGAAGCTGGGTATCTCGCAGGTGCAGGTTTCGCGCCTGCTGCGCCGTACCCTTAAGAAGATACAGGACAAGATCGACCCCGACGGAGTGATGGTTCGTTCATGATTGAGCACCCCCAACAAACCGACCGCACGCTGCGCGATACTCGTATTCTGACGCTTCGCATTTGGGCTGTCGTTGGCTGCATTGTCATCGCAGCCGTCATCTTTAACCTTATGGGTATCCTGGCGCCTGTTATCGAGTTTCTCGCTGTCGGTTCCATCATCGCTTTTGTGATGTCGCCGATCACTAACTGGCTCGAGCATCACGGCGTCGGTCGTGGCATCGGTTCGCTCATCGCGCTGATCGTGGTTGTGGCAGTGCTCGTCGGCGTCGTCTGCATCCTGTCGCCTATTTTGCTCGGTCAGATTATGGAAGTCCTGAGCCGTCTGCCTGAGCAGCTTCGCGTTGCGGGCGGTGATCTCAACGAGATGATTTCGCACGCTAAGACGCTCAACAACACGCCGCTCAAGGAGTACCTGGACGATAATCTGTCCTCGCTGGTTACTGTGGCGTCCAAGTACGTATCGCAAATCGCCGCTGAGCTCGGTCGCGGCGTGTTCCCGCTGATCACCAACACGGCCTCGCAGCTGTTCGTAATCTTCCTGGGTTTGGTGCTTGCCTACTGGCTTGCCTGCGATTATCCCCGTATGCACCACGAGGTCTGTACCATCATCGGACAGGAAAAAGAGACCTCGTACCGCTTTATGGTCGCGATTCTTTCGCGCTCGGTCGGCGGTTATATGCGCGGCATGGTCGTGACGTCCATCTGCGGTGGCATCCTCGCCTTTATCGGCTTTACGCTCATTGGCCATCCCTACGCGGCACTCATGGCCATCTTTACCGGCATCATGCACTTGGTCCCGGTTGTCGGTCCCTGGGTAAGCGCGGCTATCGCCACGGTGCTTGGCTTTATGTTCAGCCCCATGCTGGCGTTGTGGACGCTCGTTGTGACCATGGTGGCTCAAAACGTCACCGATAACGTCATTTCCCCCAAGGTCATGCAGAGTTCGGTGCAGGTGCATCCCATCATGAGCCTGACGGCCCTCGTTATTGGTTCGGCACTTATGGGTCCCATCGGCATGGTCATCGCCATTCCGCTGTGCGCGGCCCTCAAGGGCATTTTCGTCTACTACTTTGAGAACGAGACCGGTCGCCAGCTCGTGGCATACGACGGCGCTGTATTTAAGGGCACGCCATATCGCGATGCCGAGGGCAACCCGGTCGCCGCCTACGACGCGCTTGGAGACGATACGTTCATTTACGAGTCCGAGCTCATCGGCAACGAGACCGCGCCCGAGGCCCAGGCGATGCCCAAGCCCGAGCTCGAGAATCCCTGGATCAAGCTCTCGGGCCTGCAGCCCGATGCGACGAGCTTTTTCAAGAATCCCTTCGCCAAGGACGATGACTCCAACTCGGACGACGATACCAAAACCGGCATCGACGGCTCCATGGACGATTCGGATTCCAAATAGGCACCGCTAGCGTTTCTTGAAGTTGTAAATGACAAGAAACGCTAGCAAAGCGATTGATAAGGGGCCGGCTACATAGAAAAAGAGAACGTCAATTGCGCGTAGAGTGTAATAGGCTTTATCGCCGGACATTACTGCATACAATACGTAGCCAAATGCTGGTTGGTTTGCGTACCAGCAGGAGAAAGCCAAAAGCGCTAAAAGTGCTACAACCAGAAGTGCATTAAGGACAAATCGTTTGCTTTTCATCGATCGCTCCTTCCGGGTGAATCTTATATGCAATTCTATAGTAGCTTTTTCAATGCATCGCATACTCCTAAATAACGTGCACTTTCGCTGTAGGGTCGGCTTTATGTCGGCCCTCTTTTTTGCACTTGCGCGGCGGGATGGTAATATCGTTACGTGTGAACTGTTTCGATGTGAAACCGAGGAGATTCCCTCTATGAGTGCTGACTACCCGTCAATGACTACGGCCGAGATCCGCTCCAAGTTCCTCAACTTCTTTGAGGAGCGCGGTCTTAAGCTCTATCCTTCTTCGTCCCTTGTTCCCGACGACCCCTCGCTGCTGCTTGCCAACGCCGGCATGAACCAGTTTAAGGAGTACTACCAGGGCAAGAAGACCATGAAGGAGATCGGCGCGATCTCCTGCCAGAAGTGTGTCCGCACCAACGACATCGACTGCATCGGCGAGGACGGCCGTCACCTGTCGTTCTTCGAGATGCTCGGTGACTTCTCCTTTGGCGGCGTCTCCAAGCAGCAGGCTTGCGCTTGGGCCTTCGAGCTCATCACCAAGGAGTTCAAGCTGCCGCTCGATCGCCTGTACTTTACCGTCTTTACCGAGGACGACGAGACCCATGACGTGTGGCGCTCCCTGGGCGTTGCCGAGGACCACATCTCGCGTCTGGGCGAGGACGACAACTTCTGGGCCGCTGGCCCCACCGGCCCCTGCGGTCCGTGCTCCGAGATATACTTTGACATGGGCGAGGAGGTCGGTTGCGGCAGCCCCGACTGCAAGCCCGGCTGCGACTGCGACCGCTTCCTTGAGTTCTGGAACCTCGTGTTTACCCAGTACGACCGCCAGGAGGACGGCTCCATGCCGGAGCTGCCGCACCGCAACCTCGATACGGGCATGGGTCTGGAGCGCATGGCCGCTATCATGCAGCACAAGACCGCTAACTACGACGGCGATCTGATGCAGCATCTCATCAAGCTCGGTGAGGAGATCAGCGGCAAGACCTATGACGCCGATGACTACTCCGGTGCCAGCCGCTCGCTGCGCATTATCGCCGATCACTCCCGTGCCGTCGACTTTATGATCTCGGACGGCATCCTGCCCGGCAACGAGGGCCGCGAGTACGTCCTTCGCCGTCTGCTCCGCCGTGCCGTGTTCCACGGTCGCCTGCTGGGCATCGAGGGTGCCTTCCTGACCAAGTTCATCGACGAGGTCAATGCTCAGATGGGAGAGGCTTATCCCGAGCTGCTCAAGAACGTCGCCCTCGTCAAGGGTATCGTCGCCTCCGAGGAGGAGCGCTTCTCCACGACGCTCGACAACGGCCGCGTCTATCTGGACGAGGCTCTGGCAGCGCTTTCCGAGGGCGCCGTGCTTCCGGGCGATGTCGCCTTTAAGCTGCACGACACCTTTGGTTTCCCCATCGATCTGACCGTCGAGATCGCCGGCACCGCTGGTCACGACGTCGATATGGACGGCTTCACTGCCTGCATGGAGGACCAGAAGGCCCGCGCCCGCGCCAATGCCAAGGGCGACGCCTGGGGCAGCTTCAACGACGTGTGGGTCGAGCTTTCCGACAAGGTCGCCGCGACCGAGTTCGACGGCTATGACAACGATGTGATCGAGGGCGCCAAGGTTGTCGCCATCGTGCGCAACGGCGAGTCCGTCGAGTCCGCTGCCGCCGGCGAGGACGTCGAGGTTGTGCTCGACCGCACCCCGTTCTATGCCGAGATGGGTGGTCAGCAGGGTGATGCCGGCAAGCTTTCCGCCGAGGGCGTTGTTCTGACCGTTGCCGACACCAAGAACCACAACGGCCTGTATGCCCACGTCGCGCACGTTGCCGATGGCACGCTGACTGTCGGTGCCGCTGTTACCGCCGCGCTCGACGCCGAGCGCCGTGGCTTCCTGCGCCGCAACCACACCGCCACGCACCTGCTCGACGCCGCCCTTAAGCAGGTCCTGGGCGAGCACGTCTCCCAGGCCGGCTCGCTGGTGACGCCCGAGCACCTTCGCTTTGACTTTACGCACTTCGAGGCCCTGTCCTCCGAGCAGCTCAAGGCTGTCGAGGACCTGGTTAACCAGCAGATCTTCGCTTCCAAGCCGGTCGTGACCCGCGTCATGGGCATCGACGAGGCCAAGGCCGCCGGTGCTGTCGCCCTCTTTGGCGAGAAGTACGGCGACGTCGTCCGCGTCGTCTCCGTAGGCGCCGAGGACCAGCCGTTCTCCCGCGAGCTCTGCGGTGGCACGCATGCCGCCAACACCGCCGAGATCGGTCTGTTCAAGATCATCTCCGAGTCCTCCACGGGCTCGAATGTCCGCCGTATCGAGGCCGTGACCTCCAAGGGCGCTCTCGACTACATGGCCGACCGTCTGGCGCTCGTCGACGCCGCCGCCGCTGCGCTCAAGTGCCGTGTCGACGAGGTTCCCGCCCGCGTGGAGAACCTGCAGGCCGAGCTGCGCGAGACTTCCGGCAAGCTCAAGAAGGCGCTCACCGGTGGCTCCTCCGATGCGATCTCCAGCGCCATCGACGGCGCTGTCGAGCTGAACGGCTACAAGCTCGTCGTCGCTGAGCTCCAGGGCCTTGAGGCTGCCGACCTGCGCAACGTTTGGGATACCGTGCACCAGAAGGTCGCCGGCCCCGTCGCCTGCGTCGTTGCCAGCGTGACCGAGAAGGGCACCCCGGCTCTGCTCGCTGCCGGCTCCGATGACGCCGTGAAGGCCGGTTTCCACGCCGGTAACGTGATCAAGCAGATTGCGGGCCTGGTCGACGGTCGCGGTGGCGGTCGTCCCAACATGGCCCAGGCCGGTGGCAAGAACGCCGCCGGTATCGCCGATGCCCTCGCGGCCGCCAAGACCGCGCTCGGCGCCTAAGAACCTAAGTAGTCGCTGTGGTCGCGCTCGCACTGGACATAGGGGAGACCAGGATTGGCATTGCCGTCTCGAGTCGTGATGGCAAGATGGCAATGCCTGTCAAGGTGCTTCCGGCTGCCGAGGTCACCGGTATGGCAAAGACGTTTCGCTACCTGGTCGAGGACTATGAGCCCGATATCCTGGTAAGCGGACGTCCTTTGACCATGGCCGGTGAACCCGGCCCCCAGGCCGAGCGCGTCGCCGCCGTAGCCCAAAAGATTGCCGACGAGCTCGACCTTCCGCTGGAGTTTGAGGACGAGCGTCTGTCCTCGCAGGAGGCCAAGCGAATCCTGCGAGAGCAGGGGCTCAACGAAAAGCAGATGAGGGGCAAGATTGACATGATCGCCGCCAGCCTGTTCTTGCAGACATGGCTCGATCGTAAAAACGAGGAGGTTTCGCATGCCTAGGGCTTCCGATCCGCGCCAGCCGAATCGTACACGTCAGCCGGCGTCGCGCCCTGCCCAGCCTGGCCAGCGTCCGGCACAGCCGACGCAGCGCGCAGCTCAGCCTGCCGCGCGCCCGGTGCAGTCCTTCTCTCGTTCGGCCCAATCTGTTCAACGGACGGGTCAGCAGCCTTCTGCTCGTTCGGTTCAGCATCCGGCTTCTCACGCGGCTCAGCAGCCCACTGCTCGTACGGCCCAGCCTGCAGGCGGTACCCGCTTTAAGCAGCAGGCACCTACCCAGCGAACGCAGGCCCCCCAATCGCATTCTCATCACGCCCGCGGTTCGCATGGCGTTGCTCCGGCGACCCGCTCGAGCTACAACACGCATACTCGTCGCGGTGCTCAAAAGAAGAGCTCTCCGGTTCCCATGATCATCGGCGTTGTGGTGGCGGTGCTTGCGCTTGTCGCGATCGTTTTCTTTGTCGTGCCGGCCGTCAAGGGCTTCTTTGCCGGTGAGGATACGAAGGTCACGGCTGGTCAGCAGGTTACGGTAACCATTCCCGACGGTGCTTCGGGCGATACGATCGCCTCGATTCTCTCCGAGAACCATATCGTCGAGAATCCCAAGGATTACTATGCGGCGGTGAAAAAGCTCAACGCCGATATGTCGCTCAAGCCTGGTACCTATTTGTTCACCACACTCATGGACGCGACCAAGGTTGTTCAGCAGCTCATGGAAGGTCCCAACGCGGGCTCCAATGCGCTAACTATCCCTGAGGGCCTGACGGTCGATCAAGTCGCCGACCGTGTGGCCCAGGCCTACGATGGCATCTCTAAGGAAGACTTCCTCAACCAGGCTAAGGCCTCCAACTACGTGGACGACTATAGCTTCCTTAAGGGCGCCGCCAACGACTCGCTTGAGGGTTTCTTGTTCCCCAAGACTTATTCGTTGGGCGATTCGCCGACGGTCGATGACGTGATTCGCGCTATGCTCGATCAGTTTAAGACCGAGTACAAGTCGCTTGACTTTGCGAGCTGCGAAGCCAAGATCAAGGAGCGCTATGGTGTGGAGATGTCCGACTACGACATCGTCAACTTGGCCTCTATCGTTGAGCGCGAGGGCCTCAACGCCGATCAACGTGCGCACGTGGCCTCGGTCTTCTACAACCGCCTTGCCGGCAAGCTCGACGGTCTGCGCTATCTCAACAGCGATGCGACCATGATGTATGTCACCGGTGGCGAGGTTACCGCCGACGACCTGCAGAGCGATAGTCCGTATAACACCTATAAGCATGAGGGCCTGCCGCCCACGCCCATCTGCTCTCCGTCGCTCGAGGCACTCAAGGCCACGCTTGAGCCGACCGACTCCGATGACCTGTATTTCTACATTACGCAGGACGAGGAGTACTTCTCGCAAACCTACGAAGAGCATCAACAGTCTTGGAATTAGCATGAGGATTTTTAGCCCCAAACGATACGTTGCCTCGGTCGATCGCATCGACCTTGATGCCCTGTGGGCCGACGGCAAACGCGCCATTCTGCTCGATCGCGATAACACCCTGGTGCCGCGCGACACCGAGCAGGTTCCCGCCGCGGTTTCCGCTTGGCTCGATGCCGCCCGCGCCAAAGGCTTTAAGCTGTGCATGGTGTCCAACAACTGGCATCGCGACCAGGTCATGAGCTCTGCACGCGAGCTGGGACTCGAGGCCATCAGCCACGCCATGAAGCCGGCGCCGTTTGCCCTCAAGGCGGGTCTTAAGCGCCTCGGCGCCACGGCCGACGAGGCGGTGCTGATCGGTGATCAGCTCTACACGGACGTGTGGAGCGGCAACTTCGCCGGCGTCGATACCATCTTGGTTAAGCCGCAGGCGACGCAGGACCTGTGGTATACGCAGATCTTCCGTATCTTTGAGCGCCGGGCCCTGCGCGACCTTCCCTGCGAGGATTAGGTCTCGCTATGTCCCAGCACATCAAACACGGCTGCGACCATATCTTCTTTATCGGCTTTTTGGGCGCGGGCAAATCGACGCTTGCGCGCAACGTCGGCACTATGTTCAAGCGGCGTTTTATCGATACCGACCGCCTGGTCGTGCGCCGTTGCGGCAAGTCGGTAACCGAGATTTTTGAGACCGAGGGCGAGGATCGTTTTCGCGAGCTCGAGACCTCGGCGCTCCGTTCGCTCCAAAGCGAGCGCAGCCTGTTGGTTTCGTGCGGGGGCGGTATCGTCGAGACGCCGGTGAATATTGAGCTGATGCACGAAATGGGTACGTGCGTGTACCTCGAGGGCGACTTCGAGGATTCGATTCGCCAGATTCGTCGGTCCGACACGCGCCCCGATTTCCGTTCGCCCGAGCATGCCGCGCGCCTGTTTGAGCATCGTCGTCCGCTGTATCGCCAGGCCGCCGATATTACCCTTGATATTCGCAACAAGTCCTTCGAGGACGTTTCCTACCTTTGTGCCGAGATGCTTTTGGAGCGTGGACTGCTATGATTCGCCGTCAACTGATCAATTTCCAAAACCGCAGTGTCGATGTCCGCGTCGGATTGGGCACGTTCGATGAGCTGCCGCGCATGTTTGCCTCGGCCGTGGGCAAGCCTAAGCGCGCGATGGTGGTTTGGAACGACGCCACATCCGAGCGTTTTGGTGAGGTCGTCGAGCATGCGCTGGTCGACGCCGTTTTTGCCGTGTCGCTGCTCGTCCTCGAGGTTTCGCCTGCTGGTGCCACGCTGGCCGACGCCGATGCTATCTTTGGCGCCCTGTCTGCCAACCGCATCACCTGCGACGATCTGGTTGTCGCTGTTGGCGATGCCGCAACCTGTTCGGTTGTTGGCTGGTGCGCCAACCAGTGGTGTGGCCGAACCGAGTGCGCGCTGCTGCCGACGACCTTCGACGCCATGCTCACGGTCGCGACGACCATGAAGCCGCTCGTTGCCTCGTTGGCCAATGCGCTTCCCGCTATCGCGTTCCGTCCCGAACCGGGCTTGGTTGTGTGTGATCTCGACCTTGTTCGCGAGGCGGAACCCGAGGACCTCAAGTTCGGCTATGCGGTACTTGTTGGCACCATGCTTTCGAGCAGCAAGTCCCGCTGGAATCAGTTTACTGAGACCGTCCCCGAGATTCTCGCGGGCGAGGAGGTCGCACTCGTCAATGCCGTTCAATGGTCTCAGACTGCCCGTAAGGACGTACTGATGGCCACGAACCCGAGCGCTCGCCATGCGCTCGATTTTGGCAAGACGGGGGAGCGTACCCTGCGCGCCTGCTTGGGCGATGCCGCCTCGCAGGTCCCTGCCTATCAGCTGTTATCCGAGGGCATGCGCTTTGAGGCGCGCCTAGCACATGATGCCTGCGACTTTGATATCGATTACGTCTTTGAGGTCGATGACTGCCTGGAGGACTTTGGCATCGAGGAACTTGCCTTCGATCTGGAGCCTGCCGCATATATCGAGGAGTTCCGCAGGCAGCAGTTTGTCCGCTCGAACCGCAGTATGTTGCCGCTGCCCGCGGCACTCGGCGCTATTCGTCTAACGTGCGTTGAGGACGAGGTTCTTGAGCGCCATGCTCACGCCTACTTGGCTTCTCGCAAAGAACTTCTCTAAGTTTTATTGACATCCATCGTCTTTCGTATCATGTTGAGGGGCGGGTTTCCAATCGGTTGCGGATCGCATGCGATTCCGTCGTTCGGTTGAGACCCGTCCCGTCTTTATAGAGACAACAAGAAAGGAATCTGCATGTCTGAGTTTGCTGCCGGTCCTGCCGGTCGTATCGAGCGTGTCCGTGCCCTGATGGCCGAGCGTGGCTACGACGCCATCGTGGTGCGCGACGAGGCCAACCTTCGTTGGCTTACGGGCGTGAAGGGCGTTTTCGATTACACCTTTGAATTCCCGCACGCGGCGTTTATTACGGCCGACCAGTGCCTGTTCCATACCGACTCGCGCTACCTCAACAGCTTTGAGGAGAACACGCCCGCCGGCAGCCCCTGGGTTTACGACATGGACGAGGGTACCATCCCCGGCTGGGTCGCCGGCAAGATTGCGGCTAACAAGTGCCGTGTCTGTGCTGTCGAGGACGATATGCAGATTAACTTCTACCAGGGTATTCAGCGCGGCCTGGAGGACCGTTCCGTCGCCTGCATCCTACCGCTGATGCACGACGACATCCGCAAGATGCGCGCCATCAAGGATGCCGAGGAGATTGAGCTTATGCGCCATGCGCAGTCGATCACCGATGCCGCTTTCCAGCATATGCTCGGCTTTATTAAGCCCGGTATGACCGAGAAGCAGGTTCGCAACGAGCTCGAGAACTTTATGTTCGCCAACGGCGCCGACAGCCTTGCCTTCGGCTCCATCGTGGCGAGCGGTCCCAACACCGCCAACCCGCATGCCGTGCCGAGCGATCGCGTGATCGAGAAGGGCGATTTCGTTCTCATGGATTACGGCGCGGGCTACTGCGATTACCGCTCCGACATGACGCGCACCGTCGTGATGGGCGAGCCCACGCAGGAGCAGCTCGACCTGTACGCGCTCGTGCGCCGCACGCACGAGGAGTGCGTCGCCGCCATCCATCCGGGCGTTGAGGGTAACGACATCTTCAAGCTTTCCAAGAAGATCATCGGCGATGCCGGCTATGGCGATTACTACAATCATGGCCTGGGCCACGGCGTCGGTATCGACATCCACGAGCTGCCCAACTTCAACCGCAGCAAGAACACCATCGCGATCGGCTCGGTTGTCACCATGGAGCCCGGCGTTTACCTGCCCGGCGTGGGCGGCGTGCGCCTGGAGGATTACGGCGTGGTCACCGAGAACGGCTACGAGCCTTTCACCAAGACCCCGCACGACCTGCACGTCATCGATTGCTAGCCCATTTCGATACATTTTTGGGGCGGGGCGTCCGAATCGATTCGGACGCCCCGCGTTCTCTTTTTATGCGCTCGCCGCAGGCGCCGTCTGCAAGTGTATAATTTCTGTCGTATGTAATTTGGACGCTTGTGCGTTCTGCCCATAACAAGAAAGGTCGCTATGCCTACCATTTCTACCGCCGACTTCAAGAACGGCCTCGGTCTCCGCATCAAGGACAAGGTCTACACCATCGTCGAGTTCCAGCATGTCAAGCCGGGCAAGGGCGGCGCGTTTGTGCGCTACAAGACCCGCGACATCAAGAGCGGCCGCGTCGTCGAGAACACCTGCAACGCCGGCACCAAGTTCGAGAGCGTCATGCTCACCACCCGTGAGTTCCAGTACCTCTACAACGATGGCACCGACTACATCTTCATGGACAACGAGTCCTATGAGCAGGTTCCCGTTCCCGAGGACATGGTGGGCGAGAACTCCAAGTGGCTGCGCGAGAACGACATCTGCCAGCTGCTCTTCGCCGACGATGAGCTCATGGGCGTGACCCCGCCGATGTTCATCGAGACCACCATCGTCCAGACCGACCCGGGCTTTAAGGGCGACACCGTCCAGGGTTCCACCAAGCCGGCCACGATCGACACCGGCGCTGTCATCCAGGTCCCCATGTACCTCAACGAGGGCGAGGTCATCAAGGTTGACACCCGCGACGGCAAGTTCGTCTCCCGCGTCTAGCAACCAACTCTTATAGGAGGACTCATGCCCCAGGAAATCAAGATTGACGGCATCGGCATTTCGCCCGATGTTCTGACCGCCATCGTTTCGCGCGCCGTGTCGGATGTCGAGGGCATCGCCTCCGTTGGCGTCAAGGACCTTGCCACCAACCTTGTCTCCATGATGCTCTCGTCCAAGGCCCCGGCTTCCGAGCCGGCGGTCGAGGCCGAGGTCATCGGCGACAAGCTCGCACTCACCGTGCGTGTCGTGGTGTTCTTTGGCTATCCGTTCAAGAAGCTCGCCGAGGCCGTTCGCGCCGCCGTGGTCGCTGCCATCGATGCTCAGGTGGGCGTTGAGGTCGAGCGCGTTGACGTTTGCATTGACGGCCTCGTTTTCCCCAAGGAGTAACCTTTGAGCCTTAAGGTTTATCGCGGGCGCACGCTTGCCCGCAGTCAGGCGCTGCAGCTGCTGTTCCAGGCCGAGGCCACGGACAGTCCGCTCGAGCGCGTCCTCGAGGGCGATTTCCTGATCTCGAAGGGTCCCCTCGACCCCTATGCACTGGAGCTTTGCCGCGGTGCCTACGAGCACATCGATCGCATCGATTGTGCCCTGCGAGCCGTCGCCAAGAACTGGGATCTTATGCGCATGCCCGGTGCCGACCGCAACCTGCTGCGTATCGCCGTCTACGAGATGCGCTTCCTTACCGACGAAGAGGTCTCGGACGCCATCGTCATCAACGAGGCCGTCGAGATTGCCAAGGCTTATGGTACCGACCAGTCCGCGTCGTTTGTCAACGGCGTGCTGGGCAAGATCGCTCGCAGCGAGGAACTGCCGGGCGAGGACCTGTACCAAGAGCTGCTGGCCGAGGATCGCGCTCGCGAGGAGGCACAGGCTGCCGAGGCAGCCGCCAAGGTCGCTGCTGCTCAGGCTGCTGCCGGTGTACTTGCCGAGGACGCGGACGCTGCTGGGGCCGTCGAGGCCGACTCCGTCGAGGAGTAGCCATGCCAGAGGGTTCTGTCCGCAACTTTGACGAGATCTCGGACCTGTCTCTTATACACATCTCCGAGCCCACGAGACGCTCATGAATCTCGT
>UQMO01000049.1 GCA_900542125.1 uncultured Collinsella sp. | reverse complement strand
CATACGAGATGCATGAGCGTCTCGTGGGCTCGGAGATGTGTATAAGAGACAGGTCCTGGCCGATCAGCACGATCTCGCGCACACCGCCGGCAACCAGGTCGCGCACCTCGGAGATGATGCTCTCGGCATTGCGCGAATGATAGCGGCCGCGGATGTAGGGAATCATGCAGAAGCAGCAGAAGCGGTTGCAGCCATCAGAAATCTTGACGTAGGCAACCGCACCCTCGACGGTACGCTTGACCTGAGGAATATAGGCGGCAATCTCGCGCTCGACACCCAGCACGCCATCGATGACCGCCACGATGCCGTCTTCCTTGTCGGCCTTCACAAAGGCAGCGACCTCGGGCAACTCGTCAGGCAGGTCGTCGCCATAGCGCGACGGCACGCAGCCGCACATGACGATGGGGCAAGAACGAACGCCGTCCTGAACCTCGTTGGCGAGCTCGAGCGTGGTCTCGATGCTCTCGGACGTTGCGGAGGCGAGGAACGAGCAAGTATTGACGATAGCGATATCGGCATCCTGCGGGTCGAATGCCTCCTCGTAGCCCGCGGCGGTCAAAAGAGAACGCATGCGGTCGGTGTCAACCTCGTTCTTAGCGCACCCGAGGGTGATGTAGAGCACGGAGCCCAACGGTGTATCCATGTTGGAGAGCAGTCCTTTCGATTGATATTAGCGGTAGTTGGTGAACTGCAGCGGCTGGCCGTAGTCCTGATCGCGCAGGAACTGGATCACGGTCTGCAACGCGTCCTTCGAAGCAGAGGAAACACGCAGCTTGTCGGCCTCGATGGTCACCTTAACCTTGAGTTTTTGGTCCTTGATGTCCTTGTTGATCTTCTTGGCGGTCGCCTGGTCGATACCCTCGACGATATGGCCGAGCACGCGCACGGTGCCGCCCGATGCCGCCTGCGGAACATCCCACGAGACAGCCTTGAGGTCGATGCCGCGCTTGATGAGCTTGGAGCTCAGCACATCGACAATCTGCTTGGAGACAAAGTCGGCCGGGGCGTTGATCGTAAAGAGCTTGTCGCCCTTCGAAAGCTCGATCGTGGCGCCGGAATCCTTAAGGTCATAGCGCTGGGAAATCTCGCGCGTGGTCTGCTGGAAGGCGTTGTCGACCTCTTGCATGTTGACCTCGGACACGACGTCGAAGCTGGAATCTTTAGCCATGATGTTTCCTTTCGTGTACGAGCGGCTTAGTAGCTATCGTACGAATAGTCGGTAGAATCGCTGGGCGTCTGACCGTCAGTTGCGGTATCGGCGCCATCCGTGGACTGGGCATCGGTACCGTCGGTGGTATCGGTACCATCGGTGGTGTCGGTACCATCAGAACTTTCACCATTCTCGGAATCAGACGTCTCCTTCTTGGGAACAGTGATCGTCACACGCGCCACGCCCGAGGTCTTGGTATCGTAACGAACCTTTTCACCGTTTTTGGTAACGGTGACATCGGAAGGCTTGGACGTGGTGATCTCGATTGAGGACTCGGGCGTGTACTCCTGCTCAAAGGGGCCAGTCGCTTGGGCGCCATAGACCGACTTGCCGTCGACCTTGACCTCAATCCACGCGGTCTTTCCCTTGGAAACGGAAACTTTGACCTTCGTGACCTCGTTCTCTTCCTTCTTTGCCGTCGTCTTGGTAGCGTCCGAATCAGCCGACTCATCCGTTGCCTCATCGGTGTCTTCGTCCTCGTCGACCGTTTCGGACTTCTTAGAAGATTTCTTGGTCGTCGTCTTGGTAACAGCGGGCGTCTCGGGCGTGGTCTCGGGCGTCGAAGATGCGCAGCCGCGCAGAAGCACCACGATGAGCACAATCAACAACAGCGCAACGGCACCGATGCCGGCGTAGACGATACGCGGATCGAGCCCGTTGTTTTGAGGAGTACGTGATCCGCCGCGTCCACGATTGGAACTGCTGCGGCCGCCTCCCTGAGGCATACGACCACGATTGCTATCGGAACGGCCGCGATAGCCACCCTGGCCCTGAAGGCTGCGCTGACCCGAGCGGGGCGCAAGTTCACCGCGGCCTTGATAGCCACGCTGGCCCGAACGCGGAGCCGAAGAGCGCTGGCCATACGGCTGTGATTGAGAGCGAAGACGCGGCGTCACCTGCGTGGTATCGGCATCCGCATAGCCACCGCGAGAGCGACCAGAAGAGACCCCACGGTAACCGCGATCGGAATAGCCGCCGTCGCCGTAGCCGGCACGAGGGTCACGAGCCACGCCGCGGGCAGCGGGAAGTGCACGGTCCTCGGGCATCGGCGTACTGCGGAACCGGTCACGCTGCGAACGAATCTCCTCGCCCGAACCCGTCTCGGTAATATAACCGGCCTGCTGAGGACGCTGTCCATAACGCGTCGAACGACCGCCCTGAACCATCAGGAAGCGCCCGTTATCGACCGAGGAACGCGAATTGACGTAGCCAGCGGCGTCCTGAAAACGACCGCCCTGCTGCGACGTCTCGCGCTCATATGCCATCAGATCGTCAAAGTAGGCATTGACGACCTCGCGCGGATTGAGGCCCAAAAAGCGAGCATAGCTCGAAATCATGCCCTGCGCATAGCCGCGCGGCGGCATCGAAGCAAAGTTACCAGTCTCGAAAAACTCGATGATCTGCGGCCTGATTTTGATGGTGTTGGCGACTTGCTGAATGGAAAGGCCCATTCGGCGACGCTGCTCGAGCAGCATGTCACCAAAGCGTGCAGCCATCAGAATCCTCCAAACTCACGATCTTCACGTGCCATCTCGGCGTCGACAGATTTCAGCGCGGCAAGACCCTCTTCGTCTAGGAGGACCTCGCGCGGCTTGGAACCGTCGGGCGGACCGACGACACCCTTTTCTTCCAGCATGTCCATAATACGCCCGGCGCGCGCATAGCCAACCTTAAGGCGGCGTTGCAGGCCAGATGTGGAGCCCAGCTGCGATTCCACCACAATATGGGCGGCTTCCCAAATGAGCGGATCATCGTCTTGCGGCTCGGCAACTCCGGTGCGGACAATGCCGCCACCCGCCATGGACATGGAAGCGGGCGCCACAGCCGACAGGATCTCCTCATGGTAGTCGGGCTCGCTTTGCGACTTGACGAACTCGACAATCTCGTTGATTTCATCGTCCGAGACAAAGCAGCCCTGAATACGGCGAGGCTTGCCCCAGTCGACCTTGGAGAACAGCATGTCGCCCAAACCGGTAAGCTTTTCGGCACCCATCTGGTCGATAATGACGCGCGAGTCGATGCCCGTGGCGACGTTAAAGGCGATGCGGTTGGTGATGTTGGCCTTGATGAGGCCCGTCACCACGTTGGAGCTCGGACGCTGCGTAGCCACGATGAGGTGAATGCCGGCGGCACGGCCCAGCTGCGCAATACGCACAATCGAGGCCTCGACATCCTTACCGGCGACCATCATCAGGTCCGAGAGCTCGTCAATGATGATGACCAGGTAGGGCATCTTTTGCGGCGGGTTGTCGTAATGCTCAAACTCGCCGGCGGCCTGCTTTTCGTTGTAGGTCGAAATCTTACGGACGTTGAGGCGTTCGAATACCTTCAGGCGGCGCTCCATTTCGGACACGGCCCACTGCAGGGCGCTCGCGGCCTGCTTGGGCTCGGTCACCACGGGCACATAGAGATGCGGCAGACCGTTATAGCCCGCAAGCTCGACGCGCTTGGGGTCGACCATGATCAGGCGAACGTCCTCGGGAAGGGCCCGCATGAGCAAGGTCGTGATGATGGAATTGATCATCACCGACTTACCAGAACCGGTCGTACCGGCGATCAACAGGTGAGGCATCTTGGCGAGGTCGGCGACGACCGGCGTGCCCTCGGCGTCGCGGCCGATGGCAAGCTCGAGCGGACCGCCCTTCACATAGGGCAGCACGTCGCCCAGATTGACGTTCTGGCGCTTGCGGTTGGGAATCTCGATGCCCACGAGCGAGGTGCCGGGGATCGGGGCAAAGATACGAACCGACTGGGCGGCGAGCGAAAGCGCAATATCGTCCTCGAGGCTCGAAATCTTGCTCACGCGCTCGCCCTCGCCAGGTTGCAGCTTAAATGTCGTCACCGTGGGGCCGGCGATCCAGCCGACCACGCGGGCACTGCGGCCAAACTCAAGCAAGGTGGATTGCAGTGACTCAGCGGTCTGCTCCAGCTCCTTATCCGAAGACGCGGCAGAAGCCGACTGCGGGTTGGCATGCAGAATCTCAAGTGGCGGAAGTTTGAGGCCGTCCTCTTCTTCGCCCTCGTTATCTGCGGCGCCGCCGTCCGTTCCCCCATCGCTGGCCGCAGCCGATTCGACAGCACTCAAGGCAGGCGCATCGGCAACCTTGGGATGCTTCAAGAAGTCGGGGATCTGAGGTGCTGCCGAGACAGGATTCACGGCAAACGGCGGCTCGGACTCGTCGATCTTATCGGGGTCGTCTTCCATCGAAAGCTGACCGGTTACCTGGTCGCGCTTTGCATGGCGACGCGGCAGCAAAGTTGTCTTTGCGGTCTCAATCGGAGCCTCGTCGTCCTCGTCATCACCCTCGGTGAGCTCAATCTCGCTCTCGGACCAAGACGGGTCGGGCTCACTCGTATTGAGTTTGGGCGCAGCCTTGCCCTTCTTGGCATGGCGGCGCGGCAACAGCGTTGTCTTGGCCCGCTCGGCCTCCACGGCCTCAGACACGTCGACAAACGGATCTTCGTCCACGTCCTCATCGTCCAGAATCGGATCGACTTCGCTACCCATAACCGTAGTCACGGCCGCATCGGAGCCCTTTTGACGAAGAATGCTCAGATGCGGACGGGCGACACCAGGCACCGACAGGGCCTCATCGTCACCCCACGGACTCGCGTTGACGTCGGCACGACGGCGCTCGGCAAAATCTGCCGCACGGTCGCGGGCAGAGCGCAAAACGCCGCCCACCGAAAAGCCAATGATGACCAAGCCCACGACGACAAGGCCCAACAGGACCACCATCGCGATAGGCTTACCCAGGGCATTCTGCAGCGCACTCGCAATAAACGCACCAATGTAGCCACCCGAGGCGGACAGATTTTGCGGCGTGAACATAAGGTCGCACGAGTCGCTCGTACCTGGCACCATCAACGAAAGAATGGAGACGACGGCGATAAAGACCACGGCGCCGCCCGCAACAGAGCGCGCGTTGAGCGGCGAGTCCTCGCCTAAAAAGAGCGTGGCGGCAAACAGCAAAATGACGATCGGCAGCACGTAGGCGCCCAGACCAAAGCCCAAGTGGTAGAAACCGGCAACCGCAGCCGTAACGGGCGCAGTCGCCGGCGAAATCACGGCAATAAAGGACGCAATCGCCAAGACGGCAATGACCACGCCGGCGATATCGCGGTTGGCCGAGGGCTCGACCAAGGGCTCGAAATCATCGAACTCGGACTCGTGACCCTTATTGGCACGCAGATGGGAACCGGCACCCTTAGCAGATGCCGGTTGGTTGTTGGCCTTATTGCCTTTGGCGTTTTGTGCAGATCCGCGCGCCAAACTAAACCTCCATGACGACCGGGATGATCATCGGACGAGTGCGCGTACGGCTCCAGATAAAGTTGGAGAGCGAGTCGCGCACGGCCTTGCGAATGGCATCGGAACCGCTGCTCGTAAAGCTGAACTTGCCCTTCTCGATCGTCTTCATAATGGACGCGGAGGCATCCTCGGAGAACTGGTCGTCGATGGCAAACGAGACGCCGCGGCCCGAGAACTCGATGGCCTCGATCTTCTTGTGCTTAAGCGAGACGATGGCGACGGCCGTGACCATACCGTCATTGGCGAGCTTCTGACGATCGCGCAGGACGATGGGGTCGGTATCGCCGATACGCAAGCCGTCGACGTAAACGACACCGGACTCGACGGGCGTACCGCGCTTGACGATACCACCGCGCATCTCGAGCGTGTCGCCGTTATCGAGGATAAAGATATGATCGTCCTTGATGCCCATCTTTCGGGCCAGCTGGGCATGGGCGCGCAGATGCACGGCTTCACCGTGAACCGGCATAAAGTACGTGGGCTTGGCCATGGCCATCAGGAGCTTGAGCTCCTCCTGGCTACCGTGACCCGAGACGTGGACGAGAGCGCGGTTCTTATCCCACACGTCGCAGCCGAGCTTGGCCAGGCTGTTGACGACCTGCTGGACGGCCTTCTCGTTGCCGGGAACGGGAGTTGCCGAGAGGATGACGGTATCGCCCTCGTGGATAGAGAGCGTCTTGTGCTCGCCGTTGGCCATGCGAGACAGGGCCGACAGCGGCTCGCCCTGCGAACCGGTGCACATGACAACGATCTTGTCGTCAGGCAGGTTATCAATGTCGAAGGCATCGATAATATCGGCATCGTCGATGTTGAGGTAGCCCAGCTCGCGCGCCACGCGGGTGTTAGTGAGCATGGAGCGACCGGTCACAACGACCTTACGGCCGCACTTGCGGGCGGCATCGCAGATCTGCTGCAAACGATGGATATGGCTCGAGAACGACGCGACGAACACGCGACCCGGGGCGTTCTTGATGGCATGCAGCAGGTTGGGACCAACCTCGGCCTCGGACTTGGTAAAGCCGGGAACCGTGGCGTTGGTGGAGTCGGAAAGCAGCAGGTCGATGCCCTGCTTGGCAAAGCGGCTGATAGCGGCATAGTCGGGCGTGACACCATCGATGGGCGTCTGGTCGAGCTTAAAGTCGCCAGTGTGCATAACGGTGCCCTGATTGGTGCGAATGAACACGCCCAGAGCGCCGGGGATGGAGTGCGTCATCGAGAAGAAGTCGAGCGAGATGCCGCCGAGGTTGACATGGCTGCCGCCCTTAACCTCGCGGAACTTGGGCGCGCGGATGCGGAACTCAGAAAGCTTGCCCTCGATAAAGCCAAGCGTCAGCTTGCTCGAGAAGATGGGCACCTTATTGTTGAGGTCCTGCAGCAGATACGGAAGCGAACCGGTGTGGTCCTCGTGGCCGTGGGTGACGACGATACCGCGGAGCTTTTCCTCGTTCTCCAAAACATAGGTGTAGTCGGGAAGCACCAGGTCGATACCGGGCTGGGAGTCATCCGGGAACATGAGACCGGCGTCGACGAGCACCATGTCGTCGCCGCACTCGAAGACCGTCATGTTCTTGCCGATGCCGTCAAGGCCGCCGAGCGGGATGATCTTCAAGGGAGATGATTTTTTAGCTGCCATAGGTTAGTGTTGTTTCCTTTCTTCGAAACGGGTCTGAAACAACCGACGGGGCGCTTCTGGCAAACCGACCGCCGGGAACGTACAAACATGCATCGCAGAGTCGATGCAATAACCACAGTATGATACCCATTTGCACAACAACAGACCACCCATGCATCAAAGCCCCATCTGAACCTGTGTATCCCGCCGGTCAGGGCTCAGCGGCCCCGGCACGGGCTAAGTTTCCTGCTCTACAGTCCTGCTCACGACGGAGGCCACATTAAGTGGCCTCCTGTTCGTGCGGAACTCGCGATAAACTTAACCCCCACACCCCTCACGCGGCGGGCAACCGTCGTTGGGCTTATCACTGACACGAATAAACCGCTTGCATATCGTCTGCTGGCTTGGCACGGTACAATACTTGCAGCTTTAATTCATGAATTAGTGGAGTTATTGATGGCAGAATCTCGTGCGGAGCGTAAGGCTCGTCGTGCTTTGATCGAGGCGGCTGAGGGGTCAGAGGAGAAAAAATCTTCTAAGAAATCCAAGTCGTCTCAGGACGCGAAGGGTAAGTCGGCCAAGGGCAAGGCTAAGGCCAAGCGTCCCGGCTCTCGTCGGAACGACGATAAGGCATCTCAGACTCGCTCCAAGCGCCCGTATAAGAATCCGGTTCCGTCTGCGCGCAAGGCCGTTGATCCCAAGTCTCCTTGTTCCATCATGAAAGCTTGCGGTGGGTGTACGGCGCTCAATCGTCCTTATAAGAAGCAGTTGGCAGCCAAGCAGGCCGCCATGGAGGAGCTTTTTGCTACCCTTTGCGAGCGCGAGGGCATTAGCGTCGACCCCATTCGCGGTATGGGCGTCACCCTGGGCGACCCGGGTAAATATCCTGCGCCGCGCGGTTTTCGCCATAAGGCCGCCACTCCCTTTGCTCCCGGTAAGGAGGGTGCTGTCCGTTGCGGTTTCTTTGAGCGCGGCACGCACAAGATCGTTGCCGTACCCGAGTGTCCTGTCGAGGCACCGGGTGCCCGTCAGATTCTCAACGGCATCGCACGCGAAGCTGAGCGGCTGCATATTCCCGCCTTTAATGAGGACAAGCATCTTGGTTTGCTTCGCTATGCCGTCGTCCGCTGCGGCTGGCGTACCGACCAGGTCATGGTCACGCTCGTGACCGCTCAGCGCGACTTGCCGCATGCGCAGGAGTTCTTTGAGGCTGTCGCCGCACTCAATCCGCACATCGTCACCGTCGCCCAAAACATCAACGGACGTCCCGGCAACGCCATCCTCGGCGAGGAAACCCGCATTGTATATGGCGCCGAGTGCATGCGCGACCAGCTGCTCGGCTGCGAGTTCGATATCTCCCCCACCGCGTTCTACCAGACCAACCCGCAGCAGACCGAGCTGCTCTATCAGCTCGCGATTGACGGCATGGACCTGCAGCAGGGCGATGTGCTCATGGATGCCTACTGTGGCAGCGGTACCATCGGTCTTTGCGCAGCTAAAGATGCCCAGAACAAGGGCGTCGGTATTATGCTGCTTGGCGTGGAGCGCAACCACGCCGGCATTGCCGACGCACGTCGTAATGCCGAGCTCAACGGCCTCACCCGCAGCGCTTGGTTTATGGCCGACGATGCCACCGACTACATCCTAGATGCCGCCGACAACAACGAGCGGGTCGATGTCCTTTCCATCGATCCGCCGCGCGCCGGCTCTACCCCCGAGTTCCTCGAAGCTGCCTGCGCGCTTAAGCCGCGCCGCATCACCTATATCAGCTGCAACCCCGTGACTCAAGAGCGCGACCTGCATCAGCTCCTCGACGGAGGCTATCGCCTGCTCAAGATCACGCCCGTCGACATGTTCCCTCACACCGACCACACCGAAACCGTAGCGGTCCTCGAACGCCGCTAACCAACCTCAGTAGATTTTTGGGACAAGAAAGGGGGCGACCCGCCTGGGCCGCCCCCTTCGCTTGGTTTATAAACTCCGCTACATCCCATTGCGCAGATCGCACACGCCGGCTGCCGCCATCTCGCGCAGCAGCGTCTCGCGGTCGCGCGTCACGATCAAATCCAGCGGGAAGTGAATCTCGTCGAGCAACTTGCGGGCGTGCTCGAGCTTGCCAATGGCCATACCAATGTGGGCATCGGTCGACACACCAATACCCACGCCCAGCTCGGCGCAGCGCTCGGCAATCTTGCGGCATACGGCCCAATGCTCAGTGTCGGCACCGTGCTCAAGACTATGGTTATTGATCTCAATGATCTTGTGCTTGGCCTTGGCCGCCAGCAGCACCTCATCGATATCGAACGGCACGCCCGAACGACCCGTATGCCCAAGCATGAACACCTTGGGGTGCTCCAGGGCATTGATGTACATCTGGGTCGTTTGGGTGAGCGTCGCGCCTTCGGCAAACTGTGGATTATGCACGCTTGCCACCAAATAATCCAAATTACGCGTCACCAAATCGAACAGCGAATGCTGGCGACTGTACGAATCGCCGGCAATATCGAGCGACACGGGAATGTCCTCGCCAAACAAGCTTCCGTCCAGCGAAACGATATCGACCTCGGCGCCGCGAAGCACCAGCACGCCGCTCCAAATGCGCGGCCAGATATCCTGGTTAATAAAGAACTGGAAACTGCGCAGGTCGTTGGGGCAAGCCGTAACCATAGAGCTCAGATGGTCGGCAGATCCGAGCACCTGCAGGCCACGTTCCGCCGCCCAGTACACATTCTCCTCAATGGTTGAGTACGCATGCGCGGAGAACAACGTATGAGTATGAATATCACAAGAAAGAAGGTAGGGCATCAGGTCTCCTTGTCCAGTATGGCCGTCGCGTATATTCATTGTACGCATAGCATTCGATGGTCGTAAAACCGCTCCATCCCAACGACACAACGTCCATGACAACGGGGTCTGGCTTAAAACCAAACCCCGTTTCACGTAAAACATTGTAAGCAGAGCGCTTTACTTTTGACGATACTCGTCGGCCAGCTGCTTCCAGGCGGGCAGTGAGTTAACGATAGTCTCGTAGCTCACACAGTAGCCCAAGCGGAACCAGCCCGGCATGCCAAAACTGTCCGAGGGCACCGCGAGCAGCTCATACTTCTTCGCGCGCTCGCAGAAAGCGTTCGCATCGGGCTCCAGCGCCTTCACCCACAGGTAGAATGCACCATCCGGCTCAACATAGGTGTAGCCGTACTCCGCTAGTGCATCGGTAAGCGTGGTGCGGTTGCGTGCATAGGCCTCAACGTCACTCGGCTCATCGATGCAATCGATAATCACGCGCTGGAAGAGCGCCGGTGCGCACACGAAGCCCAGCGTACGGGCAGCACCCGCAACAGCCGGCATCAGACGCGCTGCCTGAGGATTCGTATTGGGAACCAGGATCCACCCCACGCGCTCGCCCGGCAGCGAAAGCGACTTGGAATACGAGTAGCACACGATGGTGTGCTCGTAGATAGAAGGCACCCAAGGCACCTCGGCGCCATAGACAATCTCGCGATACGGCTCATCCGAGATAAGCATGATCGGGTTCTCGGGATCGCGCTTGGCGTTGACCTCGCGCAAGATATTGGCCAGTCGCGTCAGCGTATCGCGCGTACACACGGCACCGGTCGGGTTGTTGGGCGAGTCGATAATGACGGCCGCCGTCTTATCGCTGATCGCCTTGAGCACGTTGTCCACGCTCAGCTGGAATGTGTCCTCGTTGGCAAGCGCCTCGACACACGTACAACCAGCCTTCTCAATCCAAACGCGATACTCCGGAAAGTACGGGGCGATAACAATAACCTCGTCGCCCGGATTCGTAACGGCATTGAGCGTACAGGTGAGCGAAGCCGCGGCGCCCACCGTCATAAAGACGTCCTTGCCCTCATAGCTCGTACCGAAGCGACGGTTGAGCGACTCAGCAACGGCGGTACGGCACTGCGGTAGGCCCGGTGCGGGAGTGTAGCCGTGCAGCTGGTCACTGGGCAGTTCAAGCGCCTTTTTGATGGACTCCGCGACGGCAGCGGGTGCCGGAACGCTCGGGTTGCCCAGCGAGAAATCGAACACGTTTTCCGCGCCGATTTGCGCCTTACGCTCAAGGCCATAGCTAAAAATCTCGCGGATGATGGAGCTTTCCGCACCGCGAGCATACATGGTTTCGTTGATCATCTGTTCCCCTTTCGCATAGGCGGTATTGTACGCTTTAGTCGGGCAAAGTGCCGCAGCAATGTTGATTGGGGACAGACTTAAATGCGTGAAAACGCTCATTTAAGTCTGTCCCCAATCAACAGATGGCCCAATATCGCTCAAAAGAAAAAGCCTCCGTAGGTTTCCCCGCGGAGGCTTTCACCACAAAGACTATTTGTCGGCGTCGGTGTCGGCACCGGCATCATCGCCGGCATCATCGGATGCGACTTCGGCATCCTCCTGCATAGCCGCCTGCGCAAAGGCTGCGGCATCGGCCGCCAGCTCCTCCTCGCTCATACGAGGCGCGCGCTTCTTGGTCGGCATGCCAGCCGCCTTGGCATTGCGCTCCTCCTTGGCCGCCAGGATATCGCCCTCGCGCTCAAGGTAGGCATCCCACTCGTTGTCGAGCAGGGCGTTCACGGCGTCGCCTTCGACGGTCTCGCGCTCAAGCAGCACCTTGGCCATCAGATCGAGCTGATCGCGACGGGCATCCAAAATCTCGACCGCACGGCGATGGGCCTCACGCATAATGCGCTGGACCTCGATGTCGATGCGACGCGCCGTCTCCTCGGAGTAATCCTGGTGATCGGCGTAATCGCGGCCCAGGAATACCTGATGCTGCGCCTCGCCAAACACTTGCGTGCCCAGTTCCTCGCTCATGCCCAGACGCGTGACCATCTCGCGCGCCATCTTGGTCGCGCGCTCCAGATCGTTGCTCGCGCCCGACGTGATGTCGTCGCACATGAGTTCCTCGGCAACGCGACCGCCCAAGAACACGGCGAGCTCGTCGAGCATCTCGTTCTTGGTCTTGAGGAAGTGATCCTCCTGCGGAAGCTGCAGTGTGTAGCCCAGAGCCTGGCCGCGGCTGACAATCGAAATCTTATGAACCGGATCGGAGTGCTCCAAGATATGACCCACCAGGGCATGGCCGCTCTCATGGTAGGCAATCGTGGTGCGCTCGGCTTCGGTCATCACGCGACCCTTGCGTTGCGGTCCGGCAATCACGCGCTCCATCGATTCCTCGACCTCATCCATCGAGATCACGGAACGATGGCGGCGGGCAGCCAGCAGCGCAGACTCGTTGAGCAGGTTTGCCAGATCGGCGCCGGTAAAGCCAACGGTCATCTGGGCGAGCTTCTCAAACTTCACGTCCTCGTCCATCGGCTTGTTCTCGGCATGCACGCGCAAGATCTGCTCGCGGCCCTTCACATCCGGACGGTCGACCGTGACCTGACGGTCAAAACGACCGGGACGCAGCAATGCCGGATCCAGGATGTCAGGACGGTTGGTCGCAGCGATCAGAATGACCGACTCGCTCTCCTCAAAACCGTCCATCTCGACCAGCAGCTGGTTGAGCGTCTGCTCGCGCTCGTCGTGGCCGCCGCCCAGGCCGGCTCCGCGCTGACGTCCCACGGCATCGATCTCATCGATGAAGATGATCGACGGAGCCTGGGACTTGGCCTCCTTAAAGAGGTCACGTACACGGCTGGCGCCGACACCCACGAACATCTCGACAAAGTCGGAACCCGAGATGCTAAAGAACGGCACGCCCGCCTCGCCGGCTACAGCCTTGGCCAGCAGCGTTTTACCGATGCCCGGAGGGCCCACCAGCAACACGCCACGCGGGATCTTGGCGCCCAGCTTGCGATAACGGTCCGGATCGCTCAAAAAGTCACGGATCTCCTCGAGCTCCTCGACTGCCTCGTCCACGCCGGCAACGTCTTCAAACTTGACCTTGGGGCGCGTGGCCTCGTTGGTCTTGGCGTTGGTCTTGCCAAACTGCATGTTCCTGTTGTTGGCGCCCATCATCTGGCGCATAAAGTAGAACATGATAGCGATCAGGGCGATTGTCGGAAGCATGCTCATCGCCAAGTCGCCCCAAAAATCGGGATCGTTGGTGTTGACGATGTACTTGGTATCGGGGTGCTCCGCCATAAGCTCGGCAAGCGAATCGGAGCCGACATAGGTCGAGGAGAAGCTCTTGAGCTCGCTCGTATCGCCCTTGTCCTTCTTCGTCTTCCAGTAATGACCCGTCACGCTTCCGTCTTGAACCGTATAGGTCAGATCTTCGACGCGATCCTGCTTGATGGCACTCACCATCTCGCTCGTCGCGAGCTTAACGGTATTGCTGGAATTGGCAAAGCCGGAGCCCATGTTAAAGAAGGCGTAGCCCAGGAGCGCGCAAGCCAAAATAAAATACAGCCAGCCCGTACGCGTGGGCTTCTTGCCTCCGGGCACCCCCGGGATCTTAGGCTCCCGGGGAGTCTGGGAATTGTTATCGTTACGGTCGTCGGGCATCTTACGAATAAACCTCCGGTTTCAAAATGCCCAGATACGGAAGGTTACGATAGCGCTCGGCATAGTCGAGGCCGTAGCCCACCACAAAGGCATCGGGGCAATGGGTTCCAACATACTTGGGCGTGATGGCCGAGGTACGGTCCTCAACGTCCTTCCACAGGAAGGCGGCGACCTCCAGAGAAGCGGGCTTGCGGCTCTCGAGGTTCTTCATCAGATACTTGAGCGTCAGGCCCGAGTCCAGAATGTCCTCGACGATCAGCACGTCGCGACCGCGGATGTCGATATCCAGGTCCTTAATGATACGCACGATACCCGAGGACTTCACGCCGTCACCATAGCTCGAAACAGCCATGAAATCGATGTTGGTCGGCAGCTCGATCTTGCGCATCAGGTCGCCCATAAAGACCACGGCGCCGCGCAGGACCGCAATCAGCACCAGATCCTTACCCGCGTAGTCGCGAGTAATCTGCTCGCCTAGGCGAGAGACGATACCGTCGATATCCTCCTGCGTAAACAGAACCTTCTCGATATCCGGATGTTGAGAAGCCATGACAACCCTTTCTTGTGCTTATCGCCCACACACCGCCGTATGGACGCGAACTTCACATTCTAGCAGCGCACGGGGTATATTTTCCAGCCCGTACGCCATCAGCGCGGGAATACCGTCAACGTCGCACAGAATAGCTGGCGTGGGACGCTATTCCGCATCGACCACACGAAGCAGATACGCCACGCGCGTTGCGGCCGTGCATTTAAAACGCTCGTCCGTGCGAACGCCTGCGACCCATACCACGGCACCTCCCGGAGCCGTTCTCACCACGGGAACGCCTGCGCGCTCAGAGACGGGAATACGAGCCTCGTTGAGCAGGTCGGACACCTTCTTACTTCGCCCACTCATGCCCAACGGACACATCACATCCCCCGGCGCGGGACCGTCTACCCACAGACGCGCCAAACGCGCCTCGGCGGGAATCTCCCCGCGCGAGCCGGCGAGCATCCGTTCGCTATCGCGATCGGCAAAGCCCAGCGTCGCGGCATCCACCATAGCGGCCACCCCTCCGGCACCCGCGAGTTCGCGGGCACGGCGCACAATATCACACCCCGGCTCGACGGCTATCGGCTCTGCCACCAGGATGCGGCCCGCCCCCAGCGGCAATCGACCGGGAATGGCGACCCAATCGGCAACTAACCCCTCGCGCGCCGCCGGGGCCTTGAATGACAGCATGCCAAACTCCACGCGCGCATCGATTCCCGCCGGCAGCGTGACCGAACCCGAGCCTTCGGCGACACAGGCGAGCACGCGCTCCACATGCCACATCTCCGGGCGAGCGTCGGGGTCGATACGCTTAATTGCCAGTCGTACCATGCGCCGAGCAATCACCACCTCGGCCGCGGCCAGTCGGCGAGCGTCAAGGACCAGTGCACCCGCCGCCTCCTTGCGCAGGCAGCTTCGAAACGCCTGTGCGGAAAGCTGGGAAAGAAAGGCGTCTTCGTCGCCCAGAATTTCGCAAGCGGCGCCAATCGTCTTACAGACGCTCGCGTTGCGCTGCGCCACCACCGGCATCACCCGATGGCGCACGTAGTTGCGCAAGTACGACACGTCCTCGTTGCTCTCGTCCTCTCGCCACGGCTGACCATGCACCTGCAGATAGCCCACGAGCTCATCATGAGTCAGGTCGAGCAAGGGACGCACCACGATATTCCTCCGGCGAGGAATGCTCGATAGACCAGCGGGCCCCGACCCCTTAATCGCGTTCATCAAAAACGTTTCCGCACGATCAGAAGACGTGTGCGCGGTGCAGATACGAGCCGCCGTTCGCGGTGCCCCCGTCTGGGCGCAGAGCTCGCGAACATACCTCCGCGCCGCGGCATAGCGCACCTCGCGGGCAGCCGCCTCGATATTGCCCGATTCATTATCAAAATAGGCATGCTCAACACACAGCGGCAAGCCATATTGTGCGCAGAGCTCACGCACGAAGGCCTCGTCGCCATCGGATGCCTCGCCGCGCAGATGATGATTCACATGCAGCACGTGCAGTCGCTCGCGCGCAATGGGGGCTACACCACGCCCATCCAGAATATCCAACTTTGATGTGCACGCCATAAGGAGCAAAGCCGTCGAGTCCGCGCCACCTGATACCATGAGCACCACGGGGGCAGCCGTCTGCCGCGTTGCCAGGGCTTTATCATCAGCCCACGATGCAACATGGTGTCCATAATGCTGAGATACCGTTGGCATTTGCTTCCTCCTCTATTCGTTCGCACCCATTGTATCCTTTGGAATCTTATGTCTCGTCTGCACCTTCATATCCTTGGCAGCGGCTCAAAAGGCAACTGCGCGCTCATCGAAGGCCCCCGGGGGCTCATCATGATTGACGACGGTCTTTCTCGCCGCGAGACATTAAAGCGCATGGCAGAACTGGGGCTCTCGGCAGACAACGTCTCGGCTCTTCTCATTACTCATGAGCATAGCGATCACATCAAGGGTCTCGATGTCTGGTGCAAGCACTGGCACGGTCCCCTCTTTGCCAGCAGGGGCACACTTTCGAGCAAAGAAAATCTCTCGCATCTGCCTGTCGAGGAATTCGATCCCGGTGACACCCTGTCCATTGCCGGCATCCACGTGCAAACCTACTCAACATCACACGATGTCATCAATCCAGTCGGCTATCGATTCAATGCTCTCGATGATTCCATCGGCTTTGCCACCGACACAGGAGAGCTATCGAGCCAGGCCATGAACACCCTCAAAGATTGTCGAGTCCTCGCGCTCGAAAGCAACCACGATGTGGCCATGCTGCGCGAGGGAGAATATCCCCGCTTTCTTCAGGAGCGTATCCTGTCTGCAAGGGGACACCTCTCCAACGATCAGGCAGCCGAAGCCGCGCGCGAACTTGTTACCGATCGCACCGAACAGCTCATTGCCATGCATATCAGCCAAGATAACAATCGTCCGAGCCTTACCGCCAAAAGCTATGCCAAAGCTCTAGCCGCAACCCTGGATGACGAGGTCGGCAGCTCCGCCGCCCTTCTCCAAGGATCGCGAAAACTCTCGATACGCCCCGCAAGTCAGTATCAACCGACAACCATTGTATAGACCGCTCAATAAAACAAAAGGGGCCGGGAATCGCTTCCCAGCCCCTTTTGTTGTCTTTTAATAGCGCAGAACACCAACGAAGTTAGTCGATGGAGATCTTCGTAACGTTCTTCTTCTCGACGATCTTGGGAACCGTAACGGTCAGGATGCCGTCAGCATACTTAGCCGAGAGGCCCTCGCTCGAAGCGTCCTTAAGATACACGCCACGCGTCGCGCTGTACGAGCTGAACTCCTTCTGCAGGAAGTTCTTGCCCTCGTTCTCCTCGTCTTCCTCGACATTCACGCTAATGGACAGACGGCCCTCGTTAAGCTCGACATCGATATCGTCCTTGGCGACGCCGGTCAGATAAGCCTTGACCTCATAGCCATCGCCCTTATCCTCAACGTCAACGGGGAACGCCTTAGAGGCAATCGAGCTGTTCGCTAGGTCGCTCATATCATCAAACAGATCGAACAGCGAGCTTGCAGAGGGACGAACGCCAAAAACCGAACGATAAGGAACCATGCTTGCCATGTTTACCACTCCTTTATAGGACTGCCGAGTCATCTTCTAGGTGACTGGGACTTCTTTTGACGTTCTTATATATGCCCACCCGGTGCTCATATATACATCAGCTATAAAGTTTTTTGAGTCCAGTACTATAAGCATATCTAAGTGCATAGGACTCAGGTTTTAGGAAGGTTAAGGTTCTTTGAACCAGAGCTTAAATAACGAGTATGTCCCCAGCTACAAATAACAAGGGGCTTACAATGAGCGCATACACGTTGTTGGTAACGAGCTAAAGGGCATCATGGACGACCAAAACCAGAACAATATGTTTATGCCGACGCAGGGGGAAAATACTTCCACGCAGCCGCCACGGTTCCATCGCCCCCACATCTCGCAAGAGCCCATTAATGATCCAGAGCCCGAGTATGTGACGAGAAATCGATATCAAACGCTCGAGGATGCCCAAACGGGGCGTAAGCATATGGGCGTCGCATCGAGCGATCCCGTATATCTGAAAGATGCACCGTTATCAAAAAACAGCGCAATCAATGACGACCCGGCGAAAACGCCCATAACTCGGCAGCAAAGAGGCCCCCGACCTAAGCAAACCTTAACGCATTCGGCTCGTTATCTCGAAACGCCAAAACAGGGAAAATCAATCTTCGTTTCGTCAAGCAAACGACGCAAGCAGCATCGACTGACAATCCTGCTTTTGATCATTGTGGCCATAGCAGTTGCCCTTGTTATTCGATTTATTGTCTTTAAATAAAAGCTCATTACCCATAAGCCCAATCGGGTTACAGGTGAAATGCAACTACATTGTGAAGTGTTAACGTAAAAAAAGGGGGAGGCCGCGAGGCCTCCCCCTTCTTCCTGTCTCTTATACACATCTCCGAGCCCACGAGACGCTCATGAATC
>UQMO01000048.1 GCA_900542125.1 uncultured Collinsella sp. | reverse complement strand
TCGTCGGCAGCGTCAGATGTGTATAAGAGACAGTTCCAGGTGACGGTCGCCTGGATCGTGGCGTTTGTCGTGCATTCGGCGGGCATATTGCTGGGGTTGGCTTAGTTATTTATTGACGGCGCAACCTCTGTGTATTGAGTTGATTGCGGCCCCGCATCTGTACTGACGGATGCGGGGCCGTTGCTATATAATCGCCTCCGCTCAAAATGATTGGAGACGTTATATATGAGTCAGGCAAGGCAAGATGGCATCACGCTCAAGCAGTGGCTCCCGCTCATTGGGCTCACTTGCTGCGCGTTCGTGTTCAACACGTCGGAGTTCATGCCCATCGGTCTGCTGACCGACATCGCCGCATCGTTTTCGCTCACCGAGGCCCAAGCTGGCATCATGATCTCGGTCTATGCCTGGGGCGTCATGCTGCTGTCGCTGCCGCTCATGGTGTTCGCCTCGCGCTTCGAGTTCAAGCGGATGCTGCTGGGCGTGCTGGCCGTGTTTTCGCTGGGCCAGTTCCTGTCCGCCTTGGCGCCGACCTATCCCATCTTGGTCTGCGCGCGCCTGGTGGTCGCCTGTGCACACGCCGTGTTCTGGTCGGTCGCTTCGATTATGGCCTCGCGCCTGGTCGACACCCGCCACGGGGCGCTCGCTATCAGCATGATCGCCACGGGCTCGTCCATCGCGCAGATCTTTGGTCTGCCGCTCGGCCGCGCGATCGGCCTGGCCGTGGGTTGGCGCATGACGTTTGCCGTGGTCGGGGCCTTCTCTGCCGCCGCGGTCGTCTACCAAGCGACCGTGTTCCCCACCATGCCAGCGGGCGAGCGCTTTACGCTCAAGCAGCTGCCCGAGCTGCTCAAGAACCCGTTCCTCATCGCGCTCTATGCGGTCACGGTGTTCATGGCGACCGGCTATTACGCGGGCTATAGCTATATTGAGCCCTTCCTGGCTCAGGTCGCGCATGTCGATGCGAGCGCCATCACCATGACGCTGACGGCGTTCGGCTGTTCCGGCCTGCTGGGAAGCTGGCTGTTCGGCCGCCTGTTCGACGGGCATCGCTTCCCGTTCCTCGCGCTTACGCTCTCCGGCGTGCCGGTCGCCTTGCTGCTCATGGGGCCGGCTGCAGCGTCGCTCGCTGCGGTCCTCGCCATCTGTGCACTGTGGGGCTGCTGCGCCACGGCCTTCAACGTGGCGTTCCAGGCCGAGCTCATCAAGTACACGCCGGCGGATTCGTCGGCTGTTGCCATGTCGATCTTCTCGGGCCTGTTTAACCTCGGTATCGGCACCGGCACCGCGATCGGCGGCGCCGTCGTCTCGGGCCCCGGCATCGCCTGGATTGGCTACGCGGGCGGCGCGATCGCCGTCGTGGGCGTCATTCTCGCCATCACGGTGATGTTCCCAGCCATCCGTCGCGCCAAGGCCGTCGCCTAACCACACCCCCTCATCAGTTGCGGTGAAATACGGACTGTTTAGCCCAATAAACCTGGCAAACAGTCCGTATTTCACCGCAACTTATTTTGGGGGATAGGACGTGCGGCGGGCATACAATGGATGTCGTTGTGTGAGGGTCGACCGGGAGGTTGCTATGTGGGCATACGAGACGACGTTCTATCAGATCTATCCGCTGGGCTTTTGCGGTGCCCCGCGCGAAAACGCCGCGCCCGTTGCCGAGGATGAACTCGCCCAAGCCGCCGCAGCAGCCAATCCCGATGCCCCCATCATGAAGATCGCCCAATGGGCCGACTACCTGCAGGAACTTGGCGTTGGCGCTGTGCTTATTAACCCGCCGCTCGAGTCCGACAGCCATGGCTACGACACGCGTAGCCTGCGTCATATCGACCGTCGCCTGGGTGGGGACGCCGACTTTGCCGCCGTGTGCGAGACGCTGCACGCTCATGGCATCCGCGTGGTGCTCGATGCCGTCTTCAACCATGTCGGTCGTGGCTTTTGGGCCTTCCGCGATGTGCGGGAGCGCAAGTGGGACTCGCCGTACAAGGATTGGTTCCACATCAGCTTTGACGGTGACTCGTGCTACGGCGATGGCTTTTGGTACGAGGGCTGGGAGGGTCATTTTGAGCTCGTAAAGCTCAACTTGCAAAATCCTGCCGTAGTCGATTACCTGCTCGAGTCCGTGCGCCGCTGGGCAGAGGTCTTTGGCGTCGACGGCTTGCGTCTGGACGTCGCCTACATGCTCGACCGCGACTTCATGCGCCGTCTGCACACTTTTGCCCGCGAGCTCAAGCCCGACTTCGCGTTGATCGGCGAGACGCTTCACGGTGACTACAACCAGATCGTCAACGACGAGATGCTCGACTCCTGCACCAACTACGAGTGCTACAAGGGCCTGTACTCCAGCTTTAATTCGGTCAACATGTTCGAGATCGCCCACTCGCTGCATCGCCAGTTTGGCGGCGATCCGTGGTGCATCTACCGCGGCAAGCACCTGCTGTCGTTTGTCGACAACCACGACGTACCGCGCCTGGCGAGCATCCTCACCGACAAGTCCTGCCTGCGTCCCGCCTATGGCATGCTCTTTGGTATGCCGGGTATTCCGTGCGTCTACTACGGCAGCGAGTGGGGGATTGCCGGCGAAAAGGGCGGTCCCGATGGCGATTGGGCGTTGCGTCCTGCGCTTGACGAGCCGGCGCCCAATGAGCTGACGGCATTCATCACGCAGCTGACGCACCTGCGCTCGGCAAACGACGCGGCGGCCCGTGCCCTCAACTACGGCGCCTATCGCAACGTGGTAATCCAGAACAAACAGCTGCTGTTCGAGCGCGCCTGCGACGACGCGACGGTGCTCGTGGCGGTGAATGCCGTGGACGAGCCCTATACCTTTGGGGCCGGCGAACTCAACGGCTCCTTCGTGGACCTGCTTGCCGGCGATGCGCCCACGGTCGAGCTGTCGGGCTCCCTTGAGCTCGTGCCCTACGAGGTGCGCTATCTGCTGAGGGCCTAACTCATGGCTGCGCCGGATGAGGGATATCAACATATTGAGCACGGGTTTGAGCCCGTGTTCGACGAGCGCTCGCGCATTTTGGTGCTGGGCTCGTTCCCCTCGGTGCTCTCGCGCCTCAACGCCTTCTATTACGGCAACCCACAGAACCGGTTTTGGCGTGTGATGGCGGCGTGTCTCGGCGTGCCCGTGCCGCCCAACGAGGGGGAGCCGTTGGCGGATGGTGGGCCCGCGACGCTTGACGCCTCGATTGTCGCCAAGCGAGCTATGCTGCTGAACGGCGGCGTGGCCCTGTGGGACGTGATTGAGAGTTGCGACATCAAGGGCTCGAGCGACGCCAGCATTCGCAATGTCGTGCCGGCGCGTATCGAGCGCATTACCGATGCGGCTCCTATCGAGGTCGTTGTTTGCAACGGCGGCACGGCCGGGCGGCTCTACAAGCGCTACCTGCAAGAGCGCACGGGGCTGCCGGCTATCGTCTTGCCGTCGACAAGTCCCGCCAACGCGGCATGGCGCCTGGAGCGGCTTGTCGAGCGCTGGCGCGATGCCGTTGACTGGGCAGCTTCTTAAGTTTAGATGTATGAGCGGCTGCTGAGATATTTCATAGCGACACGCCAAATCGGTGCGGGCAGCGCAGGTTCGGCATAAACCATGCCATCGGTGTCGACGTCCTCGGCATTGCCGCCGCCAAGTCGCTGCGCATGCTTCACCGAGCACCCCATGCGTACAGCACCTACGAGCTTGTCCATAGCTTCAGAAAACGGTCGGCGCAAGAGGCCCATGCGCGGGGATCGGCGAAGCACTGCGATGCCGGCGCCGGTGCAGACGGTGATGCCGCCACACCACGACAGCCCTCGATGCTCACATGCTTCACGCAGGCGGCCAACTACAACGTGCGCCTTTTCAGCGCTTCCGTAGGCAGCTTGAACAGCGACATAGACGCGCGTTTCCGCACCCCCAAGGCAATCAAGCGTCTGTTCAACGACGGTCATCGCCTCGCCATCGAGCGCATCTTCAACTGCGAATACGATGCCGTCCGCAACGCTGCTGGCGTCATCCGTCCCCAGATCGACCGGGCGGGGGAGCGCGGTGCCGGAAAGCCGGGCATACGCCGCGATGGCATCCTGAAGGTCCCAAAGCAAAAACTCAAGATCAGCGCTGTCGGGAATACTGATATACGCAATGTTCTGCAGCGTTTTGGGCTCATTGCCACGCGCGGTCGTCTCCATGCCGCCTCCTTTCCGGTTCATTTCCGTTTAGGTTACACCGTCTGCCGGCCGGACGGCGCGCTATCCTAGTGCAACCCTTACGAAAGGAACGCCATGCGCCTGCCCATGAATACCTCGCTTGCCACGCTTAAGCCCTCCGGTATCCGCCGGATTAACGCACTCGCCGCCCAGCATCCTGGGTGCATCGCGCTCGCGCTTGGCGAGCCCGATTTTCCCACGCCCGACGTGATTAGCGCCGAGGTGACCGCCGCGCTGGGCCGCGGTGACACGCACTATCCGCCCAACAACGGCCGCCCCGCCCTGCGCGAGGCACTGTCCGCATATATGGGCGACGCGGGCCTTGCGTTTTCGGCAGACGAGGTCATCCTGACCGATGGCGCGACCGAGGCCCTGTCGGCCACGTTTATGGCCATGCTCAACCCTGGCGACGAGGTCATTATCCCCACGCCGGCCTTTGGCCTATACGAGAGCATCGTCGTGGCCAATCACGCCAAAGCGGTCTTTTTGGATACGGAGTCTGCGCAATTTCAGATTGACGAGGACGCGCTTCGTGCTTGCGTGACGCCGGCGACCAAGGCCATCGTCATCTGCTCGCCCAACAATCCCACGGGTTGCATCCTCAACGCGGCGTCGCTCGACGCCGTGGCGCACGTGGCAGAGCAAGCGGGCATCTACGTGGTCTGCGACGACGTATACAACCGCCTGGTTTATGTGGATGGCTACGAGTGCTTTGCCCAGCGTCACCCGGAGCTGCGTGAACAGACGGTAGTCATCGAGAGCTTCTCCAAACCCTGGGCCATGACCGGCTGGCGCCTGGGCTGGCTCGCAGCGGCAACCCCCGTCATCGCCGAGATCGCAAAGGCCCACCAGTACTTAGTATCGAGCGCCGTTTCATTTGAGATGGACGCTGCAGCCCGAGCCCTCACCGTCGACCCAACTCCCATGCTCGAAGTCTACCGAGCCCGTCGCGAACGCGTACTCGCAGCCTTAGACGCCATGGGCCTCGACGTCGTAGAGCCCGCAGGAGCCTTCTACACTTTCCCGAGCATCAAAAAGTTCGGCTTAACAAGCGAAGCCTTCTGCATCAAAGCCATCGAAGAAGCCAACGTAGCCCTAGTCCCGGGCGACTGCTTCGGCACCGAAGGCCACATCCGCCTAAGCTACTGCGTCTCCGACCAAGATCTGGGCGAAGGCCTCCACCGCCTGTCAACCTTCGTCTCAACCCTATAGCCATCAGGGGTCCAACCCATCAGCCCACCGACTTAAGGCTTATGAGTGGGGCGCGCCGCCCAACGGAAACCCGGGCTGCCCAAAGTCAACGCAGGCACGCGCCGCCGAAGGCAAGGCGCAAGGTTTCCGTAGATTCCGCACGAGCCGAAGGCCACTTAATGTGGCCTTCGTGCGAGCCCAGGACCTGACCGAGCGGAAACCTTGCGCCTTGCCTTCGGCGGTGCGTGCCGGATGGTGGAATTGTGTACAGCCCGGTTTTCCGTTGACCGACGCCGGGGTCCCCGCCATAATACTTTCGGTTCACGCACGAATCCGCTGCCAGAGACAGCCGGCGCAAACGGGTCTTACCCGCGAGCTTAATGGGATATCCCGCCAGCCGAGGTGGTCGAGTAGATATGTCTTCTCGCCCCCGTCGCTCATGCAGCGCGGGGGCTTTCTTTTTGGACATGCCCCCGTCACGTCCTTGTGGCGGACCGTGCCCGGAAAGAATTCGAGGAGGTGTAATTCATGCCCCAGCAGTACAAAATCGACAAGGTTGCAGAGATCGAGTCCCGTATCGCTGAGAACGCCGGTCTGTTCGTCGTCAACTACAACGGTCTGACGGTTAAGCAGGCTCAGGAGCTGCGTCATCAGCTTCGCGAGTGCGGCGCCGAGATGAAGGTCTACAAGAACAACCTGGTCAAGATCGCTCTCAAGAACCAGGAGCAGCCCGAGCTCGACGAGATTCTCGCCGGCCCCGTCGCTTATGTGTTCTACGAGTCCGAGCCGGTCGAGGCCGCTAAGGCCCTTAAGGACTTCTCCGCTAAGTCCAAGGGCGTCCTTGAGATCAAGGGCGGTATCTCCGACGGCAAGGCCGTTTCCGCTGATGATGTTAAGGCTATCGCCGAACTGCCCACCAAGGATCAGCTTCTCGGCCAGATCGCCGGTCTCATCTCCGGTTTCGCTCGCGACATCGCTGTCTGCGTCAACGGCGTTTCCTCTGGTCTCGCTCGTTCGATCCAGCAGGTCTCCGAGCAGAAGGCAGCCTAGTCGCTGTTTTCACCCGCGGCGGCAACGCCGCACCCCTGGCGCATTCGCGCCGTGTTTTAACTGATCTCCGTGCATCCGCACGGAAACCGAAAGGACTTAGAAATGGCTAAGCTTACCACCGATGAGATCATCGATGCTCTTAAGGAAATGACCCTTCTCGAGGCTTCCGAGCTCGTTAAGGCTATCGAGGACACCTTCGGCGTTTCCGCCGCTGCTCCTGCCGCTGTTGTCGCCGCTCCCGCTGCTGGCGCTGCTGAGGCCGAGGAGAAGACCGAGTTTGACGTCGTGCTCGAGGGCTTCGGCGACAACAAGATCCAGGTCATCAAGGCCGTCCGTGAGCTCACCAACCTTGGCCTGAAGGAGGCCAAGGAGGTCGTCGAGGGCGCTCCCAAGGCTGTTCTCGAGGGTGCCAAGAAGGAGGACGCCGAGGCTGCCAAGGAGAAGCTCGAGGCTGCTGGCGCTGCTGTCACCCTCAAGTAATTAGGCTTTCTCGCCAGATTTCTTTGTAGACGGGGTTCGCATTGCGAGCCCCGTCTTTTTTGTTTTTCGGTCCCTCGACATCGGTAGCTCAAACTGCCATGTTCTGTGATTTGCGTCGTATCGGGCACCCTGCCGTTGGGCAATAAAATTGCACCATTCGAGCAATAATTTGCGTTGACCTGCTGAAGAATTGTCTCTGCCTTGTAGCGACATATAGTTCCAGCGGTAAGATGCTTAGGTATCGCAATTTGGTCTGCGGCTGTGTGCCGCACGCATGGGGCGCTTTTGCGCCTGCGAAAGGATCTTTGAATAACATGAAGGCAATCATCCCCGCCGCCGGTCTTGGCACGCGTTTTCTGCCTGGCACCAAGTGCACGCCCAAAGAGATGCTGCCGGTGCTCGACAAGCCCGTCATTCAGTACGTCGTCGAGGAGGCGCTCGACCCCGAGGAAGTCGACGACGCCATCATCGTTACTTCTCCCGGTAAGCCCGAGCTACTGAACTACTTCCAGCCCGATCGCTCGCTCGAGAACCTGCTGCGCGAGCGCGGCAAGAACGCCTATGCCGATGCCGTCGCCCACGCTGGCGGTATGCCGGTCGACTTCCGTTATCAGTACGAGCCCAAGGGCCTCGGCCATGCTATCCGCTCTGCTGCCGACGCCGTGGCAGGGGAGAACTTCCTGGTTCTTCTGGGCGACTACGTTGTGCCTAATCGCGACATCTGCGACAAGATGCTCGCCGTTTCCAAGGAGCACGGTGGAGCTTCGGTTATCGCCGTCGCTGCTTGCTCGCCCGAGGAAGTCAGCCGCTACGGCGTTATCGCCGGCGAGCGCGTCGGTTCGCTCGAGGGCGCCGAGGACGTTGCCGATGCAGAGCCGGGCGCTGTCTGGCGCATCGGCGGTCTGGTCGAGAAGCCCGCTCCCGAGGCGGCTCCGTCCAACCTGTACATCGTCGGTCGCTACTTGCTGAGCCCGCTGGTCATGGACCTGCTGGCAGATCAGCAGGCCGGCAAGGGCGGCGAGATCCAGCTCACCGACGCCATGGCCCGTTCGCTCGACCGTGAGGCCATGTATGCCGTCGTCATCGACCCGCTGTCGGGCTACGACACCGGCACTCCCTCTGGCTGGATGGCCACCAACGCCCTCATGGCTGCAAGCGATCCCCGCTTTGCCGATGCCTTCTGGGACGCCATCGACGAGCGCGGCGGATTGATGCGCAAGTAAGCCTTCGGACATCGACATTTACGGGCGCGGACCTCGGTTCGCGCCCGTTTTTTATAAGAGCTGCGATTGTTGGCTCTCTGTTCACAGAAAATATATGAACAGATGTTCGATATACATACATCTACCTGCGTGTTTTCTGTCGAAAAACTTTGCTACTCCAAAAACTCAATCGCGTCAAGGCTTTTCTTGCCCAACGGTCGGTACCTGATAAACTATTAGGTTGCGATAACTGGCGAAGCTATGCCTCGCCAACCCACCGAGCATTTCCGTGAAGGAGGAAAAACCTGGTGACCTACGCATACACTGCCACTGAGCGCAAGCGCGTCAGCTTCGGGAAAATCCCGGAGGCCATGGAGCTCCCCAACCTTATCTCTGTTCAAAGGGAATCCTTTGAGCGTTTTAAGGACGAGGGTCTTCGTGAGGCGTTCAAGGAATCCAGCCCCATCCAGAGCCAGAACCATGTTCTCGAGGTTACCTTCGGCGAGCATCAGTTCGGCGACCCCGCGCACACCGTCGAGGAGTGCCGCGAGAAGGATATGACCTATCAGGCTCCGCTTCTGACCGACGTCCGTCTCACCAACAAGGAGACCGGCGAGATCAAGGAGCAGCTCGTCTTCATGGGCGACTTCCCCATGATGACCGATCAGGGCACCTTCATCATCAACGGTACCGAGCGCATCGTCGTCTCGCAGCTCGTCCGCTCCCCGGGCGTGTACTACAGCTCCGAGATGGATTCGGGCAAGCAGATCTACAAGGCCCAGATCATCCCGTCCCGCGGTGCCTGGCTTGAGTTTGAGGTCGACAAGCGCGACCAGCTCATGGTCTCCATCGACCGTAAGCGCAAGCAGAGCGCCACGATGTTCCTGCGCGCCCTTGGCATTGCCGTCACCAACGACGACATCATCGAGCTGCTCGGCAACTCCGATGTGATCAAGCGCACCCTGGAGCGCGACACCGCCCTCACTCGCGAGGACGCCCTCATCGAGATCTACCGTCGTCTGCGCCCGGGCGAGCCTCCCACCGTGGACGCTTCCCGCAGCCTGCTCGAGGGCCTGCTCTTTAACCCGCAGCGCTACGATCTGGCCCGCGTCGGTCGTTACAAGGTCAACAAGAAGCTCAACCTCACCACCGAGGAGGAGGTCACGGTGCTCACCGACGAGGATATCGTCGCGACGCTGCGTTACCTGCTGTCCCTCGCTGCCGGCGAGCAGGGCTTCAAGGTCGACGACATCGACCACTTCGGCAACCGCCGCATCCGTACCGTCGGCGAGCTCGTCGCCAACCAGTTCCGTATCGGCATGAGCCGTATGGAGCGCGTCGTCCGTGAGCGCATGAGCTCCCAGGACATCGACGAGATCACCCCGCAGTCGCTCATCAACATCCGCCCGATCGTGGCCTCCATCAAGGAGTTCTTCGGTTCCTCGCAGCTCTCGCAGTTCATGGACCAGGCGAACCCCCTGACCGGTCTGACCCACAAGCGCCGTCTGTCCGCACTCGGCCCTGGCGGTCTTGCCGGCCACAAGTCCGGCTCCAGCCGCCGCACCAACGTGCCGACGGCCGTCCGCGACGTTCACAATTCGCACTACAGCCGCATGTGCCCGATCGAGACCCCCGAAGGCCCCAACATCGGCCTGATCGGCTCGCTCGCCCTCTACGCCCGCGTCAACGAGTACGGCTTCATCGAGGCCCCGTTCCGTCGCGTCGAGAACGGCGTTGCCACCGACCAGATCGACTGGATGACCGCTGACGAGGAAGAGAAGCACGTCATCGCGCCGGCCAACACGCCGCTCGATCCCAAGACCAACGAGTTCATCACGACCGATGCCGAGGGCAAGATCGTCCGTCCGCACACCGTGATCGCCCGTACCCGCGACTTCGACGGCTCCTTCGGCGCCCCCGCCGACGTGCCCGTCGAGGACGTCGACTACATGGACGTCTCGCCGCGTCAGATGCTCTCCGTCGCAGCCACGCTGATTCCGTTCCTGGAGCACGACGACGCCAAGCGTACGCTGATGGGCGCTAACATGCAGCGTCAGGCCGTGCCGCTGGTTCACCCCGCCGCTCCCTATGTCGGTACCGGCATGGAGCGTCGCGCCGCTCTGGACTCCGGCGAGGTCACCCTGGCCAAGAACGCCGGCGAGGTCATCTTTGCCGACGCCTCCAAGATCATCGTCAAGCATGCCGGCGGCATGGACGAGTATCACCTGGCCAAGTACCAGCGCTCCAACCAGTCCACCTGCATCAACCACCGTCCGCTCGTGCGCGTCGGTGATACCGTTGAGCAGGGCGAGCCTCTGGCCGACGGTCCTTCGACCGATCACGGCGAGCTCGCACTGGGCCAGAACCTCACCGTGGCCTACATGCCGTGGGAAGGCTTTAACTACGAGGACGGTATCGTCGTGTCCGAGCGCCTGGTGGCCGAGGACCTGCTGACGACCATCAACATCACCCGTCACGAGATCGACGCCCGCGACACCAAGCTCGGCCCCGAGGAGATCACCCGCGAGATCCCGAACCTCTCCGAGGACATGCTTGCCAACCTCGACGAGGACGGCATCATCCGTATCGGCGCCGAGGTCGGCCCTGGCGACATCCTGGTCGGCAAGGTCACGCCTAAGGGCGAGAGCGCTCTGACTGCTGAGGAGCGCCTGCTGCGCGCCATCTTCGGTGCCAAGGCCCACGACGTCCGCGACACCTCCCTTAAGATGCCTCACGGCGCTTATGGCCGCGTCATCGACGTCGTCCGCTTTAGCCGCGAGAACGGCGACGACCTGGCTCCCGGCGTCAACGAGCAGGTGCGCGTCTACGTCGCCCAGCGTCGTAAGATTCAGCAGGGCGATAAGATCGCCGGCCGCCACGGCAACAAGGGTGTTATTTGTAACGTTCTGCCGGTCGAGGACATGCCCTACATGGCTGACGGTACCCCGATCGACGTTATCCTCAACCCGCTGGGCGTTCCTTCGCGTATGAACGTCGGCCAGCTGCTCGAGTGCCATCTTGGCTGGGCTGCTGCGTGCGGTTGGGATACCGAGCAGGCCGACTCCGACAAGTACGTCCCCGGTCCGTTCTTCACCGCGACGCCCGTCTTCGACGGCGCCAAGGAGGACGAGATCGCCGAGGTCATCCGTCGTGCTAACAAGAACATGCTCAACAAGGCCACCGCTGCCTTTGGCGATCACATGCGCCCCGAGTTCGTCACCCAGCTTGACGAGCGCGGCAAGACCCGTCTGTTCGACGGCCGCACCGGCGAGGAGTTCCGTGAGCCCATTACCGTGGGTACGTCCTACATCCTCAAGCTCGGCCACATGGTCGACGACAAGATCCACGCCCGTTCGACCGGCCCCTACAGCCTGGTTACCCAGCAGCCTCTGGGCGGCAAGGCTCAGTTCGGCGGCCAGCGCTTCGGCGAGATGGAAGTTTGGGCACTGTACGCTTACGGTGCTTCCAACGTCCTGCAGGAGATCCTGACCGTCAAGTCCGACGATACCGTGGGCCGCGTCAAGACCTACGAGTCCATCGTCAAGGGCGAGAACGTCCCGGTCCCGGGTATCCCCGAGTCCTTCAAGGTTCTCGTCAAGGAGATTCGCTCCCTCGCACTGGACATCGAGCCCATGCACGATGCCGACGAGGACGCCTCCGCCCCTGTGACCGCCGAGGAGACCTCCGCTCTCGACGACCTGGCTGCGCTCGCCGGCGTTGACGCCGACGTCGAGGCCCAGGATGCCGAGACCGCCGAGGCACCCGAGGCTGTCGCCGCCACGACCACTGATAAGGAGTAGTTGACTGTGGCAGATTTCGAAGCTACTGATTTTGACTCGGTAAAGATCTCCCTTGCCTCCGCCGACCAGATCCGTTCCTGGTCGCACGGTGAGGTCAAGAAGCCGGAGACCATCAATTACCGTACCCTCAAGCCCGAGAAGGACGGCCTGTTCTGCGAGAAGATCTTCGGTCCCGCCAAGGACTGGGAGTGCTCCTGCGGCAAGTACAAGGGCATCCGCTTTAAGGGCATCGTCTGCGAGCGCTGCGGCGTCGAGGTCACCTCGGCCAAGGTGCGTCGCGACCGCATGGGTCACATCGAGCTCGCCGCTCCCGTGTCCCACATCTGGTACTTCAAGAGCCCCACGAGCTTCCCGATGAGCCGTATGCTCGACATCAAGTCCAAGGACCTCGAGAAGGTTCTGTACTTTGCCAGCTACATCATCACCGAGGTCGACTACGAGGCTCGCGAGGCCGACGCTGACGACCTGCGCGAGGAGCTCGCCGCCGATCTGGAAGAGATCGATGCCGAGTGCGCCCGCCAGATCGAGTCCCTCAAGGAGCAGGGCAACCCCGAGAACTTTGACGAGTTCTCCGACGAGGAGCCGCTGACCCCCGAGGAGATCGCCTCCGGCATCGTCGACATCGAGGAAGAGTGCAAGGACGAGAAGCAGCTCCGTACGGACGCCTTCAACGCCTTCATGAAGCTCACCGAGCGCGACCTCATCTCCGATGAGCCGCTGTTCCGTGAGATGACCCGTTACTACTCCATGTACTTCAAGGGTGGTATGGGTGCCGAGGCCGTCCGCGACCTGCTCGCTGCCATCGACCTCCCCTCCGAGGCCGAGAAGCTCAAGGCCATCATCGCCGACGAGGACTCCCAGAAGCAGAAGCGCGAGAAGGCCGTCAAGCGCCTCGAGGTCGTTGACGCCTTCCTGAAGGGTGGCAACAGCCCCGCGAACATGATCCTGGACGTCATCCCGGTCATTCCGCCCGATCTGCGCCCGATGGTCCAGCTCGACGGCGGCCGCTTCGCCGCGTCCGACCTCAACGACCTGTATCGTCGCGTGATCAACCGTAACAACCGACTCAAGCGCCTGCTCGACCTGGACGCCCCTGCGATCATCGTGAACAACGAGAAGCGCATGCTCCAGGAGTCCGTGGACGCCCTGTTCGACAACGGCCGTCGTGGTCGCCCGGTCTCTGGCCGTGGCGGTCGCCCGCTCAAGTCGCTCGCCGAGGCCCTCAAGGGCAAGCAGGGCCGTTTCCGTCAGAACCTGCTGGGCAAGCGTGTCGACTACTCCGGCCGTTCGGTCATCGTTACCGACCCCAAGCTGCTGCTGCACCAGTGCGGTCTGCCCAAGACCATGGCGCTGGAGCTCTTCAAGCCCTTCGTCATGAAGCGCCTGGTCGAGCTCGGCAAGGTCGAGAACATCAAGGGCGCCAAGCGCGCTATCGATCGCGGTGCCACCTTTGTGTGGGATATCCTCGAAGAGGTCATCGACGGCCGCGTCGTGCTGCTCAACCGCGCACCGACCCTGCACCGTCTGTCCATCCAGGCCTTTGAGCCGGTTCTGGTCGAGGGCAAGGCTATCCACCTGCACCCGCTGGTCTGCTCGCCCTTCAACGCCGACTTCGACGGCGACCAGATGTCTGTCCACGTGCCGCTGTCCAGCCAGGCTCAGGCCGAGGCTCGCGTGCTCATGCTTTCTGCGAACAACCTGCGCTCGCCGGCATCCGGCAAGCCGGTCAACATCCCCTCGCAGGACATGATCATCGGTGTGTACTACCTGACCCAGGTCCGCGACGGTCTGCCGGGCGAGAACCACGTGTTCGCCAGCTTCGACGACGCGCTGCACGCCTATGACTGCCGCTCCGAGGTCGACATGCAGGCCAAGATTCAGGTCCGCGTGTCCGCTGCCGACGCCAATGTCATCAACGAAGACGGCACCCGTATCTTCCGCGTCAAAAACGGCAAGAACGAGTTTGTCGACTACGACGTCACCGGTAACAAGACCGCGCGCTTCGAGACCTCTATCGGCCGCATCATCTTCAACCGCCAGTGCCTGCCCGAAGACTACGAGTTCATGAACTACAAGATGGTCAAGGGCGACGTGGCCAAGCTGGTTGCGGACTGCTGCGATCGCTATCCCGAGGCCAAGGTCGGCCCGATCCTCGACGCCATCAAGTACTCCGGCTTCCACTACGCTACCCGCGCCGGCCTCACCATCTCGGTGTGGGACGCTCTCATCCCTGCCGAGAAGCAGGAGCTGCTCGATCGCGCTCAGGCCAACGTCGACCAGATCAACGAGTACTTCGAGGAGGGCTTCATCAACGAGACGGAGCGCCACATCGAAGTCGTTAACGAGTGGACCGCTTGTACCGATAAGGTCGCAGCGCTCATGCTCGACATGTTCGACGAGGAGAACCCGCTGTACATGATGGCCGACTCCGGCGCCCGTGGTTCTAAGACCCAGCTGCGTCAGCTCGGCGGTATGCGTGGCCTGATGGCAGACATGTCCGGCGAGACGATCGACCTTCCCATTAAGGCGAACTTCCGCGAGGGCCTGCTGCCGCTCGAGTACTTCATTTCGACCTACGGCGCCCGTAAGGGCCTGGTCGATACCGCATCCCACACCTCGGACTCTGGTTACCTGACCCGCCGTCTGGTCGACGTGGCCCAGGACGTCATTGTCCGCGAGGAGGACTGCGGTACGCACGAGGGCGTTACCTACAACCTCATCATCCCCGGCACCACCGACCTCAACACCGACCTCGTCGGCCGTTGCTTCATTGAGGACGTCGTGGCTCCCGATGGCACCGTGCTCTTTGAGCAGGACGGCTACATCGAGAAGGTTGCCGACATCCAGAAGATGGTCGATGCGGGCCTCAAGAAGGTCAAGCTCCGCGCGCTGCTCACCTGCCGCTCCAAGTACGGCGTGTGCCAGAAGTGCTACGGCTGGGATCTTTCCACCCGTCGTCCGGTCGCCATCGGTACCGCGGTCGGCATTATTGCCGCCCAGTCCATCGGCGAGCCCGGTACGCAGCTTACGATGCGTACCATTCACTCCGGCGGCGTCGCTGGTGTCGACGATATTACGCAGGGTCTGCCTACGGTCAGCCGTATGTTCGATATCGTCGGCAACGTCAACGAGAAGATCCTGGGTCGCGAGGCCGAGCTGGCTCCGTACTCCGGCCACCTCTCGATTAAGCCCGAGAAGTCCGAGTACGTGCTGACGCTCACCGACTCCGAGGATCACACCCGTGTCCTCGACGAGCGCCGCGTCCCCGCTTCGGTGCGCTTTATGCCCGAGATCGAGGACGGCTGCGAGGTTCGCGCCGGCGATCAGATCACCAAGGGCTTCGTCAACTTCCGCAACCTGCGCAAGCTGACCGACATCGAGTCGACGATGCACACCTTCGTCGAGAGCGTCAAGGACGTCTACACCAGCCAGGGCGTCGACCTGAACGACAAGCACATTGAGGTGCTCGCACGTCAGATGCTGCGTCGCGTTCAGATCACCAACCCCGGCGATTCCAAGTACCTGCTTGGTCAGTACGTCGACCGCTACGAGTTCGCCGATGAGGTCGAGCGCGTTGCCCGTCTGGGCGGTCAGGCCCCCGTGGCCGAGCCCGTCATCCTGGGTACGCTCAAGGTCGCGTCCAACATCGACTCCTGGCTGTCGAGCGCTTCGTTTATCCGTACCGCCGGCGTCCTTACCGAGGCTGCCATCGAGGGCAAGGTCGACCACCTGCTCGACCTTAAGTCCAACGTCATCGTCGGTAAGAAGATCCCGGCCGGTACCGGCCTCAAGCCGTACGCCAACGCCAAGCTGACGTATCGTACGGCCGACGGCTACGTGGACATCGACGGCCCGGCTTCGCCCAACGCCAAGTCGCTGCCCGAGTGGGCTCCTGTGGAGCTCAAGGACCTGGACGAGCAGCTCCCGCAGCAGCTCGACTGGGCCGGCTACGACGAGTTCGGTGGTGCTGACGGTTCGTTCACCCGCAACGGCCACACCATCTCCGCCGAGAAGGCTCGCCTGTACCTGTTCGACGACCTGGGCGTGTCGCAGCGCTGGACCAACAAGTTCAGCGAGGTCGGCATCGAGACGGTCGGCGACCTGGTCGGTAAGTCCGAGGAGGATCTGCTGCGCATCGATGGCATCGGTGCCAAGGCAATCGAGGAGCTCCGTGACGGCCTGGAGGCCCACGATCTGCTCTACATCCTCGAGAACAACGATGACGTTGCCGACGAGGAAGACCTCTCGCAGCTGCTGCAGATGGTCTTTAGCCCCGACGGTCCGGACGATATTCTGCTGGGTACCTCCGCTCCGACGCATCACGCCGACGCCGACGAGGAGCTCCTGGGCGCCCCGATCGACGACAAGAAGGCTCCCGCCAACGGTGCCATCAACGAGGACATGGCTTCTCTCGATGAGCTGCTCAACCAGCTCGTGGACACCGACGACGCCGAAGAGGCCAAGGACAACGACGAGGAGTAATTAGTTCCGCCGTTCTAACGAACGGCGGCGACCTCCGTCGCTGCGCGGCCCCCAGAGCTACAATCTGTCATTCAAAAGGCAGGGCATGACCAAAAGGTCAATGCCCTGCCTTTTTCATGCCACCTTGTACGCTCTGGGGGCCGCTCGCTTGCGTATGCTCAACCTGTTGCGTTCCGTTGATCCCTTGGGGACCTGCCAAAAAGGGACGGGTTTATTTTGGTAGGTTTTTTCCTGCTTGAATTTGAAACATTCTGTTCGGTCAAAGCGTATCTATGGTGAGGGCCTCATCGAGAACCATTAACGTCACCGGGAGGTGATTATGGAAGAACAAGCATTTAGACAGGCGGTCGAGGATCACCGGGATGTCGTGTTTCGAATCGCATTGACGTACCTGCGCGATCGTGCCGACGCCGACGATGTTGCCCAGGATGTCTTTATTAAGCTGCTTAAAAGCGATGGACATTTTGAGAGTTGGGAACATCTTCGCCGATGGCTTATCCGGGTCACGATCAATGAATGCAAATCGCTCTTCCGAAAGCCATGGAGGCGCGTGGAGGATATTGAGAACCTAGCCGATTCGCTCTCGACGGCACAGGATGAGACCAAGGCTGTCCTGTCAGACGTTATGCGACTTCCGGAACGATTCCGTATTCCCATCGTGCTCTATTACTATCTGGGCTTTTCGACCTCAGAGATTGGCGAGTTATTGCATGTGCCAGCCGCGACCGTTCGAACGCGTTTGGCTCGCGGCAGATCGAAGCTCAAGTTCATCCTAGAGGAGGGCGACCGTGAAATCCAATCAAATCAAGCAGGCCTTCGAGTCCGTCCAAGCCGATAGCGATCTTGCTGACCGTGTTCTTTATGCCGCTGCTGGTGAGCCGCTTCGTCGAAAGGGTCACGCGAAGCCTCTGTATGTTGCCGTAGTTGGATGTCTTGTCGGAGTGTTGGCGACCGGAGGGGTCGCCTACGCCGTTGTCAAATCCGCCTATTTTGCCTCAGCCTGGGGAAACCACGGCAACGGGGATTCCATCACCTGGACCAACGGCGGCTCATCGGGGACTAAATACACCTACACCAGAGAGTTTGGTGATGGCATCGCGCCCCAAAGCCTGGAGGGTGCAGTCCAGAAGGTTAATCTGTCCGTCGAGGGTAACGGCTATACGCTCGATATCCATGAGATGGCTATCGATAAAAACGGTTGCGGTGCCGTGACGTTTACGCTGTCCAATCCAAATGGCGTTAACTACTACAAGCCAGCAGCAGAGACAGGCGAACTTGTTCTCTATGGTGAAGAAGAGCAGGGCATCGGCACGCCCAGCATGAACTTCGGCGAGGAATGGGCTGACACACGCTGCACCATTGATAAGGACACATCAAGCGATACTGTCATTAATGGCACGATGTACTTTGCTTCTATGGATCGCGAGCGAGGTTTTCAACATGCGGTCACCTGGAATATCTCGTGGACCGAGGGCGAAGGCGAGGATGCGAAGCCGTTCGAGGCATCGACGCCCGAGTTTAGCGTTGGAGCGTACGTCGATACAAAGGAACTCCGCTCCGATGACTCGCCTCTCGAGATCAGCCCGTTTTCTATCCAGACACACATCGATGATCTGGGCTATGAAGCAGTTGATAATAAGCTGACCGTCAGCTACAAGGATGGATCGGAGCAGATTATCGAAGATGACGACGCAGGGGTGTTCAACTTATATTTTTCTTATGGGCGCAATAGCGGAGAGAACATCTGGGTGCCAACGAAGTTGATTGATGTCGATCAAGTTGTCTCGGTAACCCTTGAAATTGTGAGGTATACATCAACAGGGGAGACCGAAACGAAAGAGCCCTTTACCATCGTCTATTCGTAAGATTTGGGGCCGCTTCCTACTAGGGGAAGCGGCCTCTTTTGCGTTAAATGGAAGCGCCGCCGATTTCCCTATGACAGATGAGCTGTCTCTTATACACATCTCCGAGCCCACGAGACGCTCATGAATCTCGT
>UQMO01000047.1 GCA_900542125.1 uncultured Collinsella sp. | reverse complement strand
AACTGCGGGAACGTCCTATCCGCTCAATGTGTTCGGCTGAGATCGGAAATCAACCGATGCCCCCTTTGGTGCAAAGAAACCTGACCCCAATGCACCAAGTTAGGACCAGAGGAAGTCGCTGCGGGTGACGGTGGCGCCGATGGCAAAGGGCATGCAGGCGATAACCGGGTACAGGTAGCGCATGTAGGTCGAGCCGTTGCAGGGACCGATCAGGCACACGGCGAGCACGCCCAGCAGCGGCACCCAAATGGCCAGCCCGCGCCACGAATGACGACGTAGCAGATAGACCACCACAGCGATCATGATCCACACATAGGTGGCCGAGCTCATGGCGAGCGAGATAAACGGGATGCGTTGCACTGCCACGCGGTACAGGTTGATCAGGTGGTCGCACCAGCGCACCACGTTGCTGTCAACCGGATGGAAGTCGAAGTACTTGAGGTTGTCGGGACGCGCCATGATCTCGGCACTACGCGCCGTGCTGTAGACCCAGGCATCGCGCGCGCTCGGATAAAAATAACCATAGTAGTTATTGATAAGCGCAGAAATATAGCACTCGGGATCCTTCTTAAACATCTGAGCCCATACCTCAAAATAGGCATCGATGTCCTCCTGCGAGGCGTACTCGTTAAAGCAGTTCTTGACGGCATCGGACTTGTCGGGGTTGTAGCGGCGTCCCAGGTTCTCGTACTTGAGCACCCGGTCGATCACGGCACGCTCTTCGTCGGTCACCAAGCCGTCGCAAGGAGCCTCCACGATGGTGCCGTCCTCCTTAACCGTGGGGTTGACGCCCGAGTTGAGGCCGTCGTGCTTTTGGACAAAGCGCGCTGTCTGCTGAAACGGAATCGAAAGGATTTCGCGCTTGGAGCCGGGCGTGATGTCGTGTGCCGGCATAAAGACCTTGGTGAAGTACATATTAGAGGCAAGGCAGAGCGCGAGCACCGCAAGAACTCCCACCCAGCGGAAACGCGGGGTGGCGCCCGAAGGCGCAGCACCAGCCTGCTTGGCTGCACGACGAGCCACATGCACGTCCCATGCGCAAAGCGCCGCCGCGATCACGCATGCCGCCAGGGGAAACACCAGGCCGCCGTTACGCAGAAACGTGGAGCCCATGGCGCCCAGAGCAAGCAGCAGCCAGTCGTGGCGCGCAAAGAGCACGGGGGCTTTCTCGCCCGTTCGCTCGACATTGGCATCACGACGGGGCAAGCCACATGCCACGAGCTTGACGGTCTGTACCAGCAGCACCAAGAACGCGTCGGCAAAGAGCACGTCTTTGGTGAGCAACGCCGCGTAGTTAGAGAACATCGGCATAAACACAAAGAACAGCAAGATCACGCCGCGGACCGGCAGGCTCACGCCCAGCTTGCGCAACGACGAGATGGAATAGGCCATGCAGGCGGCCGTAATGACGAACTGAACGCAGGTGTAAATGGCAAGACCTGCGTTGGCGCTGTTGAACAGTGAAAGCCCCAGCTGGACGCATGAACCGATGATAGCCGTGTGCACCACGGGGTGATGTCCGTTGAGCAACACATTGGGATTGAGCAAACGCAGGTAGTCACTCGTGCCGTTGGGGTAGTTGAACCACTGGCGAATCTGCGCACCCGTATCCCCCATAAAAAGGCCGGGCAGCGAAGCGATGAGCGTGGGCGCCCAGGCGACCATAAGCACCAGGAAGGGCCCGGCAAAGGGATGGACCGAGAGCACGGCGTGAGCCACACGCCATACGCGGCCAAAGTGCGCTTCGGAAAACGGAATGCGCCGAGAGCTCAGCCAATCTAGACACTCAAAGGCGAGGTAGAAGGCAACGACCGCCAAGAGCATCCAGCCCGCGCCGCCTATCCAGGCGCAGATGATGCGGGCCTTGTCGCCGAGCACGATCTCGGCCGAATCGGTGAGGTCGTAGCTGCGGCCAAACACCATGCAGACGGCAAAGAACAGCGACGGAAGGATCACCGAGGGACGCCAAGCGTCGCCGCGGCCAAAGAATACGTAGCGAAACGGCAGCGTGAGCAGGCAGGCAAGCGCAAGCAGCATGACCGCGTCGGTATGGCCGGCAAACGAGAGGAGCACCTCGTAGCACACGTACAGCATGCCCGAGGCTTTGGGGTCAATCGCCAAGACTGCGTTGCTCGACACCGGGGCGGGATCGATGGAAAACGCCGTGGTCGCCAACAGCGCGAGCAAAAATGCGATGAGCGTCTGCTTGGCGGGGTAGCGCTTAAACCAGACGATGCGGGCAGCGTCGCGCGCAGCCGTTGTGGAGAGATCGGAATCCTTCACAGTCCAAAGAGCCTTTCTAGAAACCTGCCAAAAAGGGACAGGTTTATTTTGGCAGGTTTTATCTCGGGAAACGTTATTGTTCTGTCATCGTTGCCCAGCAAACCACCACAAAGGTGCCTGTCCCCTTTGTGGTGGTTAGGCGTCGAGGTAGATGCGCTGGGGTTGGTTGCGGCGACGAGCAAAGATGATGAGCGCCAGGCCTGCAATCACAAGTGGCAGGCTCAGTAGCTGACCCATGGTGATGACGCCGCCCAGCAGATAGCCCAGCTGGGCATCGGGCACGCGCACAAACTCAATGAGGAAGCGGACGATGCCGTAACCCATCACAAACACGCCCATAAACGTGCCTTGGGGCAGTAGCGGCTTTTTGCGGCTGAGCACCTGCAGAATGCAAAAAAGCACGATGCCCTCAAGAAATGCCTCGTAGAGCTGGGAGGGGTGACGCGGCATATCGCCCGCGGTACCACCGAAGACCACGCCCCAGGGCAGATCGGTCGGCTTGCCCCACAGCTCACCATTGACAAAGTTGGCGCAGCGCCCCAGGCACAGGGCCAGCGGAGCACCGATGACCGCGAGGTCTGCCAAAGTCCACGCATCGAGCTTGTACATGCGGCACACGAGCACGCCGCCGATGATGCCGCCCACCAGGCCGCCATGGAAACTCATGCCGCCCTCGTTGGTGGCAAAGATCTCGAGCGGATGCGTCCAGTAGTAGCCGTCGCCGTAGAAAATGACGTAGAACAGGCGAGCGCCAATGATAAGGCCAAAGACCACGCCGACCACGACGCTCGTCAGATCGTCGACCGTAATGTCAAAACCCCAACGGCGCTGCGTGCGATACATGACGACCGCCGTGAGCAAAGCTCCGACCACATAGGCCAAGCCGTACCAGTAGATGGTGATGGGCCCCGCCGAAATGGCGACGGGATCAAGCATATGGTAGAGGTCGTTGAGCATATCGGTCCCCCTGCTCCCTACATACAAATGCGGCCGCGGGCCTTGCGCTCGCAGCCGCATATTTGGGCGTAACGTCTATGCGGAGTATGCCGTCCGCAGCTTTCGCATCTTAGAACGGCGCGTACTCGTCGTACAGGTCGTCGGTCTCGCCGGAGGCATTGACCTGCTCGACACGGGTAACGCCGGGCACATGCTCCTTCAGGATGCGCTCAATACCCATGGACAGGGTCAGCGAGCTCATGGGGCAGCCGGCGCAAGCGCCCTGCAGCTCCAGTTTGACGACGCCCTCGTCGTCAACGCCCACATACTCCATATCGCCGCCGTCGGCCTGCAGGTTGGGGCGAATCTCTTCAAGAACCTTCTTAAGCAGCTCTTCGTTAACAGCCACAGGGGCTCCTTTCTCACAATTACGCGGGCGCGCCCGCGGACAGGGGCTATGTTACTACAGCCATGTACCCGCTTAGGCGCCAGCCATGCGTGCGGACACGACTTTCACGAGCGGTCAATTTGGGACGGGTCTCTTTTGGCTGTTTTGCCGCCAGCTGGCGTTGCCACGCGCTACTGCTGAGCCTGCCCCTCGGTGCCGATGTGAACATCGACGATAACCTGGCGGTAGCTGATGCCACAGGAGTCGAGGATGCGGCGGCTGATGCGCCCATCATCGGTGTCGGCGTACTTGTTGTCCAGGTAGACAACCTCGCCCACGCCCACCTGCGCCAAAATCTTGGCGCAGTCGTGGCACGGGAACAGCGTGACGTAGACCGTGGAACCCTCGAGGTCCTTGAGCGAGCCACGGTAGTTGAGCACGGCGTTGGCCTCGGCATGGACCACGTAGTTGTGCTTGTCCTGCAGCGGGTCGTCGCTCGTACCCCACGGGAAAAAGTCGTCGTTGAGCGCTGAGGGCGTACCGTTGTAGCCCACCGAAAGGATGCGGTGGTTGGTGCTGGCGATGCACGCACCCACCTGCGTGTTGGGGTCCTTGCTGCGACGCTGCGCGGCGATGGCCACGCTCATAAAGAACTCGTCCCAGCTAATGACGTCCAGGCGCTTGCCTGACGAAGTTTGATGAAGATCGTCCGACATGGCAGACACCTCCGTAATCGCAATAGTTTGACCCATTGTAGCAGGTGAAAGGTGGAGGCGTTTGTCCCACCGGCGCCCTCACTTTTACACGCGGCGGGGCTTTTGGTTGATGCGGTAGAGCTCGGCGAGACCCCGCAGCGTCAGTGCGTCATCTACCGTCAGGCTGTGGCCGACCAACGCCGCGAGCGCCTCGGCATCGTCGCCGGTAATGACGATGGGCACGCCATCCTCCCCCGCGGCCTTGGTCGCGCGCATCTCGGCAAGCACCATGTCGAGCATGCCGTCGATGCGGGCTACCTCGCCCAAGACCACTCCCGAGCGCATGGCCTCGCGCGTGTTACGGCCGATCACATGCGTCGGTGCCGAGGGCTCGACCTGGGGTAGACGCGCCGCAGCCGCCGAAAGCGAGCGGGCGCCGAGCGCCAGACCCGGCGCGATGACGCCGCCCACAAAGGTACCGTGCGCGTCGATGACCTCGATATTGGTCGTCGTACCCAGGTCGATCACGATACAGGGAGAGCCGTAGACGGCGCGTGCCGCCACGGCATCGGCGATGCGGTCGGGGCCGATCTCGGCCGGGTCGTCGTAGTGCACGGGCATGCCGGTCTTGAGGCCCGGCCCCACGGTGAGCACGCGTCCCGTGCAAGTACGGGAAAGCGCCGCCTTCCATGGGCGTTCGAGCGCCGGCACCACGCAGCTCAGCACGGCCGCCGTGGGCACGAGCGCGCCGGGCATGCCCGCATCAGCCGCCAGCGCGGCCATGACTTGAGCGAGACGCATACGCGCTTCGTCTGCCGTAATGCTCGACGGCGTCGTGATCTCGCACGTCGCAAGCGGGCACTCCTGCGCCGCGGCCGAATCCTCGGCAAACAGGCCAAAGCGAATGAACGTGTTGCCCACGTCGACCGTCAATATATATGCGCACCCATTAAGCATCGTCGGCGCTCCTTTCGTCTGCCCAGCAGTATATCGCCTACCTAAACCAGTCATCCCAAAATGACTACCTTGCCGCTATACTGGTGCGCGGTCGTTTGCGAGCTCATGCGGCGGCCCTTGGTAACCCGACTTCCCGCGCCGTATCCGTAACGACGCTCCCGGGGGAAGCGGATATACGCAAAGGAGTTTTATATGAGCAATCCCTCGAACCGCGCTTCGATGCGCGGGCAACTCACGCTGCGCGGCGTCGTCATCGGTGTCCTTGGCTGCGTGATCATCACGGCAAGCTCGGCCTACACCGCCCTCAAGATGGGCGCACTCCCCTGGCCGATCGTCTTCGCTGCCGTCATCTCGCTGTTCTTCCTTAAGCTCATGGGCAACGCCAGCCTCAACGAGGCAAACGTCACCCACACCATCATGTCCGCAGGCGCCATGGTCGCCGGCGGTCTGGCGTTTACCATCCCGGGCGCCTGGATGCTGGGCTATGCCGACCAGATCAGCTGGCTCGACATGTTTATCGTGGCACTCGCCGGCACCATCCTGGGCTTGCTGGCCACGGCACTCATCCACCGTCACTTTATCGTGGACGCCGCGCTTGAGTTCCCCACCGGCAACGCCGCAGCTCAGACCTTGCGCGCGACCGAGGCTGGCGGCAAAACCGGCAAGCAGCTCTTTGGTTCCATGGCCATCGCAGGCATCTACAGCGTGCTTCGCGACGCTCTGGGCGTGGTGCCCAGCATGCTATGCACGCTCAACATCCCCGGCGTGACCTTTGGCATCTACAACTCGCCCATGCTGCTCTCCGTCGGCTTCCTCGTGGGCTTCGCCCCGGTCGCCTTCTGGTTTGCCGGCGCCCTGCTGGGCAACTTTGGCATCATCGTGGGCGGCACCGCTGCCGGTCTGTTCGATGTTGTGACCGCGCAGGGCATCGTCAAGTCCCTGGGCATGGGCCTCATGATGGGCTTTGGCGTCGCCGTCGTCCTCAAGGACATCCTGCCGCAGGTCGCCGGCATCGTCCGCGGTCTTGCTGCCGATAGCTCCACCGACACCGACGAGCAGTCGCTCATCTCGGGCTCCCTTAAGCTCGACGCCGGCATCATCGGCCTGGGCGCTGCCGCCATCGCCGTGATCATCGCCATCGTGCTCGACCTTGGCCCCGTTCCGGCTGTCATCGTCACGCTGTTCACCTTTGTCACCACCATCATGAGCGCGCAGAGCTGCGGCCAGACGGGTATCGACCCCATGGAGATCTTTGGCCTCATCGTCATGCTCATCGTGGCTGCTTTTGCCCAGATCGCTCAGGTCAAGCTGTTCTTTATCGCCGGCATCGTTGCCGTGGCGTGCGGCCTTGCGGGCGACGTCATGAACGACTTTAAGGCCGGCGCCGTGCTGGGCACCAACCCGCGCGCGCAGTGGATCGGCCAGGCCATCGGCGGCATCGTGGGCGCTCTGGTCGCCGCCGCCGTCATGGTCGCACTCGTCACCGCCTATGGCCCGGACGCCTTTGGCCCCGACAAGAGCTTCGTGGCCGCACAGGCCAGCGTGGTCGCCACCATGGTCTCGGGCATCCCGAGCGTGCCGTGGTTCGTGGGCGGCTTTATCGCCGGCATCGTCATGTACTGGCTCGGCATTCCGGCCATGATGATCGGCCTGGGCGTGTACCTGCCGTTCTACATGTCGCTCACGGCCTTCTTGGGCTCCTGCGTCAAGCTCGCCTACGACAAGTGGGCCGCTCACCGCGACGCCACGGCCGGTCTTTCGGACGAGGAGAAGGCCGCCAAGGACGCCGCCTTCCAGGAACAGGGTCTGGTCGTTGCCAGCGGCCTGCTCGGCGGCGAGTCCATCGTCGGCGTTATCCTGGCGTTTGTCTCCGTGGGCTTAAGCCTGCTGGGCTAAGCTGAGCAGCTGCTCGACAGCAACCATATTGCCTACGGCTTGCCCGGCCGGTAGCTTTCACGGCTGCTGACCGGGCTTTTTGATATCGAAACAAAGAAAGGCCGGCGCGCTGCGTTTAACAGCGCGCCGGCCTTATCGTTTGGCTAACGAGACGGTCCCGTTATGAATTGAAGTTCGTTGCAGAAACTACGCTCGAAACGCTACATCTGCTTGCGACGACGATCGCTCAGCGTCACACCAGCGGCCACGAGGGTGATACCGCCGATGACGAACACCTCGCCCGCAAGAGCGGAATTGTCGCCAGTCTGGGCGAGCGCGGCCGACGTTGCCTTCTTCTTGGCGACAGGAGCCTTTGCAGCAGCCTGCGCAACCTGAGCCTTGGTCTGCGGCTCAGCCTTGGGATGATACTTGTCGTACTCGGCCTGCGCGGCAGCCAGGGCATCCTTGGCATCGCCAAGCTCGGCAAGCGCGGCGGCATAGGCGTCGTTGGCATCGGACAGCTTGGCATCGGCATCGCTCAGAGCAGCCTTGAGACCAGCGGCAGCATCGACGGCAGCCTTGTAGCGAGCGTAGGCAGCGTTCAGCTTGACCAGCTTCTCGTTGCCCGTCGTGCCCGCGGCAAGGGATGCCTTATGGTCGACAGCCTCAAGATCGGCCTTGAGTGCCTCATCGTTGGCAAGCTCGGCCTTGGCCTTGACGATATCGAGGTTCGCATCGACGACGGCTTCGTTGGCGGCCTCGAGCTGCTTCTGGGCATCGGCGACACCGGCGACGGCAGCGTCATAGGCGGCCTTGGCGTCGTCGACCGCCTTCTGGGCACCGGCGAAGCGCTCGAAGGCCTTGTTCGCGGTGGCAAGCTCGTCCTCGGCGGCCTTGGCCTTCGCCTGTGCGTCGGACAGGGTCTGCGTCTTGGCGGCAACTGCCTGCTTGGCGCCCGAAAGAGCGGTCGCGGCGTGCACATCTGCGGCCTGAGCCTTGTCAACGCCAGCCTGGGCAGTGTCGTCGGCCTTCTTGGCATCGTTAAGCGTGCCCTGCTTGTTCGCAAGATCCGTCTTGGCGGCATCGCACTTGGCGGCAAGGTCCTTGACCGAAGCAGTAGCGTTGTCATACGCCTCGTTGGCCTGATCGGACTTTACCTTGGCGGCGTCGCGGGCGCTGCGAGCCTTCGCCTTGTGAGCAGCGGCCTCGGCTGCCTTCGTCTTGCTGTCAGCAAGCGTGGCGTTTGCCTTATCGAGAGCTGCCTGGGCAGTAGCGGCCTCGCCCTTGGCGGCATCGAGGTTCTGTTTGAGGGACTCGATGTCAATTCCGCCGAGTGCGTCCTTCGCGGCGTCGTATGCCGTCTTCGCGGCGGCGGTGCCGGACTTAGCCTTCTCGTACTCACCCTTGGCGGTGTTCACGTTCGTGTCGGCCGCGGTATAGGCGTCGCGAGCGCTTTCTTGCTTATCCAATGCGTTAGAATAAGCCGTTCCAGCAGCCCCGAAGTTCTTCTGCGCATCTACCAGCTTGTTCTGAAGCTGCTTCAGCTGCTCCTTCTGCTCCTGCGTACCGCCTGCGTTGTAGGCGGAATCGATGTAGTCGTTGAGGAGCTTCTTGAACTCGGAGACAGTGAAATCAGCCTGAGTGTCATCAGCACTGTAATCGAATATGGTTACCTCGGAATCGGTGTTCTTGCCGCTACCGGTCGCGATGCCGATAGCCTTCGCACCGGCATCGATAATGTTGAGATAATGCCCGCACTCATGATAGATGCTGTTGTAGTGCTGGTAGATATAGTAGGAATCATATCGGTGGCTACCGAGTTTGTCGCCATACTGCGCGACGTACTTATCGAATGCCTCTTTCTCCTGGGTGTAGAGGCCGGTATAGGGCCAGCCGAGGGTGTCCTCGGTCTCGCCGCCGGTATATGCACCGCCTCCGCCGGCAAGGTTTTCACCGTTGTCGAAGTAGCAGTTCGAGTGTCCCCAGATGTTCGATGAATATGATGTATTGAGGGCGGCTGCCACAGTCATGCGGAGGCTGACGCTGAGCGCCGACTGGCCGTTCGCCTTGCGGAGGTTGTTCTGGGTGTCGAGATATGTCAGGGCGTTGCGCATCTGCTCCAGGGAAAGCGGGTTGGTGTCGCGAGACATGTCCTGATCGACGTACTGGTCATACCATTCGGCCTTGTCATCGGCACCGGTCAACGTCGATACGGCATCCTGGCGTTCTTTTTCTGCGTGGCTGTGAACTGGCTGCCGCCGATGATGTAGTTCATGAAGCCGAACATACCCTGACTGATGACTTCCTGGTCAACGGTCATGTTCGACTTGAGGTCGGCAATCTGCTGGTTAAGCTTCTCGACCTCGGCGTTTGCGGCGTCGTATGCATTGTGCGCGTCGGTTACTTCAGCACGAGCCTGATCGAACTCGTTGCTCTTCTGCTGACGAATCTCGACGAGTCGGTCGTACTCAGCCTTCTTGTCGGCCTCGGTCTGCTGGGCCTGCTCGTATGCCGTCTTCGCGGCGTCACGCTTACTGGCCGCGTCCTTGTACTCCTTGTTTGCCGCATCGTATGCAGACTGGGCAGATGCCACGGCAGCGTTGGCGGCGTTGGCCTTCTCCTGCGCGGCAGCGACGGCAGCCTGGGCGGCCTGCAGATTTGTCTGTGCGGTGGCGTCGGCATCCGTCGCGGCATTGAGCTCCGCCTGCGCGGTCTTGAGCTCACCAGCAGCAGCTTTCTTGGCGGCCTCAAGCGCACTCAGGTCAACACCCGTACCCGAGACGGCAGCATCGAGCGCGGCCTGCGCCTGGTTGAACTTCTGCTGGGCGTTATCGCGCGCGGTGGTTGCGGCTGCGAGAGCAGCGGCAGTCTCCTGCTTCTTGGCCTGGGCAGTCGTCAAAGCTGCCTCGGTATTCTGCTTTTCCTGCTGAGCGCTGGCCTCGGCAGCCTTGGCCTGGTCCAGATTGGCCTGTGCAGTAGCAACGGCCTTATTGGCGTCATCGAGCTTTGCCTGCGCGTCCTCGACGGCCTTCTTGGCGGCCTCGTACTCGTCCATACCCATGGCCTCGAGCTTGGCCTGGGCATCGTCGAGGGCCTTCTTGGCCTCATCCTGCTTTGCCTTGGCGTCCTTGAGCGCCTGGGTCTTATCCTCGACACTCTTGTTGGCTTGATCGAGCTGATCGTTCAGGTCGCCCAGCTTCTTCTGCTGCCGCTCGGTCTTTTCGACGGCGGCTTTGAGCTCGTCAATCTTCTCCTGAAGCGCGGCTACCTCGGCCTCGTTCTGCTCGGCGGCGTTATCGGTCACGGCCTGCGAGGCCTGATTCTTTTGCTGCTGCGCCTGCTTTTGAGACTGGCCCGCCGCGTCGGCCTTCTTCTGGGCGGCATCGTAGGCGGCCTGAGCGTCCTTGAGCTGCTTTGCCGACTCCTCGGCCAGCTGGGCAGCCGTCTTTACGACCGCTTGGTTACCGGCGGCAACGGTATTCTCTACAGAACTACCCCCCCCCTGAACAGAATCGCCGTTATCGGTTGACGGTGCGGCGATTGCCGCCAGCGGCGACATGAGCGGCTGAGCAATGAGGCCCGCCGTCAAAACGGTTGCGACGGCGCGGTTGGCAACGCCCTTGACGTTGACGGCCTTAGCCCGAGGCTCAAAGTGTTGTGGACTGTAGTTTGCCATGGCTTTCTCCCTTTGACACGGATGTATCCATACGCTTCAAAATGTAGGAGCTGATTTTTGAATTCTGTTGCGCAACATTGGCGACCAGCATATTTTTTGAAATTCACGCTCTCGTGCTTCACAATTTCGTCACATTTGAAGGAGCTGGTGCATCATATTTTCGCGTGATGGAATTGAGCCTGTGATTTGCATTTGCTCCCGCGTCATCCGTCCTATCGGATTCCGCATCCAACAGACACCTCATCCGCCACGGTGTAGAGTTAGGACAGCGGGCGCGTTGCGCGGCCCGTGCCAGAACGAGGTGGACATGGAACTCGACAAGCAACAGATCAAGCGGCTGCGCGAACGCCATCACCGGCGCCACGGCATCCGCCCTGCCCATAGTGAGGCCATGGAGAACGCCACCCGCTTCCTAAAGCGCGCATTCAACATTCGCGAGGGACGCGCGCCCTATCACGTGATCCGCAAGCGTTTTGTAAACGGGGCGCGTCTGACTGGCTCCCACCTATGCATCCTCATCATCGCCATGCTCATCGCAAGCATCGGCCTCGATATCGACTCGGACATCGCCATCGTGGGTGCCATGCTCATCTGCCCGCTCATGGGATCGGTCCTTGCCATGGCATATGGCATCGCCACGCTCGACCGTGAGATTACCGTCGAAGCCATCGCCAGCCTTGCGCTGCAGATGGCCTTTTGCCTGGTCACGTCCACGTTGTACTTTAAGCTCTCGCCCCTTGGCACCGCCACGGCCGCCATCGTCGACAACTCGACGCCCACCGTGTGGGACCTTGCCGTCGCGCTCGCGGGCGGCTTTGCGGGCGGCCTGGGCAACTCGCGCGACCAGGAACCCGCCACGCTCATCGCCGGCGTGGCCGTGGCAACCGCGCTCATGCCGCCCCTGTGCGCGGCGGGCTACGGCATCGCCATCGCAAGCGGGTCACTGTTTCTCTCGGCGCTTTATGAGTTTGGCATCAACGTGGTCTTTATCGCACTGGCTGCCGAAGCCGTGCTGCTTCTTTTGCGCGTGCCGCTCAAGCGCGACCTCAACGGCGACGGCATTGTAACTGCCGAGGAAAATGCCGAGGTCGATGAGCTGTCACGCAAGGTGCGCCGCCGCATCATCGTGGGTACGGTGATCTTTGCCATCCCCTGCATCGTTATGACCGCGGGGGCCATTGGCTCGGCGCAGGCCGGCGTGCAGGACGGCTACGGCGTCACCGAAACCACGCGCGAGCTTGCCGCGGTACTGCCGGGCTTTAAGGATTACACCGTCGCCGTCGAGACCTCGGCTACCGAAGGCGAGGAGGAGGGCATCGTCGAGCGCGAGATTGTCGCCCATGTGACGACAAGCGAGACGCTTGGGGCGCACGACCGCCGCGTTGCCCGCAAGCTCATCGACCTCAATGTGCCCGAACTCGATCGCGTGGAGTTTGATGTGGAGTAATGCGGAGCATGGGATGGCTCCCGCGCACAGGCGCAAGTCGCGGCGAGGCTCAGACGCGACGCAGGCACAAGCAAAAAGCGGGACGTAGTTCACGTCCGCGCCCCGCTCGCTGTTTTATTGCCGTGAATCAGACGTCCGCATCGACATCGCCAGACCCCACCGTAAACGCTGGATCGGTGCTCACAAGATAAAATCGGGTCACCTTAGTATTTCTAATTAGGTAAATCTGCCCCTGATTGCGTCGGCGCGATATATACGCAACGTGAACCGTGCCGAATTCTTCGCCGTTTTCCTTCTTTAATATCAGGATGTTGGGGTCATCCGTACGCTTAAACTGCCCGTCAACGCAGCTGCCGTCTTTGTCGACCAGTTGCCATCGACAGCCATCCTCCTCAAGAAAGGCCAGGATTTCCCGACTCGTTTTGTCATCCCGGTAGTAACCATCAATGGCAAACCCTTCGGAAGCGCATTCCTGCATATAGGACGTTTCTCGGCTTATAGCAAACAGCCCTGTAGCGCCCAGGAGCACAGTCAGACAGACCACTGCAAGGGTTACCGAAATAGCACGGCGGTCCATGTTAGCCCAATCGATAGTTGTTTAACGGAGCGCGAAACATACCTGGAGCCTCTGATATCAGGGGGAACGTCGCCAGCAGGCTGGCGACAACTATATGTTTCTGATATCAAAACATATGGCTGCCACTCGCGGAGGGGGCATCGGCGAACGGCGTGTTTTCATACTCCATTGGTCAAACCTAAGCGCGGCCCTACAGCTCGTACTTGTACACGCGGTAGATGTACTTTTCGGCTTCCATCTCGTAGGTGGTGATGGCCAGACCGTAGCGGTCGTCTCGTCGTTTGGCAGATAGGTCACACTGTGCTGGCCTGCGTTGAGCGAAAAATCGCCTTGGGCCTGCAGCAACTTGTCCTCTAAGCCCGAGCCGGCCCAAAAATCGGGCAAGTCCACGGAAGGCTGTAGCAAGGTCATTTACGCAACATATGTCCAGCAAAAACGGGTGGTAGCCGGTACGGCTACCACCCGTTTGTCTCATATCTAGCCCATAGCAGACCAGCTACTTCTTAATGCCGCGCCCCAGGCGCTTGGCGACCGATGCAACGGCCTCCTCACTGGCAGATCCGCAGCTCGCACAGCCGTCGTGGGCACGCATCTGACCGGTGACCTCGTCCATCGCGAGCGGCGCCACCTTCTCGAGCTTAAAGCCTTTACCGGCGCGCATGTTTTCCTTGGCCACGCTAATCATGAGCTTAATGCGGTTGAGCTGGTTGACCTCGGACGCACCGGGATCATAGTCCACCGCGACGATGTTGCTCTCGGGGTGCTGGCGGCGTAGCTCCTTAATCACGGCCTTGCCCACCACGTGGTTGGGCAGGCACGCGAAGGGCTGCGTGCAGATGATGTTGGGCGCACCGTGATCGATCAGGTCGAGCATCTCGGCCGTGAGCAGCCAGCCCTCGCCCATGTTGTTGCACACCGAAAGCACCGTGCGGGCCTTGTCGGCCATGGTGCCGATGCGCTCGGGTGCCTCGAAGCGGCGGGACTTTTCGAGCATCTCCTCCACCGGTGTGCGCATCCAGTCCACGAGCTTGATGAGCGCCTGCATACCAGCGCGCGTGGTAGCAGAGCTACCCAGCTCATCCTTCTGCAGCTCGGCGTTGCTCATGGAGTACAGGAAGAAGTCGAGCAGGCCCGGCACCACGGCCTCGCAGCCCTCGCGCTCGATAACGTCGACCACGTGGTTGTTTGCCGTGGGGTGGAACTTGACCAGGATCTCGCCAACCACGCCCACGCGCGGCTTGGTACCCTCGCCCACGAGCGGCATGGTGTCGAACGCGCGGATGGCCTCGCGGCACAGCTTGGTGTAGTTGTGACGGTTGAACTTGGGCGCCAGCTTGCGGGCGCGCGCCATGTACTCCTCGTAGAGCGCATTGGCGGCACCGGACGTTGCCTCGTACGGGCGACAGCGGTAGAGCATCTGCATCATCACGTCGCCAAAGAGCACCGCGTAGACCGCCTGCTTGAGCAGAGCCGGCGTAATCTTAAAGCCAGGGTTATCCTCGCCGAGCGCCACGGCCGAAAGCGAGATCACCGGAATCTCGGGGTGGCCGCTCTCACGCAGAGCCTTGCGGATGAGTGCGATGTAGTTGGTGGCACGGCAGCCGCCGCCGGTCTGGCTGATAACCACGGCCGTCTTGGACAGGTCGTACCGACCGCTCTCGATGGCCTCCATAATCTGGCCCGTCACCAGGATCGACGGGTAGCAAATGTCATTGTTCACGTAGCGCAGGCCGGCCTCGACGGCATCGTGGTCAGTCGAGGGCAGCAGCTCCAAGTTGTAGCCGGCACCACGGAACACCTCTTTGACCAGATCAAAGTGGATCGGCGCCATCTGCGGGCACAGGATGGTGTAGCCCTCCTCGCGCATCTGCTCGGTAAAGGGCACCTTGGGCCACGCGGTCGAAGCACTCTCGCGCTGCGCCTCGAACGTGTACTTGCGGCTCGCGAACGCGGGGGCATCCGTGGAGGGCGCCACCGGCGCGGCATCGCCCTGCTCGTAGGCCTCGCCCGCGGCCGTTGCCTCAGCCAAGCGCTCAGCCTCCTGGTCCTTAAGCGCAGCCATGAGCGAGCGGATGCGGATGCGCGCGGCACCCAGGTTGGACACCTCGTCAATCTTGAGCACGGTATAGATCTTGCCGCTGGCCTCCAGAATCTCCTGCACCTGGTCGGTAGTCAGGGCATCAAGACCACAGCCGAAAGAGTTGAGCTGGATCAGGTCCAGGTCGTTGCGCATCGTCACAAAACGGGCGACGGCGTACAGGCGGCTGTGGTACATCCACTGGTCGACGACGCGGATGGGACGCTCGGGCTTCACCAGGTGCGCAAGCGAATCCTCGGTAAAGACCGCAAAGCCAAAGCTCGAGATAAGTTCGGGCAGGGCGTGGTTGATCTCGGGGTCGTTATGGTAGGGGCGGCCGGCGAGCACGATGCCGTGACCGCCGTGGTCCTCGACCCACTTAAGAGCCTCCTCGCCCATAGTCTGGATGTCCTCGTGGAAACGCGCATCGGCCTCAAAGGCAGCGTTGACGGCGGCATCGACCTCGGAGCGCGTGATCTTGGGTCCACGCACGCGACCGCGACCGGCTTGCGCATCGGCCACGCGGTCGACGGCGAGTACCTGGTACAGACGGCGCTTGAGCTCGGTCTTGTCGTGATACGGCACAAACGGATACAGGAACTCGATGTTCTGCTCGCGAATCTCGTCGATGTTGAGCGCCAGCGCCGTGGGGTAGCTCATGACGATGGGGCAGTTATAGCAGTTGCCAGCCGTCGGATCCTCCTTGCGCTCCCAGCGCACGCACGGCATCCAGATGAAGTCGACGTCACGGTCGATAAGGTTCATCACATGGCCGTGGCTCATCTTTGCCGGGTAGCACACGCTCTCGGACGGCATGGACTCGATGCCCGCCTGGTAGGTCTTCTTGCTCGACTGGTCGGACAGCTGCACGCTAAAGCCCAGACGCGTAAAGAACGCGTGCCAGAAGGGGTAGTTCTCGTACATGTTGAGCGCGCGCGGAATGCCGACGGTGCCGCGCGGGGCCTCGTCGGGACTCAGGACCTCGCGGTTAAAGAGCAACTCGTTTTTCTTTTTGAAGAGGTTGGGGGCCTCGGTCTTCTGCTTTTTGTGGCCGGCGCCCTTCTCGCAGCGGTTGCCGGTAATGAAGCGCCTGCTGCCGCCAAAGTCGTTGACGGTAAGCTGACAGTTGTTAGAGCAACGGCCGCAGCGGACGTGCTTTTGCGTCACAGTGAGGTGCGCAATGTCCTCGGCCGAGAGGATGGTCGAGGTGCCGCCGGCGCCGGCGCGATCGCGAGCGAGCAGGGCCGCGCCATAGGCGCCCATGCAGCCGGCGATGTCGGGACGCACGGCATGAACGCCGGTGAGCTGCTCAAACGCGCGCAGCGTGGCATCGGACATAAAGGTGCCGCCCTGGACGATCACCTGGCTGCCGATCTCCTTGGGATCGCGCAGCTTAATGACCTTGAACAGGGCATTCTTGATAACGGAGTAGGACAGGCCGGCAGCGATGTCGCCCACCGTGGCGCCTTCCTTTTGCGCCTGCTTGACGCGCGAGTTCATAAAGACCGTGCAGCGACTGCCCAGGTCGACCGGGGCCTTGGCATGGATGGCGGCGTCGGCGAACGCGCGCACGTCCATGTTCATAGACACGGCAAAACTCTCGATAAAGCTGCCGCAGCCCGACGAGCAGGCCTCGTTGAGCATGATGTGCTCGATAACGCCGTCCTTGACGCGCAGGCACTTCATGTCCTGGCCGCCGATGTCCAGGATAAACTCGACGCCGGGCAGGAATGCCTTGGCACCGCGCAGGTGCGCAACGGTCTCGATCTCGCCGGAGTCGGCCTTGAGCGCCTCGATGAGCAGCGCCTCGCCGTAGCCCGTAGTTGTCACGTGGCCGATGGTGCAGCCAGCGGGGATGTGGTTGTAGAAATCGGCCATGATGACCTTGGCCGTGCCCAGGATGTCACCGTTGTTGTTGCCGTACCAGGTGTGCAACAGCTGGCCGTCCTCGCCCACGAGCGCGGCCTTCATGGTGGTGGAGCCGGCGTCGATACCGATGAACACGCGGCCGGTGTAGCCGTCGAGCTTGCCCTTGGGGACGACCTCGGTGTCGTGGCGAGTCTTGAACTCGGCAAAATCCTCGTCGGTGGCAAAGAGCGGATCCAGACGCTCGACCTCGGCACCCTGTGTGTCACCCAAGGCATCGATAGCCTCGATGAGCTGCGGGAACGTGCTGAGCTTGTTGGACTCATGCGCCATGGCGGCGCCGCTCGCCACAAACAGGTGAGCGTTTTGGGGCACAATGCGGTGCTCCTCGTCCAGGTTGAGCGTGAGGTAGAAGCGGTGGCGCAGCTCGGAGAGGTACTGCAGCGGGCCGCCCAGGAAGGCGACGTTGCCGCGGATGGGACGGCCGCACGCCAGACCCGAGATGGTCTGGGTCACGACGGCTTGGAAGATGGAAGCGGCGACGTCCTCGGGACGGGCGCCTTCGTTGAGCAGCGGCTGTACGTCGGTCTTGGCAAAAACGCCGCAGCGGCTGGCGATGGGATAGATGGTGGTGGCGTTGGCCGCGAGTTCGTTAAGGCCGCTGGCGTCGGTGTGCAGCAGAGTGGCCATCTGGTCGATGAAGGCGCCCGTGCCGCCGGCGCAGGTGCCGTTCATGCGCTGCTCGATGCCGTTGTCGAAGTAGATGATCTTGGCGTCCTCGCCGCCCAGCTCGATGGCAACATCGGTGGCCGGGATGAGGGTCTCGACGGCACGCTTGCTGGCGATGACCTCCTGGACAAACTCCAGGTCGAGCCACTGGGACAGCAGCAGGCCGCCCGAACCGGTAATGGCGCAGGTCATTTGGGCCGTCGGCAGCACGGTCGCGGCACCCTCGAACAAGTCGCGGGCGCAAGCGCGGACGTCGGTGTGGTGACGCTGGTACTTGGCGTAGACAATCTGGTTGTCGTCGTTGAGCACAGCGAGCTTAACGGTGGTGGAGCCCACGTCGATGCCCAGGTGCAGGTTGCCGCGGGCGGCCTCGGGGTTGAAGATCGCGCCTTCGGGGGCCTGGGCGGCGGCTACGGGCTCGGCGGTGGCGGGCTCGCTGACGACGGACGCCTCCCCTGCCACGTTCTTGGCATCGGCAACTGCCTCGGCAACTTTCTCGGCAGCCGCGGTCGCGGCCTTCTGCGCGGCATCCACCACGGCGGGTGCAGCCTCACGCGCGGCAGCGACCATACGGTCCTTGATGCCCTCGACGAGTTTGCTCATTGTCTCTCCTCTTAGTTGTTTGACTCGACAGCTGCGGCGGTGTCGGCCGCGTCCTCGAGCTGTAGGTTCAATAGCTTCATGCCGTATTCCGGCACGTTGATATCAATGGGTTGGCCATACAGGTCACCAGGGCGCACAAAAGCGAGCACCGTCATAATGCGCGCCATGGCCTCGGGCGATTCGGTAAGCCCACGCTCAAACCAGCGCTGAATCATGCCGACCTCGGCACTCACGACGTAGGTAACGTAATAGTCAAAGAACGTGCCCAGCGCCAGGCCCAAAATGCCCGTCTGCGCACGCGGCACCACCTGTCTCTTATACACATCTCCGAGCCCACGAGACGCTCATGAATCTCG
>UQMO01000046.1 GCA_900542125.1 uncultured Collinsella sp. | reverse complement strand
AGCCGGAAAGCACTTAATGTGCTTTCCGAGCGAGCCCAGGACCTGACCGAACGAAAAACTTACCCGCCTCGCCCGGCCAGGTCCGACGAGCCACGTTAACGAGCCGCCAAGATGGCGTCGATGAGCGTCAGTACGCCCCCGTCGTTGTTGCTCGGAATGCGCCACTTAGCATGCGCGTTCATATGCTCCTCAGCATTGTCCACGATAAAGCTGTGGCCGACGCGCTCAAGCATGGGGATGTCGTTGTAGGTATCGCCCACGGCGGCGGCATCGGCAATATCGATGCCCAGGTGCTCGCACAGGTGCGCGACACCGGCGCCCTTGTCGACGCCCAGGTTCATAAAGTCGATCCACTCGCGCCCGGCGTTGGTGACGTAGAGCTTGTCCGAGAACTCGGGGCTATAGGTCTCGCGGAATGCGGGCTCGGCATCATAGGCGGGGAAGAAGATCGAGATCTTGTTGGACTCGATATCAATGTCCTCAAAGCTGTCGACGTAGTTGATTGTGTTGTAGTAGACGCTGATCTCGTCGTGGTATTGATGGTCGCGGGCAAGCACGTAAAACTCGTCGAAGCAGCACAGGACGGGGACGGCGCGCGGATCCTCTGAGGCGCGGCTCAAGACCTGCTGGTACAGCTCCACGTCGATAATGCTCTTATAGATATAGCTGCCGCGATAGATCACGCACGCTCCGTTGTCGGGACAAAAAGCAAGGCGGTTTTTGATGCCCTCGAACATCTCCTCGAGCTTGGGGGCGGGACGTCCGCTGGCGGGGCAGAATACGATGCCGGCGTCGGCGAGCTTGTCTAGGCGCTCATCAAGACCCTGGGGCAGCACGCGCTCGTCGGTCAGCAGCGTCTTGTCCATGTCGACGGCGAGAATCTTAATGTTTCCGATATTGGCGTCCGATTCGTAAGTTTGCATAAAAGCGAGCCTTTCGTTTCGAGATTGTTTCAGACGTTATAACCATCAATTCGTAGTCGGGCGTATTTTCGCAGGAACGGAGCGTATTTGCACCACGCTTCACAAAGTAATGAAAAAACTTTCAGAAATTTGAATTTGTCGCTTGTGCTGCGGGCACTTTAGCGTAATATAGCGACCATCGAAAACGGAGACGGAAAAACAACCGCTTACCGAGGAAAAGGTACCGTTTACGATATTAGAATTGCGCCCGGCGATAGGTGAAAGGAGAGGCAGATGCAGTTCGTAACGATCATCACCACTGCAGACAATGCCATCCGACGCCAGCGCGCAATTTCCCGACGACGATAACAATCGTCTCTGTCCGCATGGGGCGAATTGCCTCAACAGAGTCATTTTGAGGTCGTTGGGTTTTAGCATGACATTGCTGCATGTTTCTAGGGCATGTATGTGCTGATTTTTGCTATTTAACCTGATATTGCACGGTATATGACCTTGAAATGACTTGCAACTGACCGATGTTCTAACTAGCTACCAAGGGCGAAAGGAAACAGCCATGAGCAAGGAAAAAGTCGTTCTCGCATATTCCGGTGGTCTTGATACATCCGTATGTGTCAAGTGGCTCCAGGACGAGAAGAATCTCGATGTCGTTTGTGTCTGCGGCAACGTGGGCCAGGAAGAGACCGGACTGGATGCCAAGAAGCAGAAGGCGCTCGACCTGGGCGTTCTCGATTGCCAGGTGCTCGACCTGCGCGACGAGTTCTCCGATGAGTTCCTGACCAAGGCCATTGCAGCAAACTCCATGTACGAGAACAAGTATCCGCTGCTCTCCGCCCTGTCTCGCCCGCTGCTTGCCAAGAAGCTTGTTGAGGTCGCCCACGAGTTTGGCGCGACCTACGTCGCCCACGGCTGCACCGGCAAGGGTAACGACCAGGTCCGTTTTGAGGCCGCCGTCAAGGCCCTCGACCCCGAGCTCAAGGTTATCGCCCCGGTTCGCGAGTGGGACCTGAAGTGTCGCCCCGACGAGGTCGCCTATGCCCACGCCCACAACGTGCCGGTTCCCGAGGGTGCCAACGACAACCCCTACTCCATCGACGACAACCTGTGGGGTCGTGCCATTGAGTGCGGTCACCTGGAGGATCCCTGGAACGAGCCGCTCGACGACGCTTGGGTTATGACCAAGAACCCCGAGGACACGCCGGACACCCCGACCTACACCGAGATTGAGTTTGAAGCCGGCAAGCCCGTCGCCGTCGACGGCAAGAAGATGAAACTCTCCGAGATCGTCATCGCCCTCAACAAGATCTCCGGCGACAATGGCTTTGGCCGTCTCGATCTGGTCGAGGATCGCCTGGTGGGCCTTAAGAGCCGCGAGTGCTACGAGGTTCCCGGCGCCCTGACGCTCATCACCGCCCACAAGGCGCTCGAGGACATCTGCGTCGAGGGCGACCTGCTCAAGACCAAGATTAAGCTCGAGCAGGATTGGGCCACCGCCGTGTACAACGGCCAGTGGTACAGCCCGCTCAAAAACGCGCTCGACGCCTTTATGGCTGACACCCAGAAGTTCGTGACCGGCACTGTCCGTCTGAAGTTCTTTAAGGGCAACTGCCATGTCGTCGGCCGCAAGAGCCCCTTCAGCCTCTACGACTACGGTCTGGCTACCTACGACCGCGACACCACGTTTGACGAGAAGGCCAGCGCCGGCTTTATCGAGATCGATACGCTGTCGCTCAAGACGTGGGCAAAGGTCCAGGGCCCCAGCTCTGCTGCCGCTCAGGCCTAGCGTCTCCTTCCCTTGGTATCCGCGCGGCCCATCCGCGTGATACATAACGGGCGCACGGGGTCCCTACCTTTCGTTATGCTTGCTGACACTTCTTAACATCGGTGGCCCCTACGTTCCGCCCGCATATATGATGCCGCGTCTGCGGCTGAGTCCGAGCCCCGCCGGGGTTGTCCGGCGGGGCTCCTTCTATCAATTTGGCGGCTCTGTGCCTATATATATGAGGAGTATCCATTATGTTCAATGCTATCGCGCATGCTTTGCTTGCCCTCGCGCCCGAGTTCGATGCTGTAAGGGTCGAGGACGTTCCTATGAGCCTGAAGGCCTGGATCGATGGTTCGCAGGGCAACATCCGGAGGGAGACGTTGGGCGCCAAGTGTATGGCGCGTCACTTCTTTGCAAATTAGCTACATGGCTCCGCACACGGTGGGGAATGTGCAAAACTAGCGGTTGAAAAATCGCTTTAGCGATATGGCGCATTGCTTTGGGCGCTTGTTTTGGTATTTGGAGAAAGGGGACGGTTCCATGGCTCTTTGGGGCGGTCGTTTTGAGGCAGGTGTGGCCGAGGTCACGCAGGAGTTTGGCGCGTCGCTGCCGGTCGACAAACATCTCTATAAGCAGGATATCGCCGGCTCTAAGGCGCATGCCAAAATGCTGGCGGCCCAGGGCATCATCAGTGCCGAGGACGAGCGCGCGATTGCCGAGGGCCTGACCGGAATCGAACAGGATATCGATGCCGGCAACTTTACCTTCGACATCAACGACGAAGACATTCATATGTCCATCGAGAGCGAGCTGACGCGTCGCATCGGCGAGGCTGGCAAGCGCTTGCATACTGGGCGTTCGCGCAACGACCAGGTGGCGACCGATACGCGACTGGGCGTCAAGGCGCTGGCCAAGGAGCTCATGGAGGCCAATCTAGAGCTGCGCCATGTGCTGGTGGATGCGGCTAAGAAGTACGACAAGGTGATTTTGCCGGGCTACACGCACATGCAGCACGCTCAGCCCGTGCTGCTGTCGCATCATCTGCTGGCGTATTCCTGGATGTTCGCGCGCGACTTTACGCGCCTGAAGGCCGCCTTTGATGCCGCCGACAACTGCCCGCTGGGTGCTGCCGCGCTTGCCGGTACGAGCTATCCGCTCGATCGCCAGATGACGGCTGCCGAACTTGGTTTTGCGGGCGTGATTCCCAACTCGCTCGATGCGGTTTCCGACCGTGATTTCCTGCTCGATCTGCATTACGCCGGATCCGTCATGGCGATGCACCTGTCGCGTCTTTCCGAGGAGATCGTGCTGTGGTCGAGCTCCGAATTTGGCTTTATCACGCTTTCCGACTCGTACTCCACCGGCTCGTCCATCATGCCGCAGAAGAAGAACCCCGACTTTGCCGAGCTTATCCGCGGCAAGAGCGGTCGCGTGTACGGCAACCTGGTGCAGCTGCTGGTAACCATGAAGGGCCTGCCGCTTGCTTATAACAAGGACTTGCAGGAGGACAAGGAGGGCGCGCTCGATACCGCTCATACGCTCATGCAGTGCCTGTCGGTTATGGCTGGTATGATTTCGACTTGGACCGTCAACGAGGATGCCATGGCGCGCGAGTGCGGCGTGGGTCACCTTGCCGCCACCGATGTTGCCGATTACCTGGCCAAGCGTGGTCTGCCGTTCCGCGAGGCACATGCCGTGGTGGGGCATCTGGTTCTGATGTGTGAGAAGCGCGGCTGCAATCTTGAGGACCTGCCGTTTGAAGTGTTCCAGGAGGCAAGCCCGCTCTTTGAGCGCGACATTACCGAGGCGCTCGACATCCCGTCGATTGTCGCCGCGCGCACGACCGAGGGCGGCACCGCCCCTGCCGCCGTTGCCGTGCAGCTGCAGCGTGCCAAGGCGCAGCTCGTGGCCGACGAGGGCGTGTTTGGATCGCTGACTAAGGTCGTCGAGATGGGCCACGGGGCAAAGTAGAGGTTTGGCTGAAGCCGTATTGTCCATTTATTGAGGAATCGTTTTTTGCTTTACGGGCGTCTGCTGATGTGGGCGCCCGTATTTTGTTGCTATGGGGGAGGGGCTTGTCGAGAAGTTCTGTAGGACCTTTGGGCAGGTTGTGAAGGGGGTACGTTCGCGGGCGGCAACCGACCGTCTGCTCTGCTCGATGCGGTTGATGGGCAGTCGGATGGTACTCTAATCGGGCTTCGAAACAGAAGTGACACATATGGAACGCTTCAATAAATTGCAACGTTTCAATAAACAGCTTTTTGTTTAACTGCAGCTAAAACTCTGTTACGATGCAGTCCAGGCGGGTGCCGGAATGGGACTTGGGCACGCGCGAACCTACTTGAAAGGCTACTTTTATGGCTATCGAGAAGACCTTCATCATGATTAAGCCCGACGCCGTGCGCGATCGCAAAATCGGCGAGATTGTTGCTCGCATTGAGCGCAGCGGTCTTGTCATCGAGCGCATGGAGATGACCACGCTCGAGCGCGCTACCGTCGAGGAGCACTACGCCCATCTGGCCGACAAGCCCTTCTTTGGCGGTCTCTGCGACTTTATGACGAGCGGTCCGGTCGTCAAGATGGTCGTTTCCGGTCTCTCCGCTGTTGCTAAGATGCGCACCCTCATGGGCGCTACCAACCCGCTTGACGCTGCCCCCGGCACCATCCGCGGCGACTTTGCCGTCGATGTCAACGCCAACGTGATCCACGGCTCCGACTGCTTGGAGAATGCCGAGATTGAGATCAAGCGCTTCTTTGGCTAAACCAGCTTTGACTCCTTAAAGCTGTTAGCGTGTGGCTTGGGCGCCGCGGAACTTCATCCGCGGCGCCCTTTTATTTCAAAATCTATGAAGGGGCCCGCTCGGACATGTGTTCCGAGCGGGCCCCTGCTGTTAGCTTGTGGCACTGAATAGTTTAGGCTTCGTCGACGATCTTAAGGCCGCGCGTGTGATCGATCTCGTTGAGGAGGTTAACGCGACGCTCGTGACGACCACCCTCAAACTCGGCGTCGAGCCACTCGTCGACAATCATCTTGGAGAGCTCGGAGCCCACGACGCGGGCGCCAAAGGCGAGCACGTTGGTATTGTTGTGCATGCGGGAGAGCTTGGCGCTGAAGGGCTCGGAGCACACGACGGCGCGTACGCCCTCGACCTTGTTGGCAGCCAGGCTAATCCCGACACCGGTGCCACAGATGAGGATGCCCAGGTCGACGTCGCCGTTGGCAACGGCCTTACCCACCTTGTAGCCAGCGATGGGGTAGTCAAAGCTCTCGGAGGTGTCGGTGCCAAAGTTCACGACCTCGCAGCCGCGCTCCTTCAGGTGCTCGGAAATGATGTTCTTGAGCTCGACGGCGGCGTGGTCGTTACCGATACCGATCTTCATGGATGGTTCCTCTCTGGTCTGTGCGGCGCAAATGCTAAAGGTGTTTACCGCGTTCGACTGCATGATAGCGCGACTTTTGCGTAAACGCTCGAGCGTTTTTTGGTCAAACGCTTTAGCAGGCAACAAGACTGGCTTCTCGTGAATGAATGTCGTCAGTTAGCGCTTGAGCGCCGTCTGCCGGAACCATGGTTGCGGTTTTTGATGCATTGTTATCAAATAAAGGAGCTAACTTTTTTGAGAGCCCAGCCCGTTATGCAAGCAGGAGATACCTATGCCTACCGATTCCCTTCGTGATGCCGCGTTTTGCGATGTTTTGAACCGCGAGCTTGTCTGTGCACTCGGCTGCACCGAGCCCATTGCCGTTGCCTATGCAGCGGCGCTGGCGAGCCAGACGCTCGCCTGTGAACCCGATCACATGGACGTTGCCTGCTCGGGCAACATCATCAAGAACGTTAAGAGTGTGACCGTGCCCAACTCGGGCGGTATGCACGGTATTGAGGCCGCGGCCGTGCTGGGTGCCGTGGGCGGCGACGCCAAGAGCGCGCTCGAGGTGCTTGAGAGCGTTAACGATGAAGACCGTGCACGCGTGGCCGAGCTCCTCGCCGACGCCGGCTACTGCGATGTGTCGCTTGTCGAGGGTGTGCCCAACCTCTACATCAAGGTGACTGCGACGGCCGGGGGCCATACCGCGGTCGTCGAGATTACCGACCACCACACCAATGTCACGTGCCATACGCTCGACGGTATTCCGGTATGCGGTAAGTCGGCGGGGGAGTGCGCCGCCTGCGCCGAGCGCGTGGTGGCCGAGCGTGCGGCAGATAACGCCGACACGCCCATGTCGATCGAGACCATCATCGACTTTATCGAGGACGGTGACATTGAGGACGCCCGCGCTGCCGTTGAGCGTCAGATTGAGCTGAATGGCGCGATCAGTGCCGAGGGTCTCGCGCACGCTTGGGGCGCCGAGGTGGGCCGTACGCTGCTGGGTGCTCGTGCCGATGACGTCGCCTGCCGCGCCCGTGCCCGTGCGGCCGCCGGGTCCGACGCCCGCATGAACGGTTGCGCGCTGCCGGTCGCCATTGTGTGCGGCTCGGGCAATCAGGGCATTACCTGCGCATTGCCCGTCATGGAGTATGCCGAGTACCTGCGTTGCGACCACGAGCGCCTGGTGCGCGCCGTGATGCTGTCCGATCTTATCGCCGTGCATATCAAGAGCTATATTGGTGCGCTTTCGGCGTTTTGCGGTGCTATTTGCGCTGCGTGCGGCGCCGGCGCTGCGATTACCTGGCTGTGCGGTGGCACGCGCGAACAGATTGGCGCGACCGTCTCGAACACGCTCGGTAACGTGGGCGGCATCGTGTGCGACGGCGCCAAGGCGAGCTGTGCCGCCAAGATCTCGGCTGCCGTCGATGCGGCGATTCTGGGCCATGATATGGCCATGCAGGGTCGCGGCTTCCGCGCCGGCGAGGGCCTGATCCAAGATACCGTTGAGCAAACAATCGCCAGTATGGGCTACGTAGGCCGCGTGGGCATGAAGGACACCGACATCGAGATCCTCAACATCATGATCGGCAAAACCCAGGTGTGCTAGTTACGCGGTTTTACCAAACCGCGTAACCAGTCGACGCTGCAAATGCCCCTAAGCGGCAATCTGCCTTTCAATCGTCGGGCATGGCCAGAAGGCCTATGCCCTCCTCTTTCAAGGCACATTGCTCGCTTAGGGGCATTTTCGCTGACTTGTGCTCAACCTGCGGCGATATTTGGTTTGGAGCGAGGGGTCCTACGACAGTTCGTCGGCTACTTGGTGTTCGTAGAAGGCTTCGATTACGGCGTTAAAGTCGCGGGCGAAGTCTTCCATGGTTCCGCGCCAGGTGGCTCGGCCGGGTTTTCCCTGGCCAACATAGGCAGTTTGAATGCCGCAGGCGGGACTGGGGAAGTCGCGCTTGGGATCGTTGCCCACCATAAGGACCTCGTGTGGCTCGAGCCCCATCACCTGAAGCTGCTCTAGATAGTAGGTGGCATCGGGCTTGCAGCGGGTGGCGTTTCCCATGTGCGTCACGAGTTCAAAGGGGGCGTCGGCCAGGTCGCCCCAACCCATGCGGCACTCGATGGCCCCCTGGGGAAAGCTGGGGTTGGTAAAGAGCGCGCAGCGCAGCCCTGCGTCCTGTACGGCCTGGAGCGCGGCGTGTGCGCCCGGCATGGCGTGGGCGTTAATGACATCGTCGTTCTTGTACGGAAGAACTTCGCGGTCATAGTAGGTAAACGCCTCGTAGATGAGGGGATCGGAGAGGCAGATCCCGCATCGGCGCTCGACCTCTTCTTGGTAAAACTCAAGATTGGTGCGGTTGTCCGTGCCGCTGCGGCGATTGGCGTTGAGGTCGACCAGGATGGTGCCGAGGCGCGCCATCGTGCCACCGCGGCTGCGGCGCCCGATATCCGCGAGCATCGAAGAGACATCCTTAAAATAGCGAAGGATGAACGCGTTGAGGTTGATGCTGAGAAGCGTTTCGTCCATATCGAAAACGACTGCTTTGAGCACGCGGGCACCTTTCTCGAAAAATCGATCTAGAATCGTTGGCTCCGGATACTTTACCCCAAAGCCGAATGCCTGGCTGGTTATCGTCAAGTTGCGGAGGCGAGTGTTCATAAGATTACGAAAAAGTCTCCACACGAGTAAAAAATCGCAGTTCACGCTTGAAATCGAACTCATTTCCCCGTAACCTATACGAACGTGATTGCATAAGCGTCACATTAGTATCTGTCGGCTCCCGAGTGTTCCTAAACGTTGTGTGCTTGTCGCACCCTTCTGTAGGTCCTAGCAATCGGGGCCCCGTAGTTCGAAAGGGGTCCACCTTTGAGTGAGATTCAGAACTCGTCCATTTTCTCTCTTGACGATGTCAACGAGGAGGAGATGAACAACCTCATCGACGGTACGATTACCGACTTTGATGAGGGCGATCTCGTTAACGGCACTGTCGTTAAGATCGAGCATGACGAGGTGCTCGTTGACATCGGATTCAAGTCCGAGGGCGTTATCCCGGTCCGCGAGCTGTCCATCCGCAAGGACGCTAACCCTGCAGACATCGTTGCACTCGGTGATCCCATCGAGGCTCTGGTACTCCAGAAGGAGGACAAGGACGGTCGTCTGGTCCTGTCCAAGAAGCGTGCCGAGTACGAGCGTGCTTGGAACCGCATCGAGGAGAAGTTCAACTCCGGCGAGAACGTCGAGGGCGAGGTTATCGAGGTTGTCAAGGGCGGCCTGATTCTCGACATCGGCCTGCGTGGCTTCCTGCCCGCTTCCCTCGTCGACCTCCGTCGCGTCAAGGACCTCACCTCCTACATGGGCACCCGCATCGAGGCCCGCGTCATCGAGATGGACCGCAACCGCAACAACGTCGTCCTCTCCCGTCGCGTCGTGCTCGAGGAGTCCCGTAAGGCCGAGCGCTCCGAGATCCTGTCCAAGCTCAAGTCTGGCATGCGTCTCCAGGGCACCGTTTCCTCCATCGTCGACTTCGGCGCCTTCGTCGACCTCGGCGGTATCGACGGCCTCATCCACATCTCCGAGCTCTCCTGGAACCACGTCAACCATCCTTCCGAGGTTGTCAAGGTCGGCCAGGAGGTCGAGGTCGAGGTTCTCGACGTTGACCTCAACCGCGAGCGCATCTCCCTGGGTCTCAAGCAGACCACCGAGGATCCGTGGCGCGCACTGGTCAAGAAGTACCCCGTCGGCGCTATCGTCGAGGGCACTGTGACCAAGCTTGTCCCGTTCGGCGCTTTCGTCGACCTGGGCGAGGGCATCGAGGGCCTGGTGCACATCTCCGAGATGGCCAACAAGCACGTCGATCAGCCTTCTCAGGTCACCCACGTGGGCGACAAGGTTCAGGTCAAGGTCATGGAGATCGACCTCGACCGTCGTCGTATCTCCCTGTCCATGAAGTCCGCTGCTGAGACTCTGGGCGTCGAGATCGAGGTTACCCCGCTGCCTTCCGAGAAGAAAGACGAGGAGACCGACGCCGAGTAAATCGGTTTGACGATCACTTGTTTTAAGGGATCCGTCCGCAATGGACGGGTCCCTTTTTGCATTTGTTGCTGAGGTACGCGATGCTGCCCGGGCTGTCCACGGGCTATTGGGTTGTCGGTGCATGAAAAATGCCGACATCCCGCCTCGGGGAGGAGGCGGGAACGCACCGAGTAGACGGAGGGGTGCGGAGCGCGGTCGCGTCTCGACTGACGACGTTGCCCATCGACGACTCTATTGTACTGCATAGCGCGGTTCTTGGTTTATCGTGTCGAACGCTTGTGTTGTGCCATTGCCTGCGGCAACGGTGTGCTACACTCTTGCACTGCTGAGTGGGCCAGACGGTCGCGCGATGTGCTGCTTGCAGCACGCGTGAGGAAAGTCCGGGCTCCAGAGGGCGGGATGCCGGCTAACGGCCGGGCGGAGTGATCCGACGGAAAGCGCCGCAGAAAAGAAGACTCCCACCTGCGCCGCAAGGCGTAAAGGGAAAAGCTGAAACGGTGGTGTAAGAGACCACCAGCGTCGTGGCAACACGGCGGCTTGGCAAGCCCCATCCGGAGCAAGCGCGAATAGGAACGCTATGGGCCGGCCCGGTCCGCGTTCGGGTAGCGTGCGTGGAGCTGCATGGTAACGTGCAGACAAGATAAATGACCGTTCACGACAGAACCCGGCTTACAGGCCCACTCGGCACTTTGTTGACGCTGCGAACCCGTCAGCGCGGCAATCTGCCTTTCAAGCCTTCGGGCATGACCATAAGGTCAATGCCCTCGTCTTTCAAGGCACCTTGTTCGCGCTGACGGGTTCTCGCTTTCGTTGGCGGAATCATCGGCGGTTCCGTTCTTGGCATCTCGCTGTTTTTGCCTAGTCATCGGCGTTGCCGTTCTATTTACCGGGGTTATCGGTACGGCTTTTGCCGTATTATTGAGGCTGTTTGTTGCTTTGCTTGTGTTTGAGGGGCTTTGTTGGACAGCTATTTTACTCTGCAATCGAATATTGAGGCTTCGGGCGAGTTTGTGGACCGCAAGAGTCGGTTTATTGCTCAGCTGGTCCATATTGAGTCCGAGGATGAGGCGAATGCCTTTATTGAGATGGTTCGCAAGCGTCATTACGACGCTCGACACAATGTTCCCGCGTGGATTTTGGTCGATGGACGCGAGCGCCAGAGCGATGATGGCGAGCCGAGCCGCACGAGTGGTATGCCGACGCTCGAGGTGCTGCGCGGCGCGGGGCTCAAAAATGTTTGCTGCGTAGTGACGCGCTATTTTGGCGGCACGCTGTTAGGGCCTGGTGGCTTGGTGCGCGCCTATACTGCGGCGACGCAGGCGGCGGTGGCCGCGGCTCAGGAGGCCGGGCAGATCGTCGAGATGACGAGCGTCGTGCCTGTTGACGTGCACGTGGCCTATCCGCAGTATGAGCAGGTGCTTCGTTTGGCGCAGGATTCGGGTGCCAAGGTTTCGGATACCGATTACGCGGATGCCGTGACAATTCATTTGGTGTTTAAGGCGGGGGAGCAGGAGCCGTTTTGCGCCAAGATGCGCGAGCTTATGGCGGGGCGCGAGGAGATTGAGGCCGGCGCTCCCGAATTTGCCGAGTTCTAACGGCGACGGCCGGCGTGCTTTTGGATGGATCCCAAGCGCGCCGGCCGTCGTTTTATGTTGATGCCGTCTACTCGGCGAGCTGCTTTAGCACATCGCAGGCGATCTCGACGGCATCGTCGATGCAACCGGGGCAGCTGCGGAGCGGACCCTTATCCGATCCGATGCCCTTGAGCGTACCGCAGACGGTCGTCGTGTTCTTCTCGCCAAAACGCTTGGCGATTTCGCGCGACAGCTTGTAGGTCTGGCCCTTAGTCTTGGGGTTTTCCATGCCGTCGCTCATTACAAAGCCCATGATGGCCACGGCGCCCGAGATGGCGCCGCAGGTTTCGGTCATGCCGCCCATGCCGGCGCCAAAGCCTTCGGTGAGGGTGAAGGCGGTCTGGGGATTGAGCCCGACGGCGGGCGCGAGCGTGCAGGCGACGGCCTGTGCGCAGTTAAAGCCACGGGCGTGGTATTCGGCAGCCTGAGCCTGGCAGGCGGTGATGTCGAGTTGGGCTGTATCGATTTGCTTCATCGTTGTCTCCTTGTTCACGGTGTACCCGCCTATGGTACCCGTGACGGTGCATGTAATCATCGAGAGCTTCGTGTATGCCTCATTTTTAACTATCGAGCAAATGCCCAAGGCTTGAGATAAATACCCCTGATCAATTAGTCCCATTACCTACCTTTGGGATGGGTTGAGAGGGGTGCAGGGTAGCGGTATCGTGAACCGAATAAAACGTAACCCAGGCAAGGGAGCTAGATATGAGCGAGCAGACCATCGGTACTACATGTGTTCAGGGCGGCTATCACCCGGGAGATGCGGAGCCGCGCCAGGTGCCCATTTACCAGTCCACCACGTGGAAGTACGACACGTCGGAGCACATGGGCAAGCTGTTTGACCTGGAGGAGTCTGGCTACTTCTACAGCCGTCTGCAGAACCCCACGTGCGATTTGGTTGCCGCCAAGATCTGCGAGATGGAGGGCGGTACCGCTGCGATGCTCACGAGCTCGGGCATGGCTGCGAACTTCCTCGCGATTTTTAACGTGGCCGGTGCCGGCGATCACGTGGTCGCAAGCTCTGCCATCTACGGCGGTACCTACAACCTGCTTGCCCATACCATGGGTCGTATGGGCTTGACCTGCACGTTCGTTGCCCCCGACTGCACCGACGAAGAGCTCGAGGCAGCCTTCCAACCCAACACCAAGCTCGTCTTTGGCGAGACGATCGCCAATCCCGCCCTTGCCGTGCTCGATATTGAGCGCTTTGCCAAGGCCGCGCACGACCACGGCGTACCGCTGATGGTCGACAACACCTTCCCGACGCCCGTGATGTGCCGTCCTTTTGAGTGGGGCGCCGACATCGTTACGCACTCCACCACCAAGTACATGGATGGACATGCGGCCTACCTGGGCGGCGTGATCGTCGACCACGGCCAGTTTGACTGGATGGCCCATGCGGACAAGTTCCCGGGTCTCACCACGCCTGACGAGAGCTATCACGGCGTGACGTATGCCGAGAAGTTCGGTCGCGAGGGCGCCTTCATTACCAAGGCCACCGCGCAGCTCATGCGCGATCTTGGTCCCATGCAGAACCCGCAGGCGGCATTCTTCCTGAACAGCTCGCTCGAGAGCCTGCACGTGCGCATGCCGCGTCATTGTGAGAACGGCCTGGCCGTTGCCAAGTTCCTGCAGAGCCATCCCAAGGTGCGCTTCGTGAGCTATCCGGGTCTGGAGGGCGATAAGTACTATGACATGGCTCAGAAGTACATGCCCAACGGTACCTGCGGCGTTGTGAGCTTTGGCTTTAACGGTGGTCGCGCGGCGGCCGAGACCTTTATGAAGAGCCTCAAGCTCGCCCAGATCGCCACGCACGTTGCCGACGCCCGCACGTGCTGCCTGCATCCCGCTAATGCCACGCACCGCCAGATGAACGATGAAGAGCTCATCGCCTGCGGCATCTCCGCTGACATGGTGCGCCTGTCGTGCGGCCTTGAGGACACGGCCGATCTGATTGCCGACCTTGAGCAGGCGCTCGAGCAGTGCTAGGCTAGCGTGCGTGCGAGGCGTGGGACGGCTTTTCGGCTGACGACGTCCTCATAGTTCCGATTCCGTAGGCGGGACCCCGATCGTGTCCGTTTGTAGGCGATTGGGGTCCCGTTTTTGCGTTGCACGATAGAAAGGATATACATGGAGAAAACTGCCGAGCAGCTGCGCCGCGAACACATTGCCCTAGAGGGCGACACCCACGGTAAGAATAAATGGGCGATTCTGTTCACCGTGCTCGTCATGACCTTTATGGCGTGTCTGGATGCGAGCATCGTGACGGTGGCGCTCCCAGTGATGCAAAAGGAGCTGGGGGTGGGTCTCGACCGCATTCAGCTCGTGAGCTCGGTGTATCTGCTCGCGACGTGTGTCGCCATGCTGCCGTTTGGCCGCTTGGGCGATGTGCGCGGCAAGGTGAATGTGTTCCAGCTTGGTGTAATCGTCTTTACGGGCGGCTCGTTGCTTTGCGGGCTTTCGGCTTCGCTCGAGGTGCTTATCTTGGCGCGTTTCGTGCAGGGCATTGGCTGTGCCGCCGCGATGGCCAACAATATGGGCATCATCACCGAGTCGTTTCCGGCGCGTGAGCGCGGCCGTGCCATGGGCATTCTGGCGACCTTTGTGGCTCTTGGCATGATGTGCGGCCCCGTGCTCGGCGGCGTGCTGGTGGCGAGCTTTCCCTGGGAGAGTATCTTCCTTATCAATCTGCCCATTGGCGTAATCTCGTTTATCGTGGGACTCTATACGCTGCCGCATGTGAAGCCGGAGGCTGGCGAACGCCCTATGCCGTTGACAGAGGCGGCGCGTCGCTGCTTTGCGAGCTCGGCTTTCACGATTAACCTGGCTTGCATGCTTATCGTGTTCGTGGGTATCGGTGCCTCCGAGTTTGTGCTGCCGTTCTACTTTCAGGATGCCCACGGCTTTAGCTCCGATATCTCCGGCCTGTTGTTTTTGGCGATGCCGGTCGTGAATGCCTTTGTGGGCCCGCTTTCGGGCTCGGTGTCCGACCGTGTTGGTTGTGAAGCGCCCACGGCTTTTGGCCTGGGCGTGTACGTGTGCGGTCTCTTTGCGGTGAGCACGCTTGACGAGCACTCTTCCATCTTGATGATTGTGTGCTGCGTCGCGTTTATGTCGTGCGGCACGTCGATCTTCCAGAGTCCCAATAATTCGCTGTATATGGGTTCGGCTCCGCGTGAGGCGCTTGGCTTTGCGGGCAGCTTGAGCAGCTTGGCGCGCTATGCGGGCATAGCGCTGGGTATTACGGCGGCGTCGCGCATCCTGTATGGACAGACGAGCGCGGCGATGGGCAAGACGGTCACGAGCTATGTGGCGGGTCGTCCGGACGTGTTCCTCTTTGGCTTCCGTTTGGTATTCTACGTGCTGATGGCCGTTGCTACCGTGGGCTTTGCGCTCACATTGGTACGTTTGGTGAGGACGCGCACCCGGCATTAGCGTGTTGGGAGGCTGTCTGCCACGAATCGGGCCTGTCTACTGGTCTTGCAGCTTTATGGTGCGATACGGCTTGTGGGGCGGTCGGGGGTCGGTCCGTGGTAGACTATCGAACAACGTTTATTAATCGCGCGGTATCGTTGCCGCGAGAAGGGGTTGCGCCATGCAGGAGCTTGAGGATCGTATTCGCCATGACGGCATCGTAAAGGCCGGTAACGTCCTTAAGGTTGATGCCTTCCTCAACCACCAATGCGACGTTGAGCTGTTCGACCACATGGGCGCCGAGTGGGCCCGTCTGTTCGAGGGTGTCGAGATCAACAAGATCCTGACGATCGAGGCTTCGGGCATTGGCATGGCTTGCATTGCAGCCCAGCATTTTGGCGGCGTGCCGGTGGTCTTTGCCAAGAAGGCCCAGTCCATCAACCTTGACGGCGAGCAGTATGCCACGACCATCTACTCCTTTACCAAGCAGAAGGAGTACCCGGTCATCGTCGGCAAGCGCTTCCTGTCCGAGGGCGACAAGGTCCTGATCATCGACGACTTTTTGGCCAACGGCTGCGCGCTCGAGGGCCTTATCAAGATCTGCGAGGCCGCAGGTGCCGAGGTATCCGGCATTGGCATTGCGGTGGAGAAGGGCTTCCAGGGCGGTGGCGATAAGCTCCGCGAGCGCGGCTTCCGCGTTGAGAGCCTAGCCCGCATCGCCGATATGGACTGCGATACCGGCGAGATCACCTTCGCCTAAGCGCGCAACACAAGCGATTGGTATGCGATGTGACAAAGGGACTTTCCCTTTGTCACATTTTTTATGAGGGGAGGTGTTGATATGGATGAGAACAAGATGGGATGGCGCGAGTATGCGCGCTATGCCGAGATGTCGGTCGAGGAGTTAGCGCGCGATTGCGAGGTGCAGGTGTTTCGCGCGACAGGTCCGGGCGGACAGGGCGTGAACACGACGGACTCGGCGGTACGCATGAAACATATCCCTTCGGGGATTACCGTGACAGCGCGCGAGAGCCGCAGTCAGTTCCAAAACCGTAGCAGCTGCCTGCGTAAGCTGCGCGCTGAGCTTGAGCGTCGCGGGCGTCCACCGCGCCGACGCGTAAAGACCAAGGTGCCTCAGCGCTCACGCCAGCGCAGGCTCAACGACAAGCACTTCAACGCCATTAAAAAAGCCAACCGTCGCAAGCCGGGTGGGGAGGAATGATCTTCTCAATAAGTTGCGGTGAAATAGGGACTGTTTTGCGGCTTTAGCTGCATAAACAGTCCCTATTTCACCGCAACTTAGGTGGGGTTAGCGGGTTGGGTGCCAGACCTCGAGAACGGCGGGAAGGATGTCCACCTCGATGCGCGAGGCGACGATGGGCTCGCCGTCGGCCTGGATGGGGTAGTCGGGCCCCTCAAAGGTAAGCTCGGCATGGCGACAGCGGCGCATGCGAACCGGTGGCAGCTTGGTATGGTGGCCATCCTTTGCCGAAAGGAACATAGGCAGGGCGACCGCACGGGGGACGGGGCCGCAGGCGTAGCAAACGTCGAGGATGCCGTCGCACGGGTCGGCGTCGGGACAAATGCGATAGCCCGAACCATAGGTGGGCCCCAGCTGGATAGCCATAATAATCGCGCGCACGCGCTCGGCTGGCGCGCCATCAAAGCTGATGGTCATGGGGTAGTTGCGGTAGCGCAGACCAAACTGCTCAAGTCCCGAGAGGGTGTAGAGCGGCACGCCGGCGAGGCCCGTCTTTTTGCGCAGCTCGGTGGTGCCCAGGCCGATGGCGGCATCGATGCCGACCGAAAGCGTCTGGTCGTAGTACTCAACGGTAGCCTCGCCGCTGCCGTTCTCAGGGCTCCACGAGCGAATGCGCCCGATGTCCTGACGCTGCAGCTCACAGGTGAGTAGCGCGCCAAAATCCTTGCCGGAGAAATCGTCGATACCGAGCGTTTGGGCAAAATCGTTGCCGGAGCCTACGGGCAGGACGGCAAGGGCGGGACGGACCGCCTCATCCTGCGTCATGAGTCCATTGACGACCTCGTGGATCACGCCGTCGCCGCCGAGTGCGATAACCGTGCGGTAGCCCTGGGCCCGTGCGGCAAGTTCCTTGGCATGTCCCATGCGCTCGGTCAGCACCAGATCAAACTGGGATGAGCGCGCGGTCATGTCCAAAAAGCGCTGCAGGCGCTCGGCAACTTCGCGCGCCGCACCCGACTGGGCGGCGGGGTTGGCGATGATGAGCGTGCGACCAAAATCAGTTGCGTGCATGGGGCGACTCCCGGCGTGTGACATGACAGTGCGGTCGCGTTCAGGTCGAATTGCCCCCGATTGTGGCTGCACGGCGAATATTTACGTCTACTCTATCAGGTCGTTGTGGCGCTCGATAGCATCCGCCACCGTACCGCCCTCGTCCACAATAAGCGAACGGCGTTTAGGCGAGATAATGCGCTGAGCGGGATACACGCCGCGGTGGCCGCCGACGAGATAGCTGATAAACGCTACGATCACGAAGAAGCCGGCTGCCGTGCCGTGGAACAGGTCGATGGCCATCATGCAGGTGGTGATGGGTACGTTAAGGCCGGCGCAGAACACGCCGAGCATGCCCAGCGCCGCCAGAAAGCTGGGGTCGATTCCGACGAGGCAACCGATCCAACCGCCGAGCGCCGCACCGATGCCAAACAGGGGTGTGACCTCGCCTCCTTGGAAGCCGGCGCCCAGGGTGAGCGCCGTCACCACGAGCTTGGTGACTGCGTCGGCAAGGGTCGTGTTACCGGCGAACCCGGCGCCCGAGAGCCAGGTGGCAAGGCCAGCATACTTCCAGGCGTCGAGGAGGGCATAGGCGGCCAAAACCACGAGTGAGCCGATGAGTGCGCGAACAAGGTAATTGGTGATAAAGCGACCGTACAGGCTCTTGACGGTTCGAACCGACCAGGCAAAGAGGCGTGCCGTCAAACCGAAGATGACGGCGCTGATAACAACGATGACAACCGTCCGTGGTGTCATGTTGGGAACGCTGGCGATGACATTCGCTTCGTACTCGGTACCCAGGGCAAGTGATGTAAAGTAGCCGGTAAACGAGGCGACGAGGCAGTAGATGCCTGCGGTGTAGTCGATTTTGCCGATAAAGCACATCTCCATACCAAAGAACGCGCCGGCAAGGGGCGAACCGAATACGGCGCCAAAGGCCGACGAGATGCCGGCGAGCATGAGGTCGTGGTGGTCATGTTTTTTGAGGTGGGCGAGGCTCGAGATGTTGCTGGCGATGGTGCCGCCAATCTGCACCGCGGCTCCCTCGCGACCGGCCGACCCGCCCGTGAGATGCGTGAGCGTGGAGCAGACGAAGGTGAGGACGGCCATGCGCATATGGATGAGGCGGGTGCCCAGAGCGGAGTCGATGACCAGGTTGTTGCCGCGCTTGGCGGCAAGACCGTGGTTTTTGTACACCCATGCGGTGGTAACGCCCACAACGGGAAGCAGCGCGTAAATCCTGTCTCTTATACACATCTGACGCTGCCGACGAAGGCTTAGG
>UQMO01000045.1 GCA_900542125.1 uncultured Collinsella sp. | reverse complement strand
CACCTAAGCCTTCGTCGGCAGCGTCAGATGTGTATAAGAGACAGGGCTTGCGGCTAGCGGCATCGGAGCCTGTGTACGCGCGCTTTCGGGCGCGGGCACGCCGGTGCTCGGCATATGCGGAGGCTACCAGCTTTTGGGAGACGAGCTTTCCGACCCGCACGGCAGGGAAGGCGCTGGCACCGCGCGCGGGCTCGGGCTCATCCCTGCAAGTACGGTGTTCAAGGAGGAAAAGCGCCTCGCCCAGTCGGAGCTGCGCATCACGGGCGCCCAAGGCGCGTTCTCGGTGTGGAACGGCATGACGGCGCGCGGGTACGAGATTCACGACGGCGAAACGACCGTCTCCTGCGCCCCTGCGGGCACGATTGGCGGCAAACCAGAAGGCGCGGCCTGCGGAAACGTGTTCGGAACCTATCTCCACGGCCTGTTCGACGAACCGGGGGTGGCGCTCGCCCTCGCGCGCTCGCTCGCGCGCATGCGCGGCCTGCCCGAGAGCGTCGTGGGTGCTGCGGGCGCGGCGTCCGCGGCCGATCACCGTGCGCGCGAGTTCGACCGCCTGGCCGATGTCGTGCGCGGGGCGCTCGACATGGAGTATGTCTACCGCATTATCGAGGAGGGCGTATGATCCACGTGTATCATGGCGACGGCAAAGGCAAGACCACGGCGGCGATGGGCCTCGCCCTTCGCATGCTCGCCGCAGGCCGCCGCGTCGTCGTCGTGCAGTTCCTGAAAGACGGCGAAAGCGGGGAGGCGCGCCTGCTCGCCGAGCATTTCGGCGTGCCCGTGTTCGCGGGGAAGGTGTCGGACAAGTTTACCTGGTCAATGACGTCGGAAGAACTTGCCGCGACGTGCGAGCTGCACGATGGGAACCTCGCTTCCGCGCTCGCCGAGCTCGAGGACGCGCAGGAGGGGCTGCTTGTGCTCGACGAGGCGCTCGACGCGCTTTCGAAGGGGCTTGTCGACGAGGCGCTCTTGGACCGCGCGCTCGATTTGTCCGCGCGCGGCGTCGAAGTAGCGCTCACCGGGCGCGCGCCTTCCCGCAAGATCGTGGAGAAGGCCGACTACATAACCGAGATGCGGTGCGAGAAACACCCCTACGAGCAGGGGATATGTGCAAGGGAAGGAGTGGAGTACTAGATGGATTCTAAGGTGATGGCGCCCGGCGACATCGAGCGGCGCAGCTTCGAGATCATCACCGAAGAGCTCGGCGGCCGCACGTTCCCGCCGCTCGAAGAGCCCGTCGTGAAGCGCGTCATCCACACCACTGCCGACTTCTCGTACGCCGATTCCCTCGTGTTCACCCATGACGCCGCGCACTGTGCGCTCGACGCACTGCGCGCAGGGGCCACGGTGCTCACCGACACGAACATGGCGCTCGCAGGCATAAGCAAGCCCGCACTCGCGAAGCTCGGCTGCAAGGCCGTGTGCTACATGGCCGACCCTGATGTCGCCGCGGCTGCGCGCGCCGCGGGCACGACTCGCGCCGTTGCGAGCATGGACAAAGCTTGCGGCATCGAGGGTCCGCTCATCGTGGCCGTCGGCAACGCTCCCACAGCACTCCTGCGCCTCGCGGAGCTCATGGACGCGGGGAAGATCGCGCCCGCGCTCGTCGTTGGGGTGCCGGTCGGGTTTGTGAACGTGGTCGAGGCGAAAGAGGAGCTACTCGCGCGACGCGTGCCGGCCATCGTCGCGAGGGGTCGCAAGGGCGGTTCGACCGTGGCGGCCGCCATTATGAACGCGCTGCTCTACCAGATCACGCGCCCAGGCGGCCCGAAGTGACGGCGCCCGCATCCGCGCCGGCGCTGCGCATCTTCGCCGGCACCACCGAGGGCCGCCTTCTGTGCGAATGGGCGAGCGGGTCGGGCATCCCCGCCCGTGCCTACGCGGCAACCGAGTACGGAGGCGAGCTTTTGGGCGAGCTTCCGGGCATCGAGGTGCATGCGGGCAGGCTCGACGAGGCCGACATGGAGTGCGAGCTTTTCGGCGCGCGCATCGTCGTCGACGCCACGCACCCCTTCGCTACGCTCGCAAGCGGCAACATCCGGGCCGCTTCGCTCGCCGTGGGTGCACGATGTCTGCGCCTTGCGCGCCCGGTCGAGGCGCTGCCCAAAGGCGTCGTATCGGTCGCGTCGATCGCCTGCGCGGCGCGCTTTCTCTCCGAGAACCCGGGTCGCGCGCTTCTCACGACGGGGAGCAAGGAGCTTGCTCCCTACACGCGCGTCGCCGATTTCGCGGAGCGCTTCTTCGTGCGTGTGCTCCCGCTGCCCGGTGCTATAACGAAGTGCATCGACGCGGGGTTTTCGCCGTCGCACGTCATCGGCATGCAGGGGCCCTTCACCCGCGAGCTCAACGAGGCGATGCTTCGGCAGGTGGGCGCCCAGTGGCTTGTGACCAAGGACTCGGGAACCGTAGGCGGCACGGCCGAGAAGATCGCCTCCGCGCGCGACGTGGGAGCGCGCTGTATCGTGGTCGCCCGTCCCGCCGAGGGAGGTGGGGCCCTTTCGCTTCGGGAAGTGGAAGACGCGCTCTTACGGGAGTTCGCGCGCTAGGCGCTCGCCGCGCCTACGCGCCATCCCGCCCGCGAGGAGAAGCGCCTTGAGCAAGCTCGACCCGTACAAGCCCGTCATCCGCCAATAGCTCGAGGACGAAGCCCGGAACTGGCGCAAGCAGCCCTTCAATAAGTTGCGGTGAAATTGTGTCTGTTTTTGCTGCTAGATAGCATATTCAGTCCCCAATTCACCGCAACTTGTTGGTGGTGACTTACTGGTAGCGCAGGCACTCCACCGGGTTGAGCTTTGCCGCGCGGCGAGCGGGGTAGAAGCCAAAGATTACGCCGATGCCGACCGATACGGCAAACGCGATCAACACTGTCGTAATGGAGAAGCTTGGCGTGATCGTCCCGGTGGCTCCAAACTCGCTCATGATGCCCGAGCTTGCGGCAAAGAACGTGAGTCCCCAGGCCAGCAGATAGCCAATCAGGACACCCAACAGTCCGCCGGTGACGCACAGCGCCGAAGACTCGGCCAAAAACTGCGCGGTGATATCGCGACGACTGGCGCCCAGGGCACGGCGAATACCGATCTCGCGGATGCGCTCGGTCACGTTGGTGAGCATCATATTCATAATGCCGATACCGCCGACAAGCAGCGAGATGCTGGCGACAGCACCCATGATGAGCGAGAATGCGCCCATAAAGGAGTTGAGTGCATCGATGGCGCTTTTCATGGATGTTGCCGATACACTGTTGTACTCATCATCCTCCGCGATGCCCTTTATCGCGCGCACCTTGGACTCGATGGTCTTACAGAGCTCATCCATGTCCGTGCCCTCGGTGGCAAGTGCCGTCACGCTGGGGAATGAAGGATTCTCGTCGCCAAACAACTCGGAGATGGTTTCGCGTGGCATATACAGCGTAAGCGAGCCCATGGAGTCGCTGCCGCCATCAATCACGCCTACAATCTGCACCTCGCCGTTGGACACCTTGATGGTTTTCCCCAGCGCATCCTGCTCGTTGCCGTAAAGCTGATCGGCGCCGCCGCGGCTGATAAGCGCCACGCGTGAGCCTGATTGAGACTCGGCCTGGGAATAGGTGCGCCCCGCAACGAGCTTGCTGGCCCCCACGGCGTCGAGCATGTTGCTATCGACACCCTGTGCCATGACGGTATAGCTTTTATCGCCGGTCTTGTACTCGGTATACGCGCTGTCGACAATGCCGATCTGCTCTATCTGCGGCTCCAGTTTTTGAAGCTTCTCGATGTCCGACTCGGTGAGTTCTTGCGACGAATAGATTTGCACCATGCGTGCCGCATTGAGGCCCAGACTGTTGACCAGGCTGTTTTGGATGCCGCCGATGAGCGAAGTCATGGCGATAACCGAGGCGATGCCGATGACAATGCCCAGGATGGTGAGCAGGCTGCGCCCCTTGTTGGCTTCGAGCGAGTGAAGGGCTTCCTGGATGAGATCGCGGGCGCTCATGCCATCTCTCCTTTCGGCGGGTTGGCGGAGGCGGAAATCCTGGGCAGGCTATCCACGGCGCTGCGCAGGGTCCGCGGTGCATGTGGAATATACGCGCCATCGTGAATGCGACCGTCGCGGATGGTCACGGCACGGTCGGCCTCGGCGGCGATGCCGGGGTCGTGTGTGATAAGCACGATGGTTTTGCCGCGCTTCTGGAGCTTATGGAAGGTTTCCATCACAAGCGCTCCGGTAGCGGAGTCCAGGTTTCCCGTCGGCTCGTCGGCCAGAATGATGGGCGGGTCATTGACGAGGGCGCGCGCGATTGCGACGCGCTGCATCTGGCCGCCCGAGAGCTCGGATATGCGGTGGTCCCAGTGGTCGACGGGCAGCGTGACAGCCTGCAGCGCGTGCACGGCGCGCATTTCGCGCTGGCTACGGGGCACATTGGTGTAGGCCAGCGGCAGCATCACATTTTCGATAACCGACAGGCGCGGCAGCAGGTTGAAGCTCTGAAAGACAAAGCCAATGCTCAGGGCGCGAACTTCGGTGAGCTCGTCATCGTCAAGCTCGGCCACGTTGAGCCCTTGCAGGTAGTAGCCGCCCGCCGTCGGCTTATCCAGGCAGCCTAGGATGTTCATGAGCGTTGACTTGCCCGAGCCCGAGGGGCCGGTGATAGCGACGAATTCGCCGGGATTTACCGCCAGGCTTACGTTGTGCAGGATGTGGGCGCACCCCGCCTCGCTCTCAAAGATGCGGTGCACGTTGCGGATGTCGATAACGGGACGCATTACATGCCCTCGTCGGCAGACATACTGCCCGAATCCGCGCCGTAGCCGCCGTCAGCCGTTGCGTCCGCTCCGGTGTCCATGACGAGGGTGTCGCCATCGCGCAGCTTGGTAACCGGCACGTTGGGGTTGATCTCGTTGCCCTGGTCGTCGCGCTTGACCTGTGTCTTGCCGACTACGGCTTCGTTGTCGTTTTGCGTCACGACAGTCACCTTCACGCGACGGGTTTGCTTGCCCTCGTCATCGGTCGCCACGTTGACGTAATAATGTTCGCCGTCTTCGGTCATGAGCGCCATCGTCGGCACCATCACCACGTCGTCGAGCTGCTCGGTCACCACCGATACCTCGGCCGTCATGCCCGGCTTCAGGCGCGCGTCGGGCGCCTCAATGAGAATGTCGACGTTAAAGGTTACGCTGCCGCCGCCACCGTTGGCGGCGTCGGAGTTTGCCACCGATGCGATAGCCGTGACGGTGCCCTGGCTCACGATATCGGGAAACGCAGGATACGTGACGTTGGCGCTCTGCCCAACGGCGATCTTGGCGATGTCCTTTTCGCCTACCTGCACGGTCACCTTCATCTTGGATAGGTCGGCGATTTGCATGCACTGCTTGCCGCCGCTCGTATCGCTTTCGCCCATGATCATGCCGCCTGTTACCGTGGCGCCCACCTTGGCGTTGAGCTCCACGATGCTACCCGAGCTCGGGGCCGTGACCGTACGGCTGGCTGCCTTGGCGTTCGCCTGATCGAGGTTTGCCTGGGCCGATGCGAGGCTGCGCTGCGCGGCCGATACGGCGTTTGTGTCCGCTGATGCGGCGGTGATGCCAGCTGCTGCGGAAGCTCCATCATCGTCCGTCGTTGGGGTGGCCTGCGCGGCAGCGGCGGCTTTCTGCGCGTTGGTGAGGTCTTCCTGGGCGGCTGCAACTGCACGCTGCGCCTCGGCAACGTTGCGATCGAGCTCGTCGTTTTTAATGGTCATAAGCACGTCGCCCTCGTTAACGGATTGGCCCGGCTGAACGTTGATCGAATCGACCGTGCCGTCGACAGAAGGGGAGACCACTGAGGACGAAATGGGTTTGAGCTGGCCTTTCGCCTCGACCGTTGTGGTAAACGTGCCCTCGGTCACCATGTCGGTCACAGGCTCGCTAGCGCCCTGTGGCTGCGCATTGATAACCAGGGTTGCGACAATGGCAATGAGCGCGATGGCACCCACGACGCCGGCGGCAATACCGCGTCGAATCAGCTTTTTGCGCCGACGTTCGGCACGTTTTGCCTTGAGCTTGGCGTATGCCTCTTCATCGGAAATCTCGGCCGCATCGTTCGCGCGTCCGTTCTGCTTATCGGCATGCACGTTTGTAATCAGAGGAATCGTTTCGGTGGCACCTTCGGGCGTGTGCTCGGTATCATCCGGGCCCGGGGTAATGGTGGGGACATTCGGCATAGCGTCTCCTTTATAGAAAGAACCTCGATAATTATATGCGCCCACCGGTTGGGGCGGGCGCATAGGACGGTTTCTTTCGGAACTGTTAGATTGGTCGCAGCGGTTCCACGTTGTAGGAATGCGCGCGTTGCACTACGAGTGGACAACCACGCACAGGCCGACTTTGATGCAGTCGTGAAGTGCCTTGGCGTCTGCCAGGCGCAGGTTGATGCAACCGTGGCTGCCGCACCACTTGTACGACTCGGCGTTATCGAAGCTCTTGTCGTTTTGCCAGGTGGCATCGTGGAAGCCGATCATATTGCCCTCGAACGGCATCCAGTAGCTCACCGGGCTTTCGTATTTGGGCTTACCGGTCTCGGGGTCCTTGGCTCCGATCAGGGTACTGCCGCCGTCGTTGCTGTTGATCTGCCAGACGCCCTCGGGCGTGGCGTCCTCGCCCGGCTTGCCCGAGATAAAGTTGGCCTCCCAAACGATATTTCCGCTCTCGTCATAGTAGCGCGCGTGCTGCTCGGACAGGTCGACGTCGATATACGCCTTCCAGTCGGGCTCTCCCTTTGCGGTAAAGGTGTCGGCCTTCTGGGAGTACTTGATCTCGATCTCGCCGGCCTGCTTGTTGTTAATGGCGTCCTCGACCTGCTTGGCGAGCGAGCTGCTGTCGATGGACCAACCAAAGTCGCCGCCTTCGACGGCGCACTGCTTGCCATCGGCGCGCGTCCACCAGCGAGAGGAGCCCACGGTATTAAAGCCGTTGGCGAGCTTGGCTGCCCAGCTACTGATCTGCGAAGTATCGAGCGTGGGGTTGGCGGGATCGGCAAAGCTGATCCACTGCAACACGGAGCTGCCATCAACCTTGCCGGCATCCTCGCCGTTGAGCTTGAGGGTCACGTTGACGCCCAGGAAGTTGTTGGCGGCATCGCATGCGGCCTGAATCTGATCATCTGTCAGCGTTCCATTGAGTGGCTCATAGGCATCGTTGCCGAGCATGGAAAGATCTACGGACTCGGCCAGTGAGGCAAGCTCGAGCTCGGCATACTTGATGACATGCTCGCGGTTGAGTTTTTCGTTGGAGCGCGCCTTCTCGACGGTAAACTTGCCCGCTTGCTCGTCATAGGAGCTATTGGCCTCGAACGTGCCCGAACGCCCCTCGTTAAACTCGTCGATGGCGGCGCCCAGATCCTTCTCAAACTTCTTTTGGTCAAAGGTGTCGGAAAGCATGGACAGGTCGACGTCTTGATCAAGATCGACTTCGTTGGAGGTAGCGGTTGTTTTGGTTTTGCCGCTTAAGGATTCCACAAGACGGACCGGCCATATAAAGGCTTCGTTGTGGCTGATGATTTCTTTTGCGGCAGCTTCGCCGTCGACGATGGGCTCATCGGACTCGGGCTGATAGGTCCAGCTAAAGTCATCGCCTGTCACGGCGAGCTTATAGTGCTTCCATGCCGAATTGACCTTGGTGGCGGCAGACGAAGCGTTGGAGAACGAGACGTCGACGCCGGCGATGGTGGTGTTGGGGTAGGCTACCTGCGAAAACGCTACGACGCCTACGATATAGACAATGACGATTAGGCCCAGGACGACAAAGAGCGTCGTCTTTTTGCCCGACTTATTGTTCTCGGCGGGTTTGCGCGCGGGGCCGCGATCGCCTCGAGCGTGCGTGGGGGGCTGCTTGGGCGCATTGCCGTTTGCCCGGCGCTGCTGACGTTGTTGACGCTGCTGTCGCTGTTGGTTCGGGTGTTGGGAAGCGTTTGCTGCACTACGCTGCTGACCGTGGCTCGGCGCGATAGGACGCGGCGACTGAACGCTGCCGGTGTGCCTGCTCGGCTGCTGCGGATCGGGAATCAGTTGAGTTCGATCGTTTTGCGACATCGTATGCATATCCTTCGATTTTCGCCTTGCGGTTCATCGTGTTTTTACTGGGCTTGCATTATAGCGATTGCCCTGCTGTTTGTGGTACGGAAACGGTGGCATTCAAAAGAGGTGGGACATTTGTCCCACCTTTGAGTCGTTCTTTGCCGCTATCCGCACACACCGCATTTTGCACAGGCCGAAAGTGCGGCCGGAGCCTGCGCGATGCCGCCCTTTGCCGTCTCGCGCAGCGTGGCCGGCAACGCGTGACCCACCGAGAGCATGACATGTGCCATCTGGTCAAACGGCACCAGGCTCTTAATGCCTGCGAGGGCGAGTTGTGCCGAGCTAAAGGCCGCTGCCACGCCGATGGCGTTGCGGTTTTGGCAGGGCACCTCCACGAGGCCACCGACGGGGTCACAAACGAGGCCCAGTAGGTTACTCAGCGCGATGGAACTGGCGTCAAGCGCCTGCTCGGGCGTGCCGCCGAGCATCTGCACCAGCGCGGCGGCTGCCATGGCGGCGGCGCATCCGACCTCGGCTTGGCAGCCGCCCTCGGCGCCGGCAACGCAGGCGCTTGTGGTGAGGTTGAGGCCGATGGCGGCTGCGCAGTAGAGCGCGTCCATGAGTTGCTCGTCGTCGAGCTGAAGGTGATCGGCGAGCGCCAGCACGCAGCCGGGCACAACACCCGCGGATCCTGCCGTCGGAGCTGCGACGATCACACCCATCGTGGCGGAGCGCTCGAGCACGGCCATCGCGCGGGCCACGGCGTCGGTCTGGACGACGCCCATCAGGCTTGCACTCAAATCGTTGCGGCTGGTGGCATCGACGAGTTTGGCCTCGCCGCCGATTAGCCCACCGAGCGAGCGCTGCGGATTGGCGAGGGGGGCCGTGGTCTCCTCGCGCATGACGTCGAGCACGCGGCGCATGGCGGCGACGGCGTGGGCCTCGCCGGTCAGACGCGCCTCGCGCACGGCCATGACGGCGCCGATGCTGAGCCCCAGTTCCTCGCACGCATCGAGCAGCTGCTCGCCGTCGTCGAAGATTTCCTTGGCCGAGACGCCGGGGGAGAGCGACGAGGCAGAACCGGGGAGCTCGATAAACGTTGCGTAATCGACATTGTCGAGCTTGCGCAGCATGGGGACGACGGTGTCGTCGGGCGTGCCGTCGGTCTCAAATACGGAGTAGGCCTGGCCGCCCACTTCGGTGCGGTAGGTGCGGCAGAAGGCGATGTTCACGTGGGCGTAGGCGAGCAGGTTGGTGAGCGCGGCGAGCACGCCGGGAACGTCCTTGTGCGCCACGAAGAGCGTGGAATACATACCCGAGATGTCGACGCCGACGCCGTTAATGCGGCTGATGCGCATTTTGCCACCGCCCAGGCTCTCGCCGCGAACCTGTGCCGTGGCGCCCGTGTCGTCGACCATGTCGATGTCGACGGTGTTGGGGTGGATGGAGGCGTCGTCGCCCTTGATGTCAAAGTGATATTCGAGGCCCTGCTCGCGTGCGAGGTCGAAGGCCTGCTTGATGTTCTCGTCGTCGGTGTCGAGGCCCAGGATGCCTGCGACGAGCGCGCGGTCGGTGCCGTGGCCGCGGTAGGTGTGGGCGAAGGAGTTCCACAGGCCAAAGGTGACCTTGGTGATGCGGCCCTCGAGCAGACTTGCGGCCACCTGGGCGCATCGCAGGGCGCCGGCGGTGTGCGATGAGCTGGGACCGACCATGACGGGCCCCAAGATCTCGAATGCCGAGGTCGTAGCTAGTGTTTGCGGCTTGCCTGCCATATGCGCTCCTGTTCTATCCCGTCGTCCCGAGGGGCGGGGCATACTCTGTCCCGCCGTTCCGAGGGCTTTGGTATTTGGTCGCCTGCTCGGGCAGTCCTGCTCGCACGGAGAGCACATTAAGTGCTCTCCGGCTCGTGCGGAACTCGCGACCGACCAAATACCAAAGCCCTCGGAACTTAGGATACATGGTTGGAGTCGTTATGCTGCAAAATTCATTGGCTGGTGACCTTTTCCGTATCGGTTCATCTTCGCCACTGGTTAATAAAAAAGAAGTACCGGTTGGAGGCCGGTACTTCTTTGTGCGTAATACTGTGTTGCTCAGGTCTGGCTAATCGTCTTACAAACCGCAGGCTGCTTTGAGTTCTTCGACGCGGTCGGTTTTCTCCCAGGTGAAGTCGGCATCTTCTCGGCCGAAGTGACCGTAGGCTGCCGTCTTTTCGTAGATGGGGCGACGCAGGTCTAGGTCGCGGATGATTGCGCCCGGGCGCAGGTCGAAGGTCTTCTCTACGGCTTCAACGATCTTGTCCTCGGCAACATGTGCGGTACCGAAGGTGTCGACCATGATTGAGAGGGGCTTGGAAACGCCGATGGCGTAGGCAAGCTCGACTTCGCAGCGGTCGGCCAGACCGGCGGCGACCACGTTCTTGGCGACCCAGCGCGCGGCATACGCGGCGGAGCGGTCGACCTTGGTGCAGTCCTTTCCGCTAAAGGCACCGCCGCCGTGACGACCGTAGCCGCCGTAGGTGTCGACGATGATCTTGCGGCCGGTGAGGCCCGTGTCGCCCATGGGGCCGCCCACGACAAAGCGACCGGTGGGGTTCACGTAGATGTCGGCGTTATCCCACGGCATGTTCTCAGCGGCCATGACCGGGGTGATGACGTGCTCGATGAGGTCGGCCTTGATCTTGCCCATGTCCTCGATCTCGGCAGCGTGCTGCGTGGAGATGACGATGGTCGTGACCTCGACGGGCTTGCCTTCCTCGTAGCGCACGGTGACCTGGGTCTTGCCGTCGGGACGCAGATAGGGCAGGGTACCGTCGTGGCGCACGGCGGCCAGGCGCTCGGCCAGGCGGCTTGCCAGGTAGTGCGGCATGGGCATGAGGGTCTTGGTCTCGTTGGAGGCATATCCGAACATCATGCCCTGGTCGCCGGCACCGATCAGGTCGATCGGGTCGGTGGTAGCGCCGGTCTGGGTCTCGAAGGACTCGTCAACGCCTTGGGCGATATCGGGCGACTGCTCGTGGATGAGGCTCATGACGCCGCAGGTGTCGCAGTCAAAACCGAACTTGGCACGGTTGTAGCCAATGCGGCGGATAACGCCACGGGCGATTTCCTGAACGTCTACGTAGGCCTGGGTGCGAATCTCGCCGGCGACGATGACGGTGCCGGTGGTCACGAGGGTCTCGCAGGCGCAGCGGACGTTCTCCACGTTGGCAGGCACGCCGTTGGGGGCGATGTAGCCCTGCTCCTGGAGCTCTATTTCTTTGGCGAGGATTGCGTCGAGGACGGCGTCGCTGATCTGGTCAGCGATCTTATCGGGATGACCTTCGGTCACCGACTCCGACGTAAAAACAAAGGACCCGTGTTGGGGCGGGATGGAACGAAGTTCTTCTGACATGATTGTCCTTTCAAAAACGTGTCCCGGCGACCGTTACCATTCCGCCGGGCTCTCTATGCAAGGGCACATCATAGCGCGTAAATCAAACATTCACACCCTTTCCGCACCTACTCATTGGGGACAGACATAAATGACCAGCCTTAAACTAAGAACGTCTCCAACGACTGGTCATTTAAGTCTGTCCCCAATGAGTAGGTCGGTGCCCTTTGTGCGGAGGTTGCTTTGATGCTTTATACTGGTGCGGTTAGACATCCATCCTGCAATCGAGGAGATTTCCATGGCATCAGACGTTCGCGTCCGCTTTGCACCCTCACCGACGGGCAAGCTGCACATCGGCGGCGCCCGCACCGCTATCTATAACTGGGCTTTCGCCCGCGCAAACGGCGGCACGTTCATCCTGCGCATCGACGACACCGACCCCACCCGCTCCACCGACGAGAACACGCAGATCATCCTGCGCGCCATGCGTTGGCTGGGCCTGGACTGGGACGAGGGTCCCGAGGTGGGCGGCGATTTTGGCCCCTACGCCCAGACCGAGCGCCTGGACCTGTACAAGCAGGCCGCTCAGAAGCTTTGGGACGAGGGCAAGGCCTATCCCTGCTTCTGCACCAAGGAGCAGCTCGACGCCGACCGCAAGGCCGCGCAGGAGCGCAAGGACCCCTTCCAGGGCTATCAGCGCCGTTGCCGCGATCTTGATCCCGAGGAGGCCCGCCGTCGCATCGAGGCCGGCGAGTCCTACGTCCTTCGCATCAAGGTGCCCGAGGACCGCGGCGACGTCGTCATCCACGACGCCGTCCACGGCGAGGTGACCTTCGACGCCAAGGAGCTCGACGACTTTGTCATCTTCCGCTCCGACGGCACGCCCACGTATAACTTCGCGACCGTCGTCGACGACGCCATGATGAAGATTACCCACGTCATCCGCGGCGACGACCACCTGTCCAACACCCCGCGTCAGGTCATGGTCTACGAGGCCCTCGGCGCGCCCGTGCCTACGTTCGCCCACATCTCCATGATCTTGGGTGCCGACGGCAAAAAGCTCTCCAAGCGCCACGGCGCCACCTCGGTGGAGGAGTACCGCGACGCCGGTTACCTGTCCGATGCCTTCGTCAACTATCTGGCTCTGCTGGGCTGGTCGCTCGACGGCGAGACCACGATCATCCCGCGTGATGTCCTGGCCAGCAAGTTCTCGCTCGACCGCATCTCCAAGAACCCGGCGACCTTCGATCCCAAGAAGCTCGACTGGGTCAATGCTGAGTACATCAACGGCATGACCGATGCCCAGTTTGCCGACGAGATCATGGTCCCCGAGCTGCACGAGGCAGGCCTCATCGAGGGCAACGTCGAGTACGGCGAGGACTGGATCGACGCGCTCGCTGCCATCGTCAAGCCGCGCACCAAGATGCCGGCCGACGCCGTGACCGTCGCCGCTCCCATCTTCGCTACGGCCGAGACACTCGAGTATGACGAGAAGTCCGTCAACAAGGGCCTGGCCAAGGAAGGCATGGGCGCCATCCTGGATGCCGCCAAGGGCGCGCTCGAGGGTGTTACCGAGTGGACGGCTGCCAACATCGACGCCGCGCTTGAGCCGCTGCCCGAGCAGATGGACCTTAAGAAGCGCGTGGTGTTCCAGGCCGTGCGCGTCGCCGTCTGCGGCAACATGGTGAGCCCTCCGCTGGGCGAGACCATGGCGCTCGTCGGCCGCGACGACTGCTTGGCGCGCATCGACCGCGCCCGCACGATGGTGCTGTAGTAGCCGCGTAAACGTATGTATCCGAGCCCCGTTCACCCGAGCGGGGCTCTTGTTTCTGTAGACGTTTGGGATAGGAGGTGCTGGGGCCTTGGCCGAGCAACTGTCGCTGTTTGGTTCGCCGGAACCTAAGGAAGCTCCGAAGTCCGCGGTCCCTGTCGCCGCCCCGGCGCAGCCCGAGCCCGCACCCGAGCCCGTCGCCGTCTATGCGAGCGTTGTCCTCGACATTCCGACCCGTGCGCTGTCCGAACCGTTTGCCTACGGCATTCCGCAGTCACTCGCCAACGATGTCCAGATCGGCTCCACCGTCCTAGTTCATTTTGGCAATCGTGCCGCCGCGGGCTACATCGTCGACATCGCGCCCGAGCTGGCCAACCTGCAAGGCAACGACGCTCTCGATCCCGCGCGCATCAAGCCTATCGAGGCCATCCTCAGCAAGCCGCTCTTTACCGCCGAGGCTGCCCGTATTGCGCGCTGGATGAGCCGCGAGTACGTCGCAACGCTTTCCGAGTGCCTGCGCCTGTTCTTACCCCCGGGTGGAAGCCCGCGCGTGGTCAAGGGCGGGGACGGCGTGTGGACCGTTGAGCGCCCCGCCGTCAAGCCTATCCAAAACCGCTGGGTCATGCTCACGCCCGAGGGTTTCGACTACACGCCGCCCAAGACCGCGGTTCGCCAGCGTCAGCTCATCGAGGCGCTCCAATGTGGCCCGGTCACGACGCGCGATCTTAACCTGCTCTACAACAGCATGTCGGCGACCATCAAGGCGCTCGAAAAACGCGGCGTCGTCGTGGTGGAGGAGCGCCGTGCGTGGCGTGGCTGCAGCGAGCAGACCACGCTGTCCTCGGCGAGCGGCAAGGCGCCTGTGGCACTCACCAACGGCCAGCAGCAGGCGCTCGCGCAGATTGAGCGCGCACGCTTGGACGCTCACGGCGATGTTGTGCTGGTCGATGGCGTCACCGGTTCCGGCAAAACCGAGGTCTACCTCTCGGCGATTGAGCGCGTACTGTCAGCCGGCCGTTCGGCCTTCGTGCTCGTGCCCGAGATCTCGCTGACGGCCCAGACCGTCGGCCGCTTCCGCTCGCGCTTTGGCGAGACGGTCGCCGTGTTCCATTCGCGCCTTTCGGCCGGCGAGCGTCTCGACCAGTGGGATATGGTCGCCAGCGGTGCGGCCCGCGTGGTCGTGGGCGCCCGCTCGGCGCTCTTTTGCCCGCTCAGCGACTTGGGCCTTATCATCATCGACGAGGAGCACGAGACCAGCTACAAGCAGGGCTCCAGTCCGCGCTACCATGCGCGCGAGGTAGCTGCCGAGATGGCGCGCCGCTATCGGTGTCCGCTCGTACTGGGCTCCGCCACGCCCTCGGCCGAGGCCCTCGACCGCTGCCGCCGCGGCACGTACAGCGGCGTCACCTGGACGCGCGTCGAGATGCCCGAGCGCCCGGGGCACGCGGTCCTGCCCAATGTACGCATTGCCGACCTGCGCCGCGAGTTCACGCACGGCAGTCGCTCCATGTTCTCAAAACCGCTGATGGAGGGCCTGGAGCGCGTGGTCGAGCGCCGCGAAAAGGCCGTGTTGCTGCACAACCGTCGTGGCTTTGCGCCCTTCCTGATGTGCCGCGAATGCGGCTGCGTGCCCACCTGCAACCACTGCTCCACCGCGCTCACGTACCACGAGCGCACACACACGCTGCAGTGCCACACCTGCGGATCGTCCTGGCGCGTGCAGCCCTATCCGGCGCCCACGAGTCGTTGTCCCAAGTGCGGCAGCCGCTACCTGGCAAAAATGGGCCTGGGTACGCAGCAGATCGAGGACGCACTGCACCAGATGCTGCCCGACGACGTCGCCATCATTCGCATGGACGCCGATTCCACGCGCGGCAAGGACGCGCACAAAAAGCTGCTCGAGCAGTTCGATGCCGCCGATTGCGCGGTGCTGTTGGGTACCCAGATGATCGCCAAGGGCCTCGACTTTCCCGAGGTCACGCTCGTGGGTGTGGTCAATGCCGACTTTGCATTAAAGCTGCCCGATTTTAGAGCGGGGGAGCACGCTTACGATTTGCTGGAGCAGGTCGCCGGCCGCGCCGGCCGCGGCGGCCGCCCCGGCGAGGTTATCATCCAGACCTACCTGCCCGAGGACCCGGTCATTCGCGCCGTCGCCGAGCACGACCGTTCAATCTTTACCGACTACGACCTGGAGCAGCGTCGCAACGCCCTGTATCCGCCGTTCGTGCGCCTGGCCAACATCTTGGTATGGTCGACGAACGCGGACGTTGCGCGGGACTACATAGGTCGCATCGCGAAGCTCCTCAAGCGCCGCTGGCACGCCGCCGCGCCCGACTTTTTGCGGGCGGGGAGTGCCGTGCCCCAGGTGCTTGGTCCGGCTTCGTGTGTAATCGAGAGAGCCAAGGACCGTTACCGCTTCCATCTGCTTGTAAAGTCGCCGGTAGGGTACCATGTCTCTGATGATATCAACGCCTGCCTCAAAGAGGTGGGCTCCGTGCGCGGCGTGAGCGTGAGCGTTGACGTCGACGCCTATGATTTGATGTAACAACCCGAAAGGATGGCCATGGAAGCCAACGGAATCGTACTGTCGCCCGACCCTCGTCTGCGCCAGGAGTGCGCCGTCATCGAGGAGATCACCCCGGCGATCGAGGCGCTTGCCGAGAAGATGAAGAAGATGATGTTCGACAACGGCGGTTGCGGCCTGGCCGCCCCGCAGATCGGTGAGCTCATTCAGCTCGTCACCATCGACTGCGACTACAGCGACAAGAACGATTACGACCCGTACGTGCTCATCAACCCCGTCATTGTCGAGCAGAGTGACCATTTGGTGCCGTTTAGCGAGGGCTGCCTTTCCATCCCCGGCATTAGCTGCGAGATCGAGCGTCCCGATCACGTTGTCGTCGAGGCGTATGACCTGGATGCCAACCTGATTCGCTATGAGGCCACAGGCGACCTGTTCTGCGTGTGCCTGCAGCACGAGATCGATCACCTGCACGGCAACACCATGTTCGAGCGACTCAAGCCGATGCAGCGCATCAAGGCGGTCAAGGAGTACCAGGACGCCCTGGCCCGCGGCGCTCGACCGGGCGAGACGGAGTAGGTCCCACCGTCCCCTTCCGCCTCAGGGCTTAGGTTTTGCTCCATGCTCAAACAGTCCTGCTCGCACGAAGAGCACATTAAGTGCTCTTCGGCTCGTGCGGAACTGCGCGTGGAGCAATAACCTAAGCCCTGCGGCGGAAGGGGACTGCGTTTTCGTGCTTCTTTTCGCCCGGGTGCCGACGGGCCAGGGAGGGGCGTCTTCGCTGATAGGTGCTTTACTGAAAGAGCTGCTTTTATTGCGGCTCTTTCTTTGGTTTTGGGTATATTTGTTCTTGTTGAATTGTTATTGCGGATGGGCTGGGTACGTGGCTTTCCGCTGTTATTTGTAGCCGTCTCGGCTTTGGTTGAGGGGAGACGTTCTCTATGCGTATTGTGTTTATGGGTACGCCCGATTTTGCTGTGCCTTCTTTGACTTCGCTTGTTGAGGCTGGGAACGAGATTGCGCTTGTTGTTACTCGTCCCGATGCTGTTCGTGGGCGTGGTAAAAAGTTGGAGCCGTCTCCTGTTAAGGCTAAGGCGCTTGAGCTGGGGTTGCCGGTCGTTGAGGCCAATCGTATGACGCCTGAGGTAGTTGAGGCTCTCCAGGCTGCGCGGGCTGATATTTTCTGTGTGGCTGCCTATGGCTGCATTTTGCCTGATGAGGTGCTGCATGTGGCGCCGCTTGGTATTGTGAATGTTCATGCTTCGCTGCTGCCTCGTTGGCGTGGTGCTGCTCCCATTCAGCGTGCCATTCTTGCTGGTGACGAGGTTGCCGGTGTTTCCATTATGCGCATTGGGCATGGCGTGGATACGGGCGCTTATTGCGCGCAGGCCTCGACGTCGGTTTCCGGTAAGCATGCCGAGGCGCTCACGATGGAGCTTGGCGAGCTGGGCGGCAAACTGCTTGCCGATACGCTTCCCTCGCTTGCCGATGGCTCGGCTGTTTGGACTGAGCAGGATGAGTCGCTCGTCACGCATGCTGCCAAGATTTCCAAGCAGGAGATGCGTCTGGATCCGCAGATGGCGGCGCTCGATTGCGTGCGTCATGTGCTTGCTTCGTCCGATACCGCGCCCGCTCGTTGTGTGATCGCTGGCAAGACGGTGCGCGTACTTGATGCTGCGCCGGCTGATGTGTCGCTTGGCGAGGGCGCTGTTGCCGTCAAGAGCAAGCGTGTTTACCTGGGCCTTTCTGATGGCGCGGTTGAACTGCTCGAGGTTAAGCCCGATGGCAAGCGTTCCATGGCTGCTTCTGCCTGGGCTGCCGGCTTGCAGGGTGCCGACCTTACGTGGGGTGTACTGTCATGAGCAAGTTGTCTCCCGCGCGCAAGCTTGCGCTCGATGTGTTGATGGAGGCCGATCGCCGCGGTATGTACGCACGCGACGTGTTGTCTTCCCGCGCTTCCGCCAAGGCGATTGACCAGCGCGATTCCGCTTTTGCCGCTCGTTTGGCGCTCGGTGTTGCCGCCACGCAGGGCATTTTGGATGAGTTGCTCGATCAGTTTTTGGATAAGCCCAAAAAGGTCGCGCCGCGCGTTCGCATGGCGCTTCGCATCTCGGCTTTCGAGATGCTCTACCTGCATACGCCGGGCCGCGTTGCCGTGAGCCAGGGTGTTGAGCTGGTGCGCAGCGGTGCTAAGTCTGCCGCGGGCCTGGCTAACGCGGTGCTGCACAAGGTTGCGGACAACGTTGAGGACTTTGCCACGGCATCCGACGTGGATGAGTCCGAGCGCCGCCTGGTTCGCTTGTCTCGTTTGATGGGTCTTCCTCGCTGGCTGTGCGCTCGTATTATGGCCTCGTTTGATACGCCCGAGGGCGCGCTCAACTTTGCCGGCAATTTGGCCCCCGCGCCGCTGGCCCTGCATGAGAACGCCTTTGCAACCAAGCCTGATCCGTATATCTCGCAGCTTGTGGCACCTGTCTTCCCGGGTTGCCATGCTCCGGTTGATGCGCAGGTCACGGTTGCGTCGGGCGTGTTTGAGCGCGCTGCCGCGGTTGCTTCGGACCTTAACGCCCAGCTCATCGCCACTGCGGCGACACTTCCCGGTCGTTGCCTGGAGATTGGCGCCGGTCGCGGCACCAAGACCTATGTGATGATGTGCCAGGCCAAGCGCGCCGGGTATGAGCATCAGCATACCGCGCTCGATCTGCACGATCGTAAATGTGACCAGAATCTCGCGCGCCTGCATAAGGCGGGTATAACGGGTGTTCGTACGGTGTCGGGCGATGCCTGCGAGCTCAATGAGGTGCTTACGTCGTTTGATGCCATGCTTGGCGAGCCTGCCCTGTTCGACACGGTGTTTATCGATGCACCGTGCTCTGGCACCGGCACCATGCGCCGGCATCCCGAGATACCGTGGCGTCTGACCGAGAACGATGTTACGACTGAGCTGCCCAAGCTACAGCTGACGATGCTCAAGGAAGCAGCCGCGCGCGTTGCTGCCGGCGGTGAGCTTATCTATGCCACCTGCTCGGTTTTTGATGAAGAGAACACGCAGGTCGTGGATGCCTTCCTGGCCTCTCCCGAGGGCGCCGGCTTTACCATGGCACCGCTCTTCGAAGCCCAGATTCTGCAGCTTCCCGATTTCGCGCAGGCCAAGAAGCTTGTCGCCGTGCGCCAGAACGATCGAGGCTTCTTCCAAAGCGTGCCGGTAAACGCCGACTCCTACGACGGCCACTTCTGCGCCCGCCTGATCCACAAGTAACTACTAAGTTGCGGTGAAATAGGGATTGAATAGCGGCATCTACCCGCCAAACAGTCCTTATTTCACCGCAACTCAGAAGGTCGTGCGAGCGGAGATCGCAATAGCGGTAAAGAGTGGGAAAAATAGCCCCGTTCCTACTTACTGCTATCAAAAGTAGGGCGGATTACGGGGCTAGATTGGTGATGCTCGACCACAGCAAAAATGGCCTAAATAAAACCGACGCTCCTATAAGTTGTCAAGAGGCAGTTTGCGGGAGCGTTCTC
>UQMO01000044.1 GCA_900542125.1 uncultured Collinsella sp. | reverse complement strand
CGAGTTCCGCACGAGCCGGAGAGCACTTAATGTGCTCTCCGTGCGAGCAGGACTGTAGAGCAGGAAACCTTGTATACGCCCGCCCGCTCCCGAGGGGCATCTCTCATGCAAAAACTGTCGTGGGGTAAAGTCCGAGGTCAGTGGCGTTTTATACCGAGAAATCCAAAAAAGTTGAAAACTCATTACAAATTTGCGTTGACTTTAGGTAACTAAAGTTTCATACTCCTTTTCAACCACTGGGGGATGTGAACACGCACGGATCGTTCACATCATGATTGAAGAGGATTTCTTAGACATGTTCACGCATCAGCTAAACATTATCAGCGTAGTAATTATCTGATGCGGGTTAGCACATACAGCTAGCCCGTACGATAACGGGCGGCTGATAAAGATGAGGGCCGTCGAGCGCAACCGACGGCCCTCATTTTTTATGTCTAGGAAGTTCTTTTTAGAGGAGGAAATGTAATGAACGGAGTTTTGCTCATGGTTGTGGCCGCGGCGGTGCTCGCCTGCGGCTATCTGGGCTATGGCCGCTGGCTGGCCAACAAGTGGGGCGTTGACAAAGAGGCCCTCACGCCGGCCAAGCGCATGAAGGACGGCAAGAGCTTCTCGCCCGTCTCCGCCTTCACCGCGTTCTCGCACCAGTTCAGCTCGATCTGCGGTGCTGGCCCTGTCACGGGTACGATCGTCGCCATGGCCTTTGGCTGGCTGCCCGTCGTGCTCTGGGTCCTCGTCGGCGGCATCTTCTTTGGTGCCGTCCACGACTTTGGTGCCCTGTACGCTTCGATGAAGAACAACGGCAAGTCGCTCGCTCAGCTCATCGAGAAGTACATCGGCAAGACCGGCCGTCGCCTGTTCCTGCTGTTCTGCTGGCTGTTCTGCATCATCGTCATCGCCGCCTTCACCGACATGGTCTGCAAGACGTTCATGTTCACCCCGGCCGTTGACGCTTCTGGTGCTGCTACCGGTGCCATCGACTTCACCAAGTCCTATGCCGCCGGCTGCGCTGGTACCATCTCCATCCTGTTCACCTTCGTCGCTATCGCCTTTGGTTGGGCTCAGAAGAAGTTCAGCCTCACCGGCGCTGCCGAGTTCGTCACCGGCGTTGTCCTCATGGTCCTCATGTTTGCCGTCGGTATGCAGTTTCCGGTCTACCTGGACAAGTTCCAGTGGTTCGCCGTCGTCATGGTCTACCTGGTCTTCGCTGGCGCTATGCCCATCCAGATGCTCAAGACCCCGCGTGACTACCTCACTTCCATCATGATGATCGTCATGATCGTCTGCGCTGTCCTTGGCATCGTCGTCCTGGGCGTCAACGGTCAGGCCACTATCACCGCTCCGGTCTTCACCGGCTTCTCCACTGCCTCAGGCATGATGTTCCCGGTCCTGTTCGTCTCCGTCGCTTGCGGTGCTCTCTCCGGTTTCCACAGCCTCGTTTCTTCCGGCACCTCTTCTAAGCAGGTCGAGAAGGAGCAGGACGCCGTCAAGGTCGGTTACGGCGCTATGATCGTCGAGTCCTTCGTCGGCATCCTTGCCATCATCGTCGCCGGCATCATGTTCTCCGACATGAACACCGCCGGTACCGGCGCCCTCAACGCCGGCGTCGCTTCCACCCCGTTCCAGATCTTCGCCGCTGGCATCTCCCGCGGTATGCAGGCCTTCGGTGTTGACGGCACGCTCGCTACCGTCTTTATGACCATGAACGTTTCCGCTCTGGCCCTGACCTCGCTCGACGCCGTCGCCCGCATCGCCCGCACCTCGTTCTCCGAGTTCTTTGCCCAGACCAACGACGCCCTGGCCATCGAGTCTAAGGCCGGCTACATGAAGGTCCTCGGCAACCCCTGGTTCGCCACGGTCGTCACCCTGCTTCCCGGTCTCGCCCTCGCTTTTGGTGGCTATGCCAACATCTGGCCGCTCTTTGGTGCTTCCAACCAGCTGCTCGGCGGCATGACCATGATCACCCTCGCCGTGTTCTGCAAGTGCACCGGCCGCAAGGGCTGGATGCTCTACGTGCCCGTCGTCTTCCTGCTCTGCTGCACCTTCACCTCGCTGGTCCAGAGCGCCATGGGCTGCATGACCGCTGTCCAGGCTTACGGCTTCTTCGGCACCATCCCGGCTACCGCCACCACGGCCGCCGTCTCCGTCGCCGCCACCAAGGGCCTGCAGCTTGTCTTCGCCGTTCTGCTGATGGTCCTGGGCCTCATCGTCGCCGTCAACTGCCTCAAGGAGCTCTTCGGCAAGGAGGCCGGTTCCATGCCCGACGAGGAGCCCGAGTGGTCCGAGATGGGCAAGGCCGAGTACGGCCGCGCCGCTGCCGCTGAGGCTCCTGCCGACGCCGAGGCCGCCAGGGCTTAGTCGACCTGACGAGTTGAACGTCACATCTATATGACTCGGAAAGACCGGGTCCGCGACTTCGCGGGCTCGGTCCTTTTTTCATGCAAAAGCGGGTGACGCTCGAGTGTTCTCGCAGATGTTTTGCGTGGATAAGGGCGCGCGTTGTACCATATAGACGTATATGTGTACATATGAAAGGGGCCCCGTGGCCAAGACGGTATATTCCGATAACCAAAATAATGTCGATGCCCTGGCTGAACGTCTGAGCAGCCAGACGTCGCTTTCTGCCGAGCGTGCCAAGCTGGTTGCCTACGACCTGCTCTGCCGCAAGGCGCTCAAGATTAAGTCGAGTGCGCTGGCGCAGATTTTCCGCTCCGTCGATAAGGAATGTGACACCAAGGCGATGCGCGATGAGCTTATCGCGGCAAATATCGTGACAAAGATCGAGGGTAGCGGCATTAACGGGCGCCCGGCGTTCTATACCATCAATGCCGAGATCCGCGATGTCCAGGAGCAGCCTGCCGAGTCCGTCGAAGATTTTGTCGTCGAGGATTCCGCTGACGTGCCTGCTGTGGAAGAAGTTGCTCCGCGTGAGCATGTCGATACCGATGAGTTGCTCGATGAGAACGTCGTGCGTGCCTTTACGGCCAAGGCAGGACGCGGCGGTTTTGGCGGGGGTGGCAAGCACGATGCGCAGCGCCGCGCCCAGCAGGAGCGCTTCCGTCGCGCCGTTGCTCAAAAGGATGGGGCCGTTACCGAGGTTGTCGAGAACGAGCCCGTCTCCGAGCCGCAGGAGTCTGTGAAAGAGCAAAAGTCCGCTGAGCCTCAGGAACCCAAGCGTCGCCGCGGTGCGCATTTTAGGGCCGAGCAGCAGGATGTTGTGCGCGAGGCCGAAGAGACTGCCGAAGTTGCGGACGATTCTGAGAAGCCGGCCAAGAAGGCCTCAGACTCGTGTCGTCCCGGTCGCGGCTTTGCAGGTCGCGCGTACCCCGTAAAGCGCCAGGAGAAGGTTAATCAGGTTCCGGAGGTGCGGGCCGAGAAGGCCGTGAAGCCTGCCGAGTCGGGAGTTCGTGAACAGAAGCCTGTTGATGAGCAGACTGCGTCCGATACGGAGACCCAGGGCCAGCAACCTGCGGTTGAACAGACGGGGGAGGGTGCTTCGAGCAAGCCTCGCCGCCGTCGCCATCGTGGGGGCCGCAGTTCCCATGCCGAGACTGCAGCCGAGAAGACCACGCCGCAGGACGAGGATGCGAAGGTCGAGGTTTCTTCGGGGCAGCCTAAGCGCCAGCGGGCGAAGGAGAGTAAGTCCGATCGTCCGCAGAAGCAGGCGTCTATGCCGAAGCGCGAGCGCAATTCCCAAGGCGATTCTAAGCGCAAGTCTCAGAAGAAGCCGGAGTCTGCCGCAGCAGATACTGCTGCCCAGCAGCCCAAGTCGGCCGTTCACGGCGAGGTCTCGGCGTTTGCCCTTGCCCGCGTTTTAGGCAGGCAGCTGCTCAAAGTTGTCCCTACGCCCACGGCGCTCTCTAAGATCAAGGAGCAGCAGACTCAAATTGTTAAGGTCGAGGGCAAGGACGGCAAAAAGGCTCCGCAGCGCACTCAGCACAACGAGATGTCCAACCGCAAGATTGCCGAGGAAATTGCGATCATCCAGGCTTGGATTGAGCAGAATCGCGGTGCCGACACGCCGGTCGCTTCGCGTCGCCAGCGCGCCTACCAGATTTTTAACGATGAGAAGGCCTTTGACGGCAAGCACGGCGAGCGCCTGATTCGGCGTATGACCGAAAAAGGTATCAGCATGCAGGTGATTAAGGTCGCCCCCAACCGCCCCGTGCACTTTACGGGTTTCTTTACGCTGGGCGCCGACAAGCCGTTCATTATGGTCGAGAACCTAGACACCTATGACGAAATCGTCAAGCTCCTGCGCGGCCGCAAGCACGCCAAGCTTTTTGGCACCAAGGTGGGCGGCGTGATCTTTGGCGGTGGCTGCAAGGCGAGCGTTTCGCACGCACTGGATGATTATCTGGCCGAGATCGGCTATCGCTTTAACTATGTCTACTACGTGGGCGACATCGACCGAGAGGGTGCGCGCATTGTCGAGCAGACCCGTAACGCCAATGTGGTAGAGATTCGCCTGCATGCCGGTATGTATCGCGCCATGCTTGCCGAGCACAAGCGTCGCGTGAAGGCCGGCGGAGAGTGCGAACCCGCAGCTGCCAACCAGGGTGTGCCGCAGAACCTGGCGGCGACGATCAAGGATCTGCCCATGGTCACGCGCGTGCAGTTCCGCAACGTGCTGCGCGAGGGCGGACGCATTCCACAGGAGATTCTGATGACCGCCGACTATCGGGATGGCGACTCGGGAAGCTTCGACCGCATGCTGAACAATTAGTTCCGCCGTTCTACCGAACGGCGGTCCTCTCGACGCTGCGAGGGGCCCTGGCACGGCAATCTGACGTTCAACTTCGGCGGCGCGACCAGAAGGTCGGCGCCGCCTTGTTTCACGTCACCTTGCCATGCCAGGGCCCCTCTCGCTGTCACGTCCAAAACATCGGGGCTAGTGGCCTCCTGTTCGTGCGGAACTCGCGATAAACCTAAGCCGGTGCCCCCGCTCTCCCGGGGCCTGTGGCTACTTGGTTGTCGCAAGCGGCTCGCTTTTCGGAACTGGGCTGATGATTTCTAGATGTAAGGCGCTCTTGGTCCTAACGGGCCTGGGGCGCCTATCTTTTGGAGGTAGATTTTTGGGACATGCCTGAAAATCTACCTCAAACTTCTAGTGTAGGACGAGAAGTTGTAGCTGAAACTTCTCTTGTAGGACGAGAAGTTATATACTCAAGATGTTGAAAGGAGAGCATTATGGCGCCTACAGCGTTGGGTATTGCAGAGATTGTTGCCGAGGCCCGTTCCTTTGAGATTCCTCACGTCGTGCATCGAGACGATGCCATCAGTGATCTTCCTGAGCCAAAGCCGTTCAATCTTGTCCATATCATCACGGGTATCAGGCGCTGCGGCAAAACGTTCTATGCGTTTCAATGGATTCGTCGCCTTATCGATCGCGGTGTCGATGCCGAGCGTATCTTCTATTTCAATTTTGCTGATGACCGTCTTCGACCGGCGCCGGACACGCTCATGAGCGACATTTTGGAAGAGTATTGGCGGCAGGTTCCCTCAGCGCGAACGAAAGGCTGTTATCTCTTTCTGGATGAGGTGCAGGAGACCGATGGCTGGCAGGGCGTTTGTCAGCGTTTGGCGGAGCACGAGAGCGTAACGCTTGTTATCACCGGATCGTCCTCAAAACTATCTGCCGATGAAATAGCGACGCAGTTTCGCGGTCGCTCGCAAGAGCACGCTATGCATCCGCTTTCATTCCGCGAGTATTGTGCGTTTCATCACATTGAAACGCCGGATATGTCTACTAGTGCTGGGGCTCCAGCTGTTTCTCCGCAGCGGCGAACTGATCTGGAATCGGCATATGACCGTTATCTCATAGAGGGTGGCTTTCCTGGGGTTCAGGAGCTTGATGCCGGTTCGCGTATTCAGATGCTTCAAGCCTATTTGCGAGATGTTGTTGCACGAGACATTCTCGAGCGGAGCGGGCGCACGGATATCGCTCTTGCCAACCAAGTAGGGCTCTTCTGCCTTCGAAACACGGGTTGCGACCTTTCGGTTAACAGTTTGTTGGAAGCCTTAAAGTCTGTCGGATATCGAGCGTCATGGGAAAAAATAAACGAACTCGTTCGTTTATTCCAGCAGGCTCATCTCATTGGATTACTTCCGGAGTATTCAACTTCTTTGGCTCCTAAGACAACGACAACAGACAAGGTCTATGCCGTCGACCAGGGGATGGCATATGCAACATCGCGTGCTAATCAGCAGGATATAGGAAAGCGTTTGGAGACTGCGATTTATGCTGAACTCATGCGCCGTACGGCAAACGGCCGGTTGGAAACGGTGACTTCATTTACGGCTCCAACGCAAGCACGAGAAAAAGTTGATTTCTTGGTCGGCGACGCTTTGGCATCGGAACCATACGCGCTTTACCAGGTGACAGTCGATATGACGGCAGAGAAAACGCGCAGGCGTGAAGTTGGTTCCCTTGAGGTTGCTATGGTAAAAACCGGTATCAAGGATGCCAATATCATCACGCTGCGCGAGGCGACCCAGATCAAAACGGAGCATGGCGTCATCGAGGTTATTCCCGCATGGAAATGGTCGCTTGGTCTGTAATGCTACGCCGGCCCGCCGGGGCCGCACGGCACCATGTTGATGACCGGCACTTTAGGAACGTCCCTAAGTGCCGGTTTGGCTGGTAAGTCGAGATGTGGGGAGCCCGTTGCTGGTATGGGACGGAGGGATTCCGCGTCCGCCTGGTCGGCGGCCGCGCTCCGCTGCGTCGCTTCGCTCCTTGCGTGCTGCGCTGGAAAACGCTTCGCGTTTCCTCAGCTCCGCACCCTTGCGGGTTCGAATCCCTCCGCTTGCTCACAAGAAAAGCCTCCCGATCGGCTATGCGTTCGAGAGGCTTGTTTCTTTGGCTGGGACGGAGGGATTCGAACCCCCAACAGCCGGCACCAAAAACCGGAGTTCTACCGTTGAACTACGTCCCAATGTGTGGTGTTGCCCAAAAGCAACTCGTTTAGTTTACCTAATCTGCGAGGGCATCGCAAACGCCATCGAGCAGGCGTACGGCGAGTGTCTGCGCGTCGCTGGCCGTGAAGGTGCCGTTGTAGCGCGTCATGCCCGTGAGCTCAATGCGAATGCGTGCCGGCTTCTGCTGCGCGGCGACATTGGCAGTGCGGATGCGCTGGGCCAGGTTATGGCACTCGGCGAGGGCAATCGTGGCGCGCGGTGCGGCGTCGGCGGGCAGCTCGTCGCTTGCGATCTCGAGCACCAGATCTACGTCGGTTGGGACCTCGGAGCCGCAGAGCATCATGCCGCTGTTGTCGGTCGTTGCCGTGGCGATATTCCACATGCGCGACGCAACGCTGCGTGCGATGGGGTCCTCGCCGATAACGGCAATCTGGAAGCGCTCGAGCACGTTGGCCGCGCGGGCAAAACCGATGCGCGACTCTGCCTCAGTCACCGAGGGCTTGCCCTCCCACACATGGTGCAGGCGGTTGATGTAGGCGTAGGTATCTTGGAACGCCATGCCGTCGGCAAACAGGCCGACGTTTTCCTGGAACTGCTGCAGGGCGGCCTCGGTATGCGGACCAAAGTAGCCGTCGTCTTCGCCACAGGCAAAGCCCAAAACGTTGAGAGCGCGCTGCAGGGCCTGCACATCGGCGCCATGGAAATTGGGCATGCGCAGATAGAGAGTGCGGTCGCCCAGCTTATACGAAGCGTCTACAAGGGCGCTCCAGCAGGGGATATCGACGGCATGACCGGCAGCAAGGCCGCTGTCGAGCCTGAAGGTGCTGACGGCCTGCTCAGTGGTGGCTCCAAAGTACTTGTCGGTGACTTCGGCGGCATCAATCGTGTAGCCGAGCTGCAGGAGACGAGACTGCACGTCCTCGACGGCTGCTCCTTGCATGCCCGTTGTAATAGGTTCCATGAACGAACCCCTTTCGGCGTACCATTCGTACTATTTGAGCGTCTGTCGGATAGACAACGCAAAGGGATGCATAAACATGCACTCAACAGTGTAGCAAGTTGTGCCTAAATACGCTGCTGACAGGTTTTATAACCCCCGTTAGTTAAGGCGCTCCACAAAGAAATCTGCCATGGAGAGGAACAGCTCGCGTGCGTGCGGATCAAGCTCAACGTTCTCGATGGCCGCTTTGGCCTTAGCGGTCAGGTCGAGCGCGTAAGTGTGGGCGTAATCGATGGAGCCGGTCTCCTGGAAGATCTCCACGGCGCGTGCGAGCTGCGCGGGATCATCGGTGCCCGAGGAAAGAATCGCCTCGACCTCGTCGTGGTGGCGCTCATCAGAGAGGGCGTGTACGGCGACAAGCGTGCGCTTGCCCTCGGTGATGTCGGTGCGGAAGTCCTTGTTGGCGGCTTCCTTAGTGCCGACAAGGTTGAGCAGGTCGTCCTGAATCTGAAAGGCGAGGCCTGTGTGTAGGCCAAAGGCGCGCAGCGCTTCGATTTGCTCATCGCTGCCGCCGCCGATAATGGCTCCGGCGGCAAGCGGCGTGGCTCCGCTGTAAAACGCGGTCTTGTGCGTCGCCATGTCCAGGTAGTCATCAACCGAGATATCAAAGCGCCCGTCACGGACCCAACCCAGGTCGAGCGCTTGACCCTCGATGGTGCGGACGATCATCTCGGTAAGCTCGTGGAGCACGCGCAGCTTCACGTCGGACTCCAGCGTGGGGTCGTCGAGAACCGTCTTGGTGACCATGGTGAGCGCCAGGTCGCCGCAATTGATGGCAAGGCCCGTGCCCTCGGTAAGGTGCATGCAGGGCTTGCCTCGACGAAGCTGTCCGTTGTCGGCGATGTCGTCGTGGATCAGCGCGCCCGACTGGAAATGCTCGATGGCTGCCGCGGCGCTGCGGGCGCTCTCAAAGCTACCGCCCACTGCGGTTGCGGCGAGCATACAGATAAGCGGGCGGTGGCGCTTGCCGGCGTTGGCCGTAAAAGCCGAGAGCGGCGCATACAGGTAGCGCTCGATATCGGCAGAGGTCGCCTGTCCGTCAAAGAACGTGGCCAGATAGTCGTTAATCTGGTCAAAGTGCTGGGCTAAAAAGCGGGTAAACGGACTGGACACGGGTTCTCGCATTCTTTCTGAGGTTGCATTGATGCAATATGCAGACAACATATTGCCACATCAGGGCGTTTGGCGCGGCAGTTTTGGCGATTTAGGACAACGGGCGTGCGTTTGATGGAGTGTGCCTAAATCAGCCTAAAATGCTCGAGCGCCGCAACGACACCGTCGTGATCGACGGTGTCGGTCACGTAATCGGCCTTATCCTTGAGATAGTCCGGCGCATTGCCCATGGCGATACCGACATCGACGGCGTTCATCAGCGAGACGTCATTGCTGGCGTCGCCGATGCCGTATACGGTTCCGTGGTGGGGATCGAGGGCGTCGAGTACAGACTGGATGCCCCCGCGCTTCGTGCATTCGCGGGGCGAGATTTCGGTTACCTCGAGTTCGAGCTCGTTAAAGCACAGCAGCGGCTCAAGTGCCTTATCTTGAGCGATGTGGTTGGCGAGTGATGTAGACATCAAGATCTTGTAGACACTGTAATGTTGCAGCTGCGTGACTGCGTCGCCCAGGGTGCGCGCGTATCCGGGAGCATCGGGCGCATCGGCACTCATGCGCACGACGCCGTTGAGGCCCTCAAAGCGGATGACCTCGCCCGATTGCTCAAGGTAGGGGGCAAGACGCTGCAGCATACTGGGCGTCATCGACAGATCGCGAATTGCGTGTCCGTTGATCTCGGCGTAACCGCCCGCAAGACAGACGATGCCGGTCCAAGGCAGCTCAAGAAGTTTGGGGTGGATGCAGCTCAGGGTGCGTCCCGTGCAGATAAAGGCCATGTTGCCGTTGGCGACAAACTCGCGGATTGCCTGCGAAACCGCCTCGTTGGGATAGGGGGAGAGGTCGCGCTCGTCTTCGGGAAGGTCTTGGGCGAGCCTGGGGTCTTGCCAGGCGAGCGTTCCGTCGATATCGAAGAAGCAGATATCGCCACGCTTATGGGCTGCGCTGGCGGCAGGGGAGGCCGAGGTGGTGGGCACAAATTCCGGCTCGAGGCCCATGATCTGGTCAAAATGCTCTTTAACGCGGGGAACGGAGATGCCGATGATCACCTGGGCGGTCTTGCCCGTAATGATGAGGCCCTTGGCGCCCACCGCGACAAACGACGCGTTATCTGCAACGATGGAAGGGTCTGCGACCTCGACGCGCAGGCGCGTGGCGCAGTTGGTTGCGCCCACGATATTGCCAACGCCACCTAAAAGCTGAATTACCCGCTCAGCGAGGACGTGATCTTGATCGGATCGACTATTGACCTCGTCATTGGGAGATTGCTCTTTGGCAAAGTCGCTTCCCGTTAAACAATCGATTGCCGCGCGATTGGCGACATGATCCTCGCGGCCCGGAGTCTTAAGGTCATAGACCAAGATGAGTGCTCGAAAACTAACAAAAAAGATGAGGCTAAAGGCAAGGCCGATACCGAGCGCCAAAAGATAGGCACCGGCATGCGTGCGCATGAGCGGAATAAAGTTGAAGGCTGCCATCTCCATCAGGCCGCCCGAGAAGATGCCGACGATGCCAAAGAGATTCATGGTTGTGGCAAGGCAAGACGATAAGACGGCGTAGAGCAAAAAGAGCCCGGGGTGGGTGAACATAAAGAGAAACTCGAGTGGCTCGGTAACGCCGCAAACCACCGAGGCGATGATGGCGGGAACAAGGATGACCCTGAGGCCGGCGCGGCGCTCGGGTTTTGCGGTGGAGTAGAACGCAGCTGCGATGGCAGGAAGGCCAAAGAGCTTGACCCAGCCGGTGGCGGTAAAACCGGCCCACGGCGCAAGCTCATTAAGGGGGCGCGTGCTATGGGAGAGGATGGGGAGCAAACTGCTCCACGTGGCGTAGATGCCGTCGTTAATGACCAGGTTGTCGTAGTAGATCGGCATGTAGAGCAGGTGGTGCAGGCCAAAGGGCTCGAGTGCTCGTTCTAAAAAGACAAAGATGCCCACGCCAAAGGGACCGACGCCTGCAAGCGCGTGACGCAGCGTATCGGTTACATCGTATACGTAGGGCACGATGGCGGCCGAGATAGCAGCAAGGGCAAACACGGCAAAAAAGCTGATGAGGTAGACCAGCGAGGAGCCCGAGAAGGTGCCGAGCCAATCGGGGACCTTGGCATCGTAGAAGCGGTCATGGATGGCGACGACGGTTGCCGACACCGCCAGCGGGCCGATAATGCCGGTGTCGAGTGTCTTGATGCCGTCGATGATGGTGATGCCGCTAGCGGAGGTCAAAGACGACGGGTACTTAAGTCCAAGGTTGTCTCCGCTCAGCTTGATGATCTCGCTCAAAAAGAAGCAATAGGCAAAATAGGCCACGAGCGCCTCGAGGCAGCAGCGTGCTGGTTGCTTTTGGGCAAGGCCGATGGGCAGCGCTACGGCAAAAAGGAGCGGAAGTCGTTTAAAGACCGTCCACGAGCCGCGCTGGATGATAGTCCAAAAAACGTACCAAGGGGTTCCGTATACGGCGAGGTCGCCGACGATATCCGCAGACGTTGCGAGGGCGGAGACGCCGACCATAAGACCCGATATGGAAAACAACATGGCGGGCGCGAACATTGCCCCGCCAAAGCGTTGGATTTTTTGCAGCATGTTCTGCCTTCCGAGTATCGAGGCGCGTTGCGCGTGGGGAAACGTTTAAACAATGGATTCATTGTAGAGGACCGGACGATTGTCGTACCGGCAGTTTTGAGCGAAACCGATTTGGGCATGACAGAAACCGTCAACGGTTAAATCCTGTCGCTTTACCGATATTCAGTTTAAACAACTTTAAGAAATGCTATCGTGCCTAGCCGGAAATGAACAATGTAGAGGTGAAACAATGCCAAAAGCGATATACGAAGGAATCTACCGAGAAATACGCTCGCGCATCATTAATGGGACCTATGCGTTTCAGGAGATGCTGCCAACCGAAGCCGAACTGACCGCGGAATTTGGCTGCACGCGCAATACCGTCCGCCGCGCTTTGAGCATGCTGGCCGACGGGATGTTTGTGCAGCCCATACACGGCAAGGGCGTGCGCGTTATTTGGCTTAAGGGCGAAACCGACATGTTGGGCGCACTCGAAGAGGTTGAGTCGTTTGGCGAGTTTGCAAAGCGCAACAATGCCGTTGCATCGACGGACGTTAAGTCTTTTGAACATCTGGTCTGCACCGAGCAGCTCTCTCGTCGCCTGGGCTTTAGGGTGGGCGAGGAGCTTATTCGCGTAGTGCGTGTCCGAAGCCTCAACGGCAACGCGCGCCAAGTGGACCATGGCTATTTTTTGGCGTCGATCGCCAAGGGCCTGACCCCCGAGATCGCGGCAGATTCTATTTACGGCTATCTGGAGCACAAGCGCGGTGTCAAAGTGATGGCGAGCCGTCGTACGGTGAGTGTCGAGCTCGCCAACGATGAAGACTGCAGCTATCTTGACCTCGGCAAATACAACTGCGTTGCCGTCATGGAGAGTCAGTCGTACACCTCGGATGGCATCTTGTTTGAGGTGACGCACACTCGCACACACCCCGAGATCTTCCATTACCGCGTCAATTCCAAGCGATAGCCGGCTAGCTCGCAGCCTGACGAGACTCATGCCCTCAAAGCGAAAACGCCCGGTCAAACCGACGATGCATCGGCTTGACCGGGCGTTTTCTCTGCATTCAATAACAAATAATTGTTTATACAAAACTTGTCAAGTATCAAGTTGAAATTACCGTTCACCGAAGTTTTTCTACCGCTCTAGTAATACTTGTTCAAACAACTAGCCAAATAGCGTATTGTACAAATCAGCAAAAGGGGCAAAGTCCCCGAGCCAATCTCCGAAGGCGGCGGCAAAGGGTGCCGCCACGGTGTGAAAGGGTGGATTGTAATGAAGAACGAAATGAGCAGAAGGCAGTTCCTGGGCTTCGCTGGTTCCGCGGCTGCGGTTCTGGGCCTTGGTCTTGTAGGCTGCGGCGGCTCCGCCGGCTCCGGCTCCTCTGCTTCTGGTGACGCTGCCGAGGTCTACTTCCTCCAATTCAAGCCCGAGGTCGACAAGGAGTGGAAGGAGATCGCCAAGGCCTATAAGAAGGAGAAGGGCGTCGAGGTCAAGATCGTGACCGCTGCCTCCAACACCTACGAGGAGAAGCTCAAGTCCGAGATGTCCAAGAGCTCCGCTCCGACCCTGTTCCAGGTCAACGGCCCCACCGGCCTTAAGAACTGGAAGGATTACTGCGCCGACCTGTCCGATACCAAGCTCCGCGGTGAGCTCATTGACGACTCCTTGGCTCTGCAGTCCGATGGCAAGGATCTGGGTATCGACTGGGTCCAGGAGAGCTACGGCATCATCTACAACAAGCAGCTGCTCGAGAAGGCTGGCTACAAGGCCGAGGACATCAACTCCTTCGACAAGCTGAAGGCTTGTGCCGACGACATCCAGGCCCGCAAGGACGAACTTGGTGTTGAGGGCGCCTTCACTTCTGCCGGCATGGATGACTCCTCCAGCTGGCGCTACACCACCCACCTCGCCAACCTCCCGCTCTACTACGAGTTCGAGAAGGAGCACAACCAGGAGGACGACGAGATCAAGGGCGAGTATCTCGACAACTTCAAGCAGATTTTCGACCTGTACATCACCGACTCCACCTGCGATCCTTCGCAGCTTGCCTCCAAGACCGGCGACGACGCCACCAACGAGTTCGCAACCGGCAAGGCCGTCTTCTATCAGAACGGTTCTTGGGCCTACGCTGACCTCACCAAGGCCGGCATGACCGACGATCAGATTGGCATGATGCCCATCTACATCGGTGTCGACGGCGAGGAGAACCAGGGCCTGTGCTCCGGCGGCGAGAACTACTGGTGCGTCAGCTCCCAGGCTTCCGAGGATGCCCAGAAGGCCACCGAGGACTTCATGTATTGGTGCGTCACTTCTGACACCGCCACCAGCATCATCGCTGACAAGATGGGTCTGACTGCCCCGTTCAAGAGCGCTAAGGAGACCACCAACGTCTTCTCGCAGCAGGCCGTTGCCATGGCCAAGGACGGCAAGAAGACCGTCGCTTGGGACTTCGTTTACATCCCCTCTGAGGAGTGGAAGAAGAACCTCAAGCAGGCTCTGATTGCCTATGCTGCCGACAACAGCAAGTGGGACGGCGTCAAGAACGCCTTCGTCGATGGCTGGAAGACCGAGAAGGCTGCTTCCGAGTAAGCAGTTGCTGCCCAAGCTATCTGATTAGCGACAGGGGGCGGGCAGACGTTGGTTTGCCCGCCCCCTGCATATTGAAAGGACCCTTCTATGGGCAAAGCACTCAAGCGCTGGTGGCCGCTCTTTATGCTGCCCACGTGTCTGGCGTTTATGATCGGGTTCGTGATCCCCTTTATCCAGGGTTTCTATCTCTCGTTCTGCCAGTTTATTACCATCAACAACACGCACTTTGTCGGTATCGAGAACTACGTGCGCGCACTGTCCGATCCGCAGTTTGCCACGTCGTTCTTCTTTACCGTGGCGTTTGCCTTCCTGTCGACGGTGCTCATCAACGTGATCGCCCTCGCCATTGCGCAGGCGCTCACCCGCAAAGCGCTCAAGGGCACCAATATCTTCCGTACGATCTTCTTTATGCCTAACCTGATTGGCGGCATCGTGCTGGGCTACATCTGGCAGATTCTGATTAACTGCCTGCTCTCCAACGTGGGCGCTCAGCTCATCGCCCTTAACTCTGCTGCTGGCTTCTGGGGCCTTATCATCCTGACCCTGTGGCAGCAGGTCGGCTACATGATGATCATCTACATCGCTGGTCTGCAGTCCATTCCGTCCGACTACATCGAGGCCGCCAAGGTCGACGGTGCCACGGCATGGCAGACGTTTTGGAAGGTTAAGATCCCTAACCTGATGCCGACCATCACTATCTGCCTGTTCCTGTCCATCACTAACGGCTTTAAGCTGTTCGACCAGAACCTCGCCCTTACCGGCGGCGCTCCCGCGCACTCTACCGAGATGCTCGCCCTGAACATCTACAACACGTTCTATTCGCGTGCCGGTATCGCATGGCAGGGCATCGGTCAGGCCAAGGCGGTTATCTTCTGCATCCTGGTCGTAGCCATCTCCATGATTCAGCTTAAGGCCACGAGGTCCAAGGAGGTGCAGCAGTAATGAAACGCGATAAGGTTATCAACCGCGCGCTCTCGATTTTCTTTACGATTCTGTCGCTCGCGTGGATCTACCCCGTGTTCATGATTGCGCTCAATTCCTTTAAAAAGGCAACTGCAATCAGCACCACCACGGCATTCGATCTGCTCACGCCCGAGACGTTCAACGGCCTCGCAAACTACATGCATGCCCTTAACGAGCAGGGCTTTGCCTCGGCATTTATGTACTCGCTCATCATCACGGTCACGTCGGTCGTGCTGATTCTGGTGTGCTGCTCCATGTGTGCTTGGTACGTAGTGCGCGTCAACAGCAAGATCTCGAACTTCTTCTATTACCTGTTCGTGTTCTCGATGGTCGTACCGTTCCAGATGCTCATGTTCACGCTGTCCAATTTGGCGGACCGCATCGGCTTCAACACGCCGTTCAACATCTGCTTTATCTACCTCGGCTTTGGCGCGGGCCTGGCGGTCTTTATGTTCGCCGGCTTTGTAAAGAACATTCCGCTCGAGATTGAGGAGGCGGCCATGATCGACGGCTGCAACCCGGTCCAGGTGTTCTTTAAGATCGTCCTTCCCATCATGAAGCCCACCTATCTTTCGGTCGGCATCCTCGAGACCATGTGGGTCTGGAACGACTATCTGCTGCCCTACCTTACGCTTGACTCCACCAAGTACAAGACCATTCCTATCTTGATCCAGTACTTCCGCGGCGGCTACGGCCACGTCGAGCTCGGCCCCATGATGGCCTGCATCATGATGGTCGTTATCCCCATCGTCATCATGTACATCCTCTGCCAGAAGTACATCATCGACGGCGTGGTGGCAGGTGCCGTCAAGGGCTGATGCCGTAACTGTTTTGCAAGTTTCTGCGGCGCCCCTCAGCGTGGCGCCGCATATCGAAAGGTAAAGACATGGCCGAGATCGTTCTCAAACATGTTCAGAAGGTGTATCCCAACAACGAGTCCAAAAAGAAGGGCTTCTTTGGCAAAAAGAAGAACACCGGGGAGAAGAAGCACAACCTCAAGGTTACCGAGGACGGCGTGCTTGCAGTAGAGGACTTTAACCTCACCGTGCATGACCAGGAGTTTATCGTCCTCGTCGGCCCGTCTGGCTGCGGTAAGTCCACGACGATGCGCATGGTCGCCGGCCTGGAGGACATCACCTCGGGCGATGTGCTCATCGATGGCAAGCGCGTCAACGACGTCGCTCCTAAGGACCGCGACATCGCCATGGTGTTCCAGAGCTACGCTCTGTACCCCAACATGACGGTGTACGAGAACATGGCGTTTACGCTTGAGCTCAAGAAGGTCCCCAAAGACGAGATCGACCGCAAGGTTCGCTCCGCTGCCGAGATCTTGGGTATCACCGAGTACCTCGACCGCAAGCCTAAGGCGCTTTCGGGCGGCCAGCGCCAGCGCGTCGCCATCGGCCGCGCCATCGTGCGAGATCCCAAGGTCTTCCTGATGGACGAGCCGCTGTCCAACCTGGACGCCAAGCTGCGTAACCAGATGCGAGCCGAGCTCATTAAGCTGCGTCACGAGATCAAGGGCACCTTCATCTACGTTACTCACGACCAGACCGAGGCCATGACCCTTGGCGACCGCATCGTGGTCATGAAGGACGGCGTTGTCCAGCAGATCGCCACGCCGCAGGAGGTCTTCAACCATCCCGCGAACATCTTCGTCGCCGGCTTCATCGGCGTGCCGCAGATGAACTTCTTCGATGCCCAGCTGGTGCGCTCGGGCAACGGCTTTACCGTCAAGACCGAGGATATGAACGTGGCGCTCGCCCCCGAGACTTGCGCTCAGCTTGCCCTCAACTGGGACGGCGGCGACGTGAAGGAGATTACGGCCGGCGTGCGTCCCGAGCAGATCCTGCTTGCCGACAAGGGCGAGGAGGGCGCGCTCCAGGGTACCGTCGAGGTGACCGAGCTCATGGGCTCGACCGAGCATGTCCACGTGACCGCTCCCGACGGCCAGTTTGTCCTGATTATTCCCGTCGTCGACCTCGAGGCCAAGGGCGCGCTCAAGGCGGGCGACACCATCTGGTTCAAGTTCGAGAAGAACGCGACCCACCTCTTCGATAAGGTCTCTGGCAAGAACCTTATCTAGGCCTGGTGCATCCGGGCCCTCCCTTTGGGCGACTGCGGTATTGCCATCCTTTTGCCGCGGTCACATATAAGGCTCCCCTCCCGTCCACTGGGCGAGAGGGGAGCCTTTCTTTGTATCGGGGTTGTCTGGCCGGTCGTTTGTCTCGATCTGTAACGGGTAGGGCCGTTTTGATTGAGTAGTTGTTATAGATTGAGATTGTTTGGTCGAGTCGGGTCACAGGGTAACGTGCGGGCACAAAAAACGGAGCCGTGTTGCCACGACTCCGTTTCTCAGGAGGATGGGTAAGGGAAGCGAAATTAGTTCAGGTGCCAGATCTCGTCGTTGTACTGGGAGATGGTGCGGTCGGACGAGAAGGTGCCGGCGTTGGCGATATTGATGAGCGCCTTGCGCATCCAGGCATCCTGGTCCTCGTAGTCGGCCAACACGCGCTCCTTGGTCTGGATGTACTCCTCAATGTCGAGCAGGGCCATAAACCAGTCCTTGCCCTTAATGTCATCGTGCAGGCGCTGCAGGCGCTCGGTGTTGCCGGTCGCCATAAAGGCCGGGTTGGTGATGAAGTCCACCAGCAGTTTAATGCCGGGCTTGCGGTAGAGCGCACCGGCGTTGTAGGTGCCGTCGGCGTAGAGCTGCTCAACCTGTTTGGACGAGGCGCCAAAGGTATAGATGTTCTCGTCGCCCACGAGCTCGGCAATCTCCACGTTGGCACCGTCGAGCGTGCACAGGGTTAGGGCGCCGTTGAGCATGAACTTCATGTTGGAGGTGCCGCTCGCCTCCTTGGAGGCCAGGCTGATCTGCTCGGAGATGTCAGCGGCGGGGATCACGCGCTCGGCGGCGGTGACGTTGTAGTTCTCGATCATGACAACCTGCAGGTAGGGAGCCACGTCGGGGTCGTTTGCAATCCACTGCGACAGCGTCAAGATCAGATGGATGATGTCCTGCGCGATAGTGTAGGCAGGCGCCGCCTTGCCGCCAAAAATGATGGTGACGGGGTGCTTAGGTCTGTTGCCGTTCTTGATATCGAGGTACTTCCAGATGATGTAGAGCGCAAGCATCTGCTGGCGCTTGTACTCGTGGATGCGCTTGACCTGGACGTCGATGATGGCGTTGGAGGGAATGGTCACGCCCTGCTCGAGCGCCATGAACTGGCGCATGATGGCCTTGGCCTCGACCTTGGTGGCGGCCAGGCGCTCAAGAACGTCCTTGTCGTCGGCGAACTTGGCGAGTTTGCTCAGATCGCCGGTGCTGCGCCAGTCGGTGCCGATCACATCGTCGAGCAGGCTGGCGAGCGCGGGGTTGGCACCATGGATCCAGCGGCGGAAGGTGATGCCGTTGGTCTTGTTGGAGAACTTCTCGGGATAGATTTCGTAGAACGGATGAAGCTCGGTGTCCTCCAGGATTTTGGTGTGGAGGGCGGCTACACCGTTGATGGAGAAGCCAAAGTGGATGTCCATGTGGGCCATGTGGACGGTGTCGTGCTCGTCGATGATGGCGACGCGCGGGTCATCGTGCTCGGCCTTCGCGATCTCATCGAGCTTGACGATAATGTCGGCGATGGCAGGGGAGACCTTCTGCAGGCTGGCGAGCGGCCACTTCTCGAGCGCCTCGGCAAGAATCGTGTGGTTAGTGTAGGCGACCATGGAGCGTACGATGGTCACGGCCTCGTCAAACTCGATGCCATGCTCGGTGGTGAGCAGGCGGATGAGCTCGGGAATGACCATGGTGGGGTGCGTGTCGTTGATCTGGACCACGGCGTAGTCGGCCAGGTCGTGCAGGTCGCTGCCGCGCTCGATGGCCTCGTCGATCAGGAGCTGGGCGGCGTTGCTCACCATGAAGTACTCCTGATAGATGCGAAGCAGGCGGCCCTGCTCATCGGAATCGTCGGGGTAGAGGAACAAGGTGAGGTTCTTGGCGATCTCGGTCTTGTCGAAGTCGATGGAATTGCCGGGGACCAGGCCGTCGTCGACGCTCGCCAGGTCGAACAGGCGAAGGCGGTTCTTGGTGGGCTGGCCGTAACCGGGCACATCGATGTTGACGAGCTTGGAGGTAACGGCAAAATCGCCGAACTCGACGGTGTAGGAGCGGTCATCTGTCTCTTATACACATCTGACGCTGCCGACGAAGGCTTA
>UQMO01000043.1 GCA_900542125.1 uncultured Collinsella sp. | reverse complement strand
CGAGATTCATGAGCGTCTCGTGGGCTCGGAGATGTGTATAAGAGACAGGTCTCTGCCGACGATCCGGCCGTGAAGGCGCTTATTGATACCTATAACGAGTTTACGGGCAAGCATGCTGAGCCCTTTGCCATGGGCGGCGGCACGTACGCGCGCAACTTTGCCCGCGCCGTGTCGTTTGGCCCCGAGGAGACCGGCTTGGAGCTGCCCGCATGGGGCGGCCAGATGCACGGCCCCAACGAGTGCGCCAACGAGGAACAGCTCAAGCAAGCGCTCAAGATCTATATTGTTGCGATCCTTCGTTTGAATGAATTAGAGCTTTAAGGTTTCGCGGTTTCCCAATCTTAGTTGCGGTGGAATAGTTCCTAGAATGGGCCATTTGATGGCCAAGCAGGAACTATTTCACCGCAACTTTGTTTTTATTGGTGTAAAAGGTATGCCATGTTCGGCGCTGGATTGTTATCCGTTTGTAAAGGCTGGGCAGAGCTTGCGGTAAGGGTCTATCAAATGACCGTAAGAAACCGCAGCTGGCGCGGCTGCCGCCCGATCGAGGTCGTATCTTTCCAAACAGCAAAGCGGGCAGGGTGCCCGCGAGTCGCATGTATGAAAGGAAGATCATGCTCGATCAGGCTTATTCTCGTCGTCAGTTCCTCGGCCTCGCTGGTGGTCTTGCCAGCATCGTCGGTCTCGGTCTCGTTGGCTGCGGTGGCTCCAACGCTTCCGATGCCGCCGACAAGGGTAGCGCCGCCGCTGCTGCCGAGTCCGTCTCCGGCGAGGTGACCTACGACGGCGCCTCTTCGTTCCAGGCTCTCGTCGAGGCTGCTGCCGAGAAGTTCATGGACGCCAATCCCGACGTCTCCATCTCCGGTTCGGGTAACGGTTCGGGCAAGGGCCTGACCGCCGTCGCCGCCGGCACCGTCACCATCGGTAACTCCGACGTCTTTGCCGAGACCAAGCTCGAGGCCGACCAGGTCAAGAACCTCGTTGACCACGAGGTCGCCGTCGTGGGCATGGGCCCCGTCGTCTCCAAGAACGTCAAGGTCGACGACCTGTCCCTCGAGCAGCTCAAGGGCATCTTCTCCGGCCAGATCACCAACTGGAAGGAGGTTGGCGGCGACGACGCTACCATCGTCGTCCTCAACCGTAAGGCCGGCTCCGGTACCCGCGCCACCTTCGAGGCCGCCGTCTTTGGCGACGAGGCTGTCGACTTTAAGGGCGACGCCGAGCTCGACAAGTCCGGCGACGTCCAGACTCAGATCGCCAGCACCGACAACGCCATCTCCTACCTCGACTTCTCGCACTTCGACGACTCCAAGTTCAACGCCGTCAAGGTCGAGGGCGTCGAGCCCAAGAGCAAGAACGTCACCGACGACTCCTTCAAGATTTGGGCGACCGAGCACATGTACTGCTCCAAGGATGCCGACGAGGCCACCAAGGCCTTCCTGGACTTTATGCTTTCCGATGACGTCCAGGGCAAGCTCGTCGAAGAGCAGGGCTTCATCCCCGTCTCTGCCATGAAGGTCGTCAAGGACGCCAGCGGCAAGGTTTCCGCTAAATAAGTAATCGCCCCCGGAAAGGTTTGCAATGGCAAAACAGCTGCCAAAGCGCGACCTTGAGAACGTGGGCCTGGGCGTCACGGGCGCGTGCGTAGCGCTCGTGACGCTTGTTGTTGCCGCGCTCATCTTTATGGTCGCTCAAAAGGGCCTCTCGGCTTTCGTTAAGGACGGCGTCTTGGTCGTCGAGTTTTTCACCGGTACTAAGTGGGACCTGGCCAACACGGCCGAAAACGGCCTGCCCTATACCGGCGCCCTGCCCCTGATCGTCACCTCGTTTGCGGTCATGGTGCTCTCCACGCTCATCGCGCTGCCGATCGCCATCGGCTCTGCCGTCTTCGCGGTCGAGATCCAGCCTAAGTTTGGCTCCAAGGTCTTTCAGCCGCTCATTGAGCTTTTGACCGGCATCCCCTCGGTCGTCTTTGGCCTGATCGGCTTTCACGTGGTCGTCGGCCTTATGAAGAGCGTCTTCCACGTGAGCACGGGCCTGGGCATCCTGCCCGGCGCCATCGTGCTGGCCGTTATGATCCTGCCGACCATGACCACGCTTTCGGTCGATGGCCTGCGCGCCGTACCCGACAGCTACCGCCAGGGCTCACTCGCGCTGGGCTACACCCGCTGGCAGACTATCTGGCACGTGGTGCTCAAGTCCGCCATGCCGTCGCTCATGACCGCGGTCATTCTTGGCATGACCCGCGCCTTTGGCGAGACGCTCGCCGTGCGCATGGTTATCGGCGGTATCGAGGCCATGCCGACGTCGCTGTTGTCGCCGGCTTCGACCATCACGACCACGCTCACCACGTCCATGGCGGTCTATGCCGAGGGCACGGCCCAGGACGACGTTCTGTGGGCACTCGGTCTGCTGCTGATGGGCATGAGCCTCATCTTCATCCTGATCATCCATCTCATTGGCCGCAAGGGGGCGAAGGCTCGTGGCTAGCACGCGCATCCATATCGACGAGGCGAGACTCGGGCGTGTCCAAAAACAGGACCGCATCGCCACGGGCGTGTTGACGGCAATCGTCGCCATCGTCATGCTCATCGTCGTTTCCATGGTGGCCTACATTCTGTTCGAGGGTGTCTCGACGCTGTTCCAGCCGGGCTTCCTCACGGAGCCGTCGCGCGCCAACGGCACCCAGGGCGGCGTGCTCTACCAGCTGTTCGACTCGTTCTACCTGCTGCTGATTACCCTGATCATTTCGGTGCCCATCAGCCTGGGCGGCGCGGTCTTCCTGGTCGAGTATGCGCCGAACGGCCCCGTCCGCGACATCGCCTCCACCGCCATCGAGACGCTGTCTTCGCTGCCTTCCATCGTCGTCGGCATGTTCGGCTTTCTGGTGTTCTCGGTGCAGCTGGGCTGGAAGTACTCCATCATCTCCGGCGCCGTCGCGCTCACCATGTTCAACATCCCCATCCTGGTGCGCGTGATTCAGCAGGCACTCGAGGACGTGCCGCAGGCCCAGCGCGATGCGTGCCTGGCCATGGGCCTCACTCGTTGGGAAGCCACGCTGCACATCCTGATTCCCGAGGCCATGCCCGCCATCGTGACCGGCATCGTGCTTTCGGCTGGCCGCGTGTTTGGCGAGGCCGCAGCGCTGCTCTTTACCTCGGGCATGAGCTCGCCGGTTCGCCTCAACTTCTTGAGCTTTAACCTGTCGAGCCCCACCTGCGCCTGGAATGTGTTCCGCCCCGGTGAGTCGCTCGCCGTGCACATCTATAAGATTTACGGCGAGGGCAGCCCCGAGGCCCAGCAGATCGTTTGGGGTACCGCGGCGCTGCTGATGATCTGCGTGCTGCTGTTTAACGTAATCGCCCGTATCGTGGGCAAGCAACTGGCAAGGAGGATGACGGCCGAATGAGCGAGATGAATGCAACGCCCGCAACCGAAGCGGCCACGTCCGAGACCCAGGACTTTCTGTCGAGCGTGGGGGAGAGCGAGAAGCATGCTCGCATAAGCGGCAAGGCCGTGAGCGACGAGGTCGTGCTCTCCACCAAGGACGTCAACGTGTACTATGGCGACCACCATGCGCTGCATGACACGTCGCTCGATTTCCACAAGGGCGAGATCACGGCACTCATCGGGCCTTCGGGCTGCGGCAAGTCGACCTTCTTGCGCAGCCTCAACCTGATGAACCGCGAGATTCGCGGCTGCCGCGTAGAGGGCGAGATCAACTACCGCGGGCGCAACGTGAACACCAAGACCGAGAACACGTACGAGCTGCGTCGTTCCATCGGCATGGTGTTTCAGCAGCCCAACCCGTTTCGCAAGTCCATCCGCGACAACATTACGTTTGCGCCCAAGCGCCACGGTATCACCGACCGCGACGAGCTCGACCGCATGGTCGAGGAGAGCCTGCGCGGCGCGGCGCTGTGGGATGAGGTGAAGGACAAGCTCGACAAGAGTGCCTATGCGCTTTCGGGCGGTCAACAGCAGCGTCTGTGCATCGCGCGCACGCTGGCACTCAACCCCGACGTGATCTTGTTCGACGAGCCCTGCTCGGCACTCGATCCCATCTCGACGCTGGCGATCGAGGACCTTATGTCGTCGATTGTCGCCGAGCGCGCTATCGTCATCGTGACGCACAACATGGAGCAGGCGTCGCGCGTGTCCAACCGCACGGCGTTCTTCTACATGGGCGATATGGTCGAGTACGACGAGACCGACGAGATTTTCCAACGGCCCAAGGATCAGCGGCTGAATGATTACCTCACCGGCATGTTCTCCTAGTCCGGGACATGCTTGAGGCCCGCGGCGGCCACGGTCGCCACGGGACTGATTGGAGAGGCGGGTCATCTCTTGCGGGAGATGGCCCGCCTTTTTGTGTCGCTGCCGGCTGTCGACCTGCCAAAAGGGGACAGGCGCCTTCGTGGTGGTTTGGGGTGGTGCTCGCTGCTATCATGGACAACGTTGAATTTCTACGAAGGAGCAGGGCATATGGCGATTCTTTTGGGATGCGATTCCGTCAGCCTAGAGTTTCCCACCAAGCATATTTTCGATAACGTGACGCTCGGCGTGGACGAGGGCGACCGTATTGGTATCGTCGGTAAAAACGGCGACGGCAAGTCGACGCTGCTGAGCGTGCTCGCCGGCACGCTGGAGCCCGACGACGGCCGCGTGACGCACCGCCGCGACACCACGATCGGATTGCTCGGCCAAAAGGACAACCTGGTCGATACTGATACCGTGCATCATGCCGTTGTGGGCGACGCCCCCGAGTACGAGTGGGCGTCGAGCCCCCGCACGCGCCAGATCCTCGCCGGCCTCATCAGCGATGTGCCCTGGGAGGGCACGGTGGGCGAGCTTTCGGGCGGTCAGCGCCGTCGCGTGGACCTCGCGCGCTTGCTGATCGGCGATTACGACGTGCTCATGCTCGACGAGCCCACCAACCACCTGGATATGCGCACCATCAACTGGCTCGCGCGTCACTTAAAGGCCCGCTGGCAGCGCGGCCAGGGTGCCATGCTCGTGGTCACGCACGACCGCTGGTTCTTGGACGAGGTCTGCACCAGCATGTGGGAGGTCCACGACGGCCAGGTCGATCCCTTCGAGGGCGGCTATTCGGCATACATCCTGCAGCGCGTGGAGCGCGACCGCATGGCCGCCGTTACCGAGGAGCGCCGTCGCAACATGGCGCGCAAGGAGCTCGCGTGGCTGAGCCGCGGTGCCCAGGCTCGTTCCACCAAGCCCAAGTTTCGCGTGGATGCCGCTCGTGAGCTGATCGCCGACGTGCCGCCCGTGCGTGACGAGCTGGAGCTCAAGCGCTTGGCCGTGAGCCGCTTGGGCAAGCAGGTTATCGATGTGGTCGACGTGGATGCCGGCTATGCCGATACCGACGGCGCGCCCAAGCAGGTGCTCACCGATGTGACCTGGCTCATTGGTGCGGGCGACCGCTATGGCCTTTTGGGCGAGAACGGCGCCGGTAAGTCGACGCTGCTCGACGTGATCCAGGGCAAGATTGAACCCACGCGCGGCCGCGTGAAGATTGGCCAGACAGTGCGCTTTGGCGTGCTGTCGCAGCAGCTCGAGGAGCTCAAGCCCTACATGGGCGACACGATCCGCGAGGTGCTCGGCAACTATAAGAAGTACTACGTCATCGACGGCAAGGAGACTTCGCCCGAGAAGCTCTGCGAGCGTCTGGGCTTTACGACGCAGCAGCTCTGGAGCCGCATCGGCGATCTTTCGGGCGGCCAGCGCCGTCGCCTGTCGCTGTTGCTGACGATTCTGGACGAGCCCAACGTGCTCATCCTGGACGAGCCGGGCAACGACCTGGATACCGACATGCTCGCGATTGTCGAGGACCTTCTGGACGGCTGGCCCGGCACGCTGATCCTGGTGACGCACGACCGCTTTTTGATGGAGCGCGTGACCGACCAGCAGTGGGCGCTGCTCGACGGCCACCTGACGCATATGCCCGGTGGCGTGGACCAGTACCTGCGCCTGTGCAACGCTACCGCCGAGGGCGAGCCCGTGGGCGCGCCGAGCGCCAAGACCGGCACGTTCGACACCGGTGCCGCGGCAGCTGCGGCCGAAAAGCCCAAGTCGAGCGGTCAGCCCAACGGCCTGTCCAACGCCGAGCGCCAGAAGCTCCGCCGCGAGGTGAGTTCGCTCGAGCGCAAGATGGAGACGCAGCGCACCCGCGTTGAGGAGGCCGAGGCAGCAATGGCCCAAGTCGATCCCACCAACTACACGGCGCTCGGCGAGCAGCAGGCAAAGATCGACGAGGCTCACGCTGCCATGGACGAGCTGGAGATGGCGTGGCTCGAGGCGAGCGAAAAGCTCGAGGGCGAGGAGTAGGCGAGAATGATCAAAGCCGCGTTTTTCGATATCGACGGCACGCTGCTGAGCTTTAAGACCCACCGGATTCCGGCGTCGGCGCAGCAGGTGCTCGACAGCTTTCACGAGCAGGGGATTGCGTGCGTGATCGCCACGGGCCGTCCGACCTACCAGATGCCGGACTGGCTGTTCGACCTGGGCTGGGATGCGTACATTACGCTTTCGGGCCAGCACTGCTTTGATGCCGAGGGGGTTTACCGCAGCTGCCCGATCGATTCGGACGACGTCGCGGTGATTGTGGACCAGGTGGCGCAGGGGCGCTACGACTCGCTGTGCATGCAGGGCGAGGACTCGTTTGTGAACCGCCTGTCCGAGCGCGTGGTGACGGCTGGCAGCAACGCGGGAATCGTCTACCACGAGGAGCCGTTTGAGCACGCCTTTGACGCACCGGTCTACCAGTTTTGCGCCTTTGTGGACCCGGCCGACGAGCATATCGTGACCGACGCCGTGTCGCATTCGCTCACCACGCGCTGGTGCGACCTGTTCTGCGACATTATTCCCGCTAACGGCGGCAAGGACCTGGGCGTGGCGGCGACGCTCGAGCGGCTTGGTATCGACGCGAGCGAGGCGATTGCCTTTGGCGACGGCGAGAACGACCTGTCGATGTTTGCCGCCGTGGGCACGAGCGTGGCCATGGGCAACGCACAGGACACGGTGAAAGCTGCGGCGACCTATGTGACGACAGCCGTGGACGACGATGGCATCTACAACGCCGCGAAGCACTTTGGACTCGTGTAGCTGCGGGCCGGCACCTGGCACCTGGGGACATTCCTTGCGGGGCGTCCCCATTTTGTTTTCGTCCCGCACGTTTTGTGAAACGCGGCTAACTTTTAGGCAAAGTAGTAAGACATGGGCAACTTTTGCGGTAAAGTTAGCCGTGGAAAGTATCCAAAGGCTAACTAGCAATCATTGCGAAAGGCGGCCCATGGCCCTACGTGAATCCGGAGAAGACTATCTCGAATCGATCTACGTTCTGTCGCAACGTCAGGGCATCGTGCGCTCGATTGATGTTGCAGAGTACCTTGGCGTAACTAAGGCAAGCGTTTCAAAAGCTATGGCGACGTTGGAAAGCAACGGCTATGTCGAAATGGGCAAGCGCGACGTTCATCTGACGGAGCGTGGTCTGGAGGTCGCTCGCCAAATGTGGGAGCGTCACTGCTTTTTCGTGGGGCTGCTAGAGGACGCGGGTGTTTCGGCTGAGGTCGCGTCGCAAGAGGGCTGCCACATGGAGCACTGCCTGAGCGAGGAAAGCTTTGAGAAGCTACGGGCGATGTTGGGCCGGGAAGATGTAGCGGGTCCAACAACAGAAGCCTAACTGTCCCACAGTAGCGCGGAGTTCACGCAAAGCGCGAACCAGCGACTGGGACCAGCGGCCCTTTCGGCCAAGTCCATTTCAGCAAAGGAACCCTGCCGGCAAGCGATGCCCAAGAACCGCCTGCGATGTTGCCGCAGGCCGGGACCGGGCTTGGTTTTGAAAACATTCCGCAGCGCGAGGCCCGCCTTTCCGTTGCTCCGCAGGAGCAGGAAAGACGGGCCTCATGCGCGAGGACGTTTTCAAAACCAAGCCCGGTCCCGGCCGGACAGCCCACGAACGCTACAGGTTCTTGACCCCCATCGCGCGCATGGCGTTCAGGATGGCGATGATCGCCACGCCTACGTCGCCGAACACGGCAAGCCACATATTGGCAATGCCGAGCGCCGCGAGCACCAGAATCAGCAGCTTAATGCCCAGCGCAAAGATGATGTTCTGCCAAACAATCGTCATGGTCTTGCGCGCCACGCGGATCGCGCGGGAGATGTTGGACGGCTTGTCATCCATGAGCACCACGTCGGCGGCCTCAATCGCAGCATCGGAGCCCATGGCGCCCATGGCAATGCCCACATCGGCGCGGGTGAGCACGGGCGCGTCGTTGATGCCGTCGCCGACAAAGGCGAGCTTGCCCTTGCCGTTCTCGCTCGCAAGCAGCGCCTCAACACGGTCGACCTTGTCGCCCGGCAGCAGCTGCGCGTGGAACTCGTCGAGGCCGAGCTGCTTGGCCACCGCAGCAGCCGCTTCCTTGCGGTCGCCCGTGAGCATAACGGTGCGCTTGACGCCGGCGGCGTGCAGATCGCGGATCGTCTGCTCGGCATCGGCCTTAACGGTGTCTGCAATCACGATGTGGCCGGCGTACACGCCGTCAACGAGCACATGCAGAATCGTTCCGACGACCTCGCAATCGGGTGCTTCAGCGCCGGCCGCGGCGAGCATCTTGGCGTTGCCGACGACGACATGATTGCCGTCGATGGTTGCCGTAACGCCGTGGCCCGCGTCATTAGTGGAATCCGTCACGCGCTTGGGATCGAGCTCGCCCTGGAAGGCAGTGCGTACTGACTGCGCGATAGGGTGATCGGAGAACGACTCGGCAAGGGCGGCGATTTCGAGCAACGACTGCTCGGTATGGCCGGCCTCGGGGTGCACCGCGACGACCGAGAACGTGCCGTTGGTGAGGGTGCCCGTCTTGTCAAAGACGACGGTGTCCACGTCGGCGAGCGTCTCGAGGTAGTTGGAGCCTTTGATGAGAACGCCCAGCTTGGACGCGCCGCCGATGCCGCCAAAGAAGCTCAGCGGCACGCTGATCACGAGCGCGCACGGGCAGCTGACGACCAGGAAGGTCAGACCGCGCAGGATCCAGTCGGACCAGGCGCCGGTGACCAAGCCGCCGCCGAGCGCGAGTACCGCGGCAGCGCCGGTGACGGCGGGCGTGTAGACGCGGGCAAAGCGCGTGATGAAGTTCTCGGTGCGTGCCTTCTTTTCGCTGGCATTCTCCACGAGCTCCAGGACGCGCGCGACGGTGGACTCGCCAAAGGGTTTGGTGGTGCGCACGTGGATGAGACCCGTCATGTTGATGCAGCCGCTGATGATGTCGTCGCCGGACTTGGCGGGGCGGGGAACTGACTCGCCCGTGAGTGCGGCGGTGTCGAGCTGGGTTTCGCCCTCGACGATGACGCCGTCGATAGGCACGCGCTCGCCGGGCTTGACCACGATCACGGTGCCGACGGCGATGTCATCGGGGAAGACCTGCTCGAGTGTGCCGTCGGGTTGCTCGACGTTGGCGTAGTCGGGCGCGATGTCCATCATGGCGCTGATCGACTTGCGGCTTTTGCCCACGGCATATGTCTGGAACAGCTCGCCGACCTGGTAGAACAGCATGACGGCGGCGCCTTCGGCCATGTGCGGATCGGTGTCGGGGAAGAGCACCATGGCAAACGCGCCGATGGTCGCGACGGCCATGAGGAAGCTCTCGTCGAACGCCTTGCCGCGGCGGATGTTGTTGTATGCCTTTTGGAGCACGTCGTAGCCGGCAATTAGGAACGGCACCAGGAACAGCACGAAGCTGGCGTAGATGTCACCCGGGGTACCGAATGCGGCGGTAAGGGCACCGAGTTCGTCGAGGGCATACACCACCGCAAAAATGCCCAGTGCTACCAGGATGCGGTTGCGCTTATGCTCGAGTGATTCTTTTTTCTTGCGCTTCTTCTTTTTCTTTTTGGGGTCGGCGGTGGCCATGACTCGTATCCTCCCATTTGAATGTATGAACACCCGCTCATATAATTTCGCGAGCAAAGGCCGCGGCAAGCGCGGCCTTGCGGGTTGGCGTAAACTTGGGCTAGAGAATGATCTCGCAGTCCGGCTCGGCGTCGGCGGTGAACTCCACAACGCGGTCGAGGACCTCGTCGAACTCGGCTTCATCGGCCTCGAGCGTCAGCTTCTGGGTCATAAAGTTGACCGAAACGGACTTGACGCCATCGAGCTTGGCCAGCTCGTCCTGAAGCTCGCGCGCACAGTTGGCGCAGTCGATCTCATCGAGCTTAAACTGCTTTTTCATGGTGGGTTCCTTTCCCTGTATTTGCGGCTTGGGTGCAGGCCGCGCTGGTACCGTGGTTGGCTGCTATTCGCAGATGTGGCTCATGCCCTGGTTGAGCATGGTGTAGACGTGGTCGTCGGCGAGCGAGTAGAGGATATTGCGCCCGTCGCGCCGGAATTTAACCAGGTGCGACTGCTTGAGTGTGCGCAGCTGGTGCGATACTGCCGACTGCGAGGTTTCGGTCGCTTCGGCGATGTCTGCCACGCAGAGCTCGCAGCCCATGAGGGCGTAAAGGATCTTGATACGCGTGGTGTCGCTGAAGACCTTGAACAGGTCGGCGAGGTCGTAGAGAAGTTCCTCGTCGGGAAGGTCCTCGGGCGAGCAGGTGGTGGGGATCGCGGGTTCGGTGGCCTCGATGTCGGGTTTCGTTTCATCAACGCGGATGCTCATTGCAATATCCTTTCATATGAACATGCGCTCATATAACTAATTTCCAATTATATGAGCGCATGTTCATATGTCAATACAATTTGCGTTAATTTCGATGACTGCTTGCCGCCTCTGCGATTTTCTGTGGGTTGGGAGACATCGACGCAATGTTCGCCAACATATTTCGAGATGTTCGGCCAGCATGCTAAGAAAGCCACCTTGAGAAGCATTAGAACTGTTCATATTTGTACTTTATCGTGTTAAATACCGCGAGAATCAGTTCTTCCTCTACGGGAGTTCCTGCAGAATCAGTTTTATCTAAAGTTATATCGAGCATTGCTTCAGCCAATCTGGTACATCGGTGGCCGAATAAGTCGAAAAATGTAGGTGGACATCCGCAGAGATCGCCTTTAGAAGAGCGAATTCTCAATTAGATCAATAATCGTGTCGTCTTCCGTGCGGTTTTCATCGATTTTTGCGAACATGTCGCATTCCCAAGGCCCATTGATTTCCTCAGCAAGGGCCCCGACATGTTGCATGTCGTCGGGTTCGGGCACATCGTTGATGCTCGGGTCATCAGCTTGCGGATATTGGCTTGCAATTTCGCGCTTGGCGGCCTCTTCTTCTTTGAGTGTCTCCAGGACGCGGCGACCGTATTCGAAGTAGCGCCGCAAGACAAATTGACGAAGATTTTCTTGCAGGATGGCGAAGTTATCCGGGAGTCGACCGGGCCAGATTTTCTCGCGAATGCGAATCGCTTCCATGACCCGCCTAAAAGCGGACTGCTTGAAAAATGAATGACGACTAACTGTGATAACGGCATATCCCATGTTTCGCAGCGTGTTTCGGCGCTCCTCGTCAATTGATTGCTGCTCGGGCTCGTCGTGGTAAAAGCCGTTGTATTCGATATCGGTCATCGAATTTTCGAGCAGCGCGTCGAGGTAGAAAACCGTCCGTCGCGTTAGGGCGGCGTATCTTTTGGGGACTGGGATCGGATAATCCGTTTTGATAGCGCGTATGGCTAAGCCACCCATTGACTTGGGCATTGTCAGCATCATGACAAACGCCGTTTCGAGTGGGGAGCGACAGCCTTCGCGTACATAAGAAAGTGCCTTAAGCGCTTTATTAGATCCACGATACCCCGATGCCTCTGAAAAGAAGGCTCTGAGCTCTTCAACGCTGGTTAGGGCTGGGCGCTCGCGATATTGAGTTTCGTCGGACGTTCCAAGCGCGTAGGAGCCGCAGATTTCAAAGTAATACTCAACGAGCTCCGAAAGGTTGAGGTCGGCTGTTGCTTCTAACGCGCACAGCTTGATATCGACGATGTAGACGTTCGGCTCGAGTTCTAAGTAGCTTTCTGCATCAAACGTATAGCGCGTGCAGTGGCAGATGCAGCCCTTGCGGTGCCTTTTGGCATTATTGGAAAACGTCAGCACATGGACGCGTTCAGAATCGACATTCTTTCTGTTGAGCCATGCTCGTGCCGCTTCCAGGTCGGACGTGGTCGGCGTAGACACCCTGATCTTTTCCATAGGTGTGGGACCGGTCGCGTAGCTTGCGAGCGAGTTGGCTGTTTGGTATACAGCGCGTGCCGTGGTATGTGACAGAACGATTCCCATACGCGCATGATGGCATAGCGGACGCCACATACGTCCGAAACTTCGGGCAACGGTATTGGGGCGCGGCTTATCTTCTGCGAACGGTGGGTTTTGAGCTGTCGTATTGAGGGAGCAGCTTTGGCTGGGGAGGTTTCTGCCGGCTGCCCCTATTTTGATGAACTTTAGTTGCGGATTCGTAGCTTCTAAGCGTTTTTACCGACCGCTCAGATGCCTCACCAACATAATTTGAGTTATTCGGCCTTCTCCTATACAAATGGTGCGATCGCAACGTCCTATTCGAATTGATTCAGGTAGATTTCTGGGGCTTGGATGCGAAATTAAGGCGACTATAGCTTCGATTGCGGTTCAAGGGGCCTTGACTAGTGGTTCAGCTGGCCGAACAACTCGAAAAATGTAGGTGGGCCAACCTGCCGACTATGTGAAGCACGCGTATTTGCTCGTTTTGATGAAAACTAGGGTGCAGCCATAAGGCTGCGCCCTAGTTTACTGCGTGCCGGTGTGCCCAGACGGATTGCGCTGTGCCTGGCAGGCGCTCCCGCAGATGGATCGGTTATTTCGCGAATAGGTTCTTGAGGTTGAACTCGGCTTGGACGGTGCGAAGCATGAGGTCGGTGTCGTCCAAGCCCAGATGCTGCTCGTTGGCGTCGGCGGCGAGGGTGCCGCGGCGGCGGGCCCAGTTCTCGAGCGCGGCGGGCGCGGATTCGCGGGGGAGCGAGCGCACGTCGGCGTCCAGGCTGCGGCAGATCTGGCGCGAGTCGATGACGATAATCTTACCCGCGCGGCGTGCCTCGGCGTAGCCGTCCAGGTGGATCTTGAACCAGCTGTCCTCAAAGGCGGCGTTGTGTGCCATGTACGGGTACTTCTTCATAAGCTTGAGCAGCTGCTTCTGCAGTTCCTTGTTCTCGCGGAATGGCTTTTTGCCGTCGATGTCGTCCCAGGTGATGTGGTGGATATTCGACAACGGCACATCCTCGCCGCGGTAGATGTCGGGCAGGCCGCAGTAGTGTGCCTCGGCGTCGTGCGGGACGGCGTCGCTGGTGAGCTCCATGATCTCCCAGCCCACGTTGATGATGTAGCCGCGCTCGGGTGCACGGCCGGTGGTCTCGATGTCGATACCGAGCACGGTGCCCTGGATGGGCTTGCGGGCGTAGGCCACGCCGAGCGCGTCGCGGTCGCCGCGGATCTCGCGCATGACCGACGCGGCGGTGCGCTTTTGCATCTTACCGATGGCCGCGCAGGTGTCGGCATCGGACAGGCCGCGCGAAAGCGTCGCGGGCGTCACGTTGCGTAGGCGTGCCTCGCCGATCTGGTCGCACAGGTCGCGGTTGCGGTCAGCCAGGTCGCGCACGGTGGCAAAGTCGAAGCTGGGGTCGCCCTCGGCGGTAAAGTATTCGGTTTCGAGCACCTTAAGGGCCTCCTCGCCCTTCTGGCGCTCGGACTCCATGGCGCCGTGATCGCCATAGATAAACATGGGAATAAACGGCTGGCGCTCGTATTCGAGTGCTTGTGAAACGTTCATATAACTGCTCCTTGGATGGGCCGCGTCGTGCGGCTCAGGGTCATTAAGATGTGGCGAGATGATAGTTTACCATGGGCAACTATTGGCATCGCGCCTAGGACAACTACAATACCCTAGTTGACCGCTAGGACTTTTACAATGCTGCCGAAAGACACGAAAGGTTCCATCCGTCATGGATTTGCTGATTGATATTCTGCTCGACGCCGGCAAGGACACGCTCTCGCTGCTGCCGTTCTTGTTGGTGACGTATCTGGCCCTCGAGACCTTGGAGCACGTCGCGGGCGACCGCGTTAACGGGGCCATCAAGCGCGCCGGCGCCGCGGGTCCCGTGGTTGGCTCGTTGCTGGGTATGGTGCCGCAGTGCGGCTTTTCGGCCATGGCGGCAACGCTGTACGCCGGTCGCGTCGTGACCTTGGGCACGTTGGTGGCGGTGTTCCTTTCGACCTCCGACGAGATGCTGCCGCTGCTACTTGCCGAGCAGGTTCCCGTGCAGACTATGGCGATGCTTTTGGCTTCGAAAGCGCTGATCGCACTGGTCACGGGCTTTATCGTAGATGCCGCCATTCGCGGTCTGCGCCGCAACGCTCGCGCGCATGCGGCGATTCGCCGTACCGTGCTGGGAACCGCGGCCAACCCGGCCCACGTGAACTGCGCGCACGACGACCACACTGGCGGTGACATCATCGACGAGGTGGCCGAGGCGGGCGTGAGCGCCGACCACATCCACGAGTTGTGCGAGCGCGACCATTGCGGTTGCGATGATGATGAAGATGAACACGAGCGCGACCACGGACACAGCCATGACCACGGTCACACGGGCGAGCATGAGCACCACCACGGCCATGGGCACGACCACGGTCACTCCCACGAAGGGACGCCTGTCCTGTCGATCATCCGCAGCGCGATCTCGCACACCGTGCAGGTCTCGGTATTCATTTTTCTGGTGACGCTGATTCTGGTCGCCGTGCTCGAGACCTTCGGCGAGTCCGCGATCGAGCAGTTCCTGCGTGGCAACGAGACGCTCGCCGTCCTGGGTTCGGCGCTTGTCGGCCTGATCCCCAACTGCTCGGCGAGCGTGGTCATTACGCAGCTGTACCTGGAGGGCGCGCTACAGCTGGCACCGATGCTCGCCGGCACGCTTATCTCCGCCGGCGTGGGCTACCTGGTGTTGTTCCGCACCAACCGCAGTGCCCGCGAGAACGTCATGTTCCTGGTCATGATGTACGTCATCGGCGCCGGTTGGGGAATCGTTCTCTCTGCCTTTGGTCTCTAAGCCCAAAAATCTATCTTGGTTAGTGCAGCAGCTCGGTGAGGTTGCGCTTAAAGCGGGCGCGGTCTTCGCTGGTGAAGGCTGCCGGCCCGCGGGTGCGACCGCCAGCGCGACGCACCTTCTTTTCCTCGTGACGAATAAACAGCTGCATGTCGATGGTTGCTTTGTCGTACACACGCCCGCGCACACCGATTGCGGCGGCATCGCGGCCGAGCACCATGCTCGCCAGGCCAATGTCCTGCGTCACGACCACGTCGCCCGCCTGCAGGCGTTCGACAATGGCAAAGTCGGCGCTGTCGGCGCCCACGCTCACATCGAGCGTCGTGACCCAAAAGCCGCGTCGCGCGTGCTCGGCATCACGCGGGTCGTCGCGGCGAATGTGGCGTTCCAGGTTTTGCGTGCTGTTGCCGGCGATAACGACGGCGACGCCCGCCCGCCGCGCGCAATCAATCGACTCGCGCGTGACCGGGCAGGCGTCGGCATCAATAAAGAGCGTTCGTGGCATCTAGTGCACCAGTTTGCCAAATTGAATAGCGCGAACAATCAGCGTAACGCCAAACACCAGCAGCGCGGCGCCGCTAAAGATAACGAGCATCTTGGCCGACCACAGCGGATAGATAAACACGAACATGCCGGCGATGATGGAGAGTGCGCCGCTCAGGATAGCGAGGGCGCGGTTGGACGAAAGCTCGGACTCCAGAATGGACATGACACCTTCGACAATCCAGCCAAAGCCGGCCACGATAACCACCATCGTGGTGAGCGTCGCGGTCGAGAAGGCCTGGTTGCGCAGGATTATGACGCCGCCCAAGATAATGAGCAGGTTGGAGATGATGCTCGTCACGCGCCAGCCGGTGGGCAGCAGCGGCTCAAAAATGGCAGTGAACAGTCTGATGGCAGCAGTGATTACAAAGTAAAAACCCAGGACAGTCGTCAAAAAGACGAGGGACTTGGCGGGTGCAAAAAGCAGCGCGATGCCAGCAATGAGCGCTAAGACGCCCGTGATGGCGTAGATCCAGCGTACGGCCTTGACGGCTTTGCCCGCCATGCTTTTCTCGTCAAATCCAAACTGGCTCGATTTTTGGTCATCGTTCTCAAAGATGCCCATAGTGTCTCCTTTCCGTGCGGCGTAAGCCTTGATCGTTACAACCAGTATCGCCTAAAGGCGCTGGCGTATGGGTCGGGGAGGGCGAAACGTAACCCAAAGGCCCCGAATTGTTTCCGCTGTTCCCCACGTCGCGATTTTCTATTCAACAAGTGTAGAACATTGCAGCCCTGTTCGTTATTGCCTACGTTTTAGGTTAGATTTTCCTAAGGACAATTGGCTTTTATTGGGGGTCTCTATGAACGAAGCAGTTCCCGCGGCGCCGGTGAGCGCCGAGTCGATGGCAAAGCAGGGTTGCGAGAAGCTTGGCCTGGACGCGTTTGACGCACTGGTCCGCCGTGCCCGCACGTGCCGTCGCTTTGACGAGTCCATGCGCGTGCCGCGTGAGTTTCTGCTCGAGCTGGCGGAACTGGCGCACCTGGCTCCCTGCGGCGCCAACGCTCAGCGCCTGCGCTTTCATGTGGTGAGCGGTGCCGAGGACTGCGCACGCGTGTTTGACGAGCTCGCGTGGGCCGGCGCGCTCAAGGATTGGCCGGGTCCCGATGAGGGCGAGCGGCCGACCGGCTATATCGCGATTCTTGCCGAGCGCGCCGTTCCGGGCAAGCCGGCCGCGCCCATCACCGAGGTCGACACCGGCATTGCCGCCCAGACGATGATGCTCGCCGCCCGCAGCGCCACGCCCGAGGTGGCGGCCTGCATGTTCAAGGCCTTCACGCCCCGCGCGATTGATATGATGGGGCTCGATAACGACAAGTACGAGCTCAAACTGATCATGGCCTTTGGCGTGCCGGCCGAGACGCAGGTTATCGACCCGATCGATTCCAACCCCGACGGTTCTATCAATTATTGGCGCGACGAGGCGCAGGTGCATCACGTGCCCAAGCGCCCGCTGGCCGACGTGCTGGTGTAGTTGTGCGGCGCGGTTCGATGGCTGTAAAACCACCACAAAGGTGCCTGTCCCCATTGCGGTGGTTCGAGGGGAGGGCATGTGGCCGATTTGTATTTGGTGCGGCATGGGCTGACTGAGTTCAATGTGCGGAACATTTTGCAGGGCTGGCATGATTCGCCGTTGACGGCGCGTGGGCGCGAGCAGGCGCTTGCGACGCGCACGGCGTTTGAGGTGCGTGGCGTGACCTTCGAGCACGTGTATTCCTCTCCGCTGGGCCGGGCGCGGCATACGGCAGAGCTTATTGCTGGCGAAGGCTGTTCCATAGAGCTGGTCGACGACCTGCGTGAGTGGCATTTGGGCTCGCTGGAGGGTACATCAAACCGCGAGATGCCGCCGCAGCCCTTGGGCGATTATCCGGTTGCCTTTGGTGGCGAGTCGGAAGCGCAACTTCGGTCGCGCATGGTCGCGGCGCTGTCCCGTATCATGGACCGGCCGCAGCATAACTGTGTGCTGGTAGTCTCCCACGGCTCTGCCTGCCGGGAGTTTCTTGAGTATGTGGCCGGCGGGGGAGAGATGCCCGACAACGGTGCCGTGCTTCATTTTGGCTATCGCGACGGGGCGTTTTCGCTCCTTGATTGGTAACGAACGAAAGGACCCCTATGAATAAAGACCTGTATCTGGTTCGTCACGGGCAGACAATATTTAACCTCAAGCGCATTATTCAGGGCTGGAGCGACTCGCCGCTCACGCAGCTTGGTTGCGGCCAAGCGGCGCGCGCCGGCATGTTCTTGCGTGCGCGCGGCATTGAGCCCGATCACGCCTACACCTCCACGCTACATCGCACCGAGCAGACCATCGCCAATCTGTGGCCGGGTCTGGCGTACGAGCGCCTGGACGGCCTGCGCGAGTGGTTCTTTGGCGACTTTGAGGCCGAGCGCGTGATGCTGATGCCCGAGCGCCCGTGGCGCGACTCCTATCGCCAGTTTGGCGGCGAGGGTCAGATGCAGGTGCGCGAGCGCATGGTCGCGACGCTAACCGAGCTCATGCAGCGTCCGGACCATACGTGCGTGCTGGCGGTGAGCCACGGGTCGGCCATCAAAGAGTTTATGGACCACGTGAAGGGCGCGGCGGCAGATGAGCGCGACCGCGTGCCGGGCAATTGCTCCGTGCTGCATTTTGCGTTTGACGATGCGACGGATATGTTTGAACTGGTCGAGATCTTTACGCAGGAAGACTACGCGCGCGAGCTGGGGTTGGAGCCGCTCGTGGCGGCAGCGGGCCCGCAGCGCGGGTAGCGCGAGCGCGGTGCATGGGTCGCCGGCATACTTGCTCGATGCGAAGGGGGCGGGGATGCATGCGTTGGCATTGCATCCCCGCCCCTTGTTCGTTTGGGTGCCGAGTTTTGTACTGAGCGCTTGAGCCCTCTAGAACCGCGCGACTTGGTGGGTGAGCAGGCCCGTCGGGACCTGCGGTGCGGCGCCGCTGACCTGCGCGGCAGGGAAGAGCGCGGCCACGGTGAAGTTGAACGGCTCCTTGCCCGTATATGTGCCGTCGGCGCGGGCCTCGTCGGCTAGGAGCTGCGACGCTCCGGTCAGAGCGGCGGCGTAGGTGGGGTCATCTGCCAGCGCCGGCTCGGGCGCCTGATCGAGCATGGCGCGGATGGCCCCGACGGCGTCCTCGCGCTTGACCTCCCACACGCGGTGCGTAATGCCGGCAGGGTCGGTGACGGCGTAGAGTGAGGCGCCCTCTTTGGCGGCACCCAGGATGATATCCATAACGGGCGATGCCTCGTAGGCGAGCGACACGGGACGGGGCTGAACTTTGAGCTCGGCGATCGCACACGCGGCGGCCACGTCGGCGCTGGCATCGCCCTCGCCGCCCGCAAGCGCGCCAATCGGGCAAATCGCCACGACGCCCGTCACGCGCCCCGGCTCTCCCGAGCATTCGTACACGTAATACGCCGCGCCCGGATCCTTGAGCATCAGGCCATCGGCAATCGCGCCGCGCAGAGAATCGTTACCGCTCAGGATGCCGCCCATCGCATGCAGCGCCTCGAGCACGCGGTCCTGAGCCGGGCGGATGCAGGGAAACGGAAGTGCTTTCATGGGCGGTCCTAACGTGTGAGTCGGTTTGTTCGCGGCTTATTATGCCCCAACTTGGCTGTCCGCGTCCCAGAGTGTGTTGTCGGCGAGTGCGACCAGCACGTTCTGGCAGCGAGCGATATCGGCGTGGGGCACGTACTCGTTGGGCTTGTGCGCGAGCGCCAACGAGCCGGGACCGTAACTCATACAGTTGCGGTTGCCCGTCTTGCCGGCAATAACGGCGGTGTCGGTGTATCCGGTAAAGAAGCCGACGGCCGTGTCCGCGCCCGTCACGCCATCTGCCGCGTGCTTGAGCGCTGCCAGAAGGGGAGAGCCCGGGTCGCGCTCGATGGCGGGGCGGTCGCCCGTCACGGTGTAACTGCCATGGCAACCGGGAACCGCCGCCTCCGCTGCGGCAATGGCCTGCTCGACCATGCGAGTCACGGCTGCCGTGTCGGTCGGCGGCGTTAGGCGCATGTCGACCCAGACTTTGGCGTGGTCGGGCACCACATAGGGGCGATACCCGCCCTCGATCTCGCCAAACGTGATAGTCGAAGGCCCTAGCTCATCATGCACGGGCAGCTCCGCAAACGCATGGCGAAGCGAGCACACGACCTCGGCTATGGCGGCGACGGCATCCGCGCCCTTCCATGGTTGGCTTGCGTGCGCCGTCACGCCGGCTATCTCGATCTCGAACCACGTGCGCCCCTTGTGCGCCACCTGAATCTGCCCGTCGGTGGGCTCGGTATCCAGCACCCACTCGCGCGAG